>CAXUIU010000073.1:0-10232 GCA_964250955.1 uncultured Chthoniobacterales bacterium | reverse complement strand
TCCGCGCCCGACACGCAGCACTCCGCCACCGCTACCGCTAGCCCGCCCTCGGAACAATCGTGCGCGCTCTTGATCTTCCCGGCGCGGATGAGCGCGCGCAGGGCGTTTTGCAAGGCGAGTTCGCGCGCCACGTCCAGGCGCGGCGGCAGACCTTCCTTGCGGCCGTGGACCGTCGCCAGGAACTGCGAGCCGCCGAGTTCGTCGCCGACTTCACCCAGGAGCAGAATCGCGTCACCCGCGTGCTTAAAACCCTGCGTGGTGACGTGCGCCTCGTCCTCGATCAGGCCGACCATGCCGACGGTTGGTGTGGGGTCGATGGCCCCAGCAGGGTTTTCGTTGTAGAGCGAGACGTTGCCGCCGGTCACGGGCGTGTCGAAGGCGCGGCACATCTCCGCCAAACCCTCCACGCACTCGCGCAGTTGCCAGAAGTTTTCCGGCCGATGCGGGTTACCGAAGTTGAGGTTGTCCGTCACGGCCAGCGGGGTCGCGCCGGAGCAGGCCAGGTTGCGCGCGGCCTCGGCCACGGCGATGCGGGCGCCCTCGCGCGGATCGAGCCGGCAGTAGAGCGCGTTGCAGTCGCTGGTGGCGGCGAGGATCTTGCCCGCCTCACGCACGTAGAACACCGCCGCGTCCGAGCCCGGCGCGACCATCGTGCCCGTGCGCACCATGTGGTCGTACTGCCGCCAGACCCAGTGCTTGCTGGCAATCGTCGGGTGCGCGAGCAGCGTCAGGAGCGCCGCATGCAGGTCTGTCTCGGGCACAGTGGCGAGGTCGAGCACGGGTTCTGCCGGGCGCGCCTTGGCCTCGCGCTGGTAGAGCGGGGCCTCGTCGGCCAACGCACGGGCGGGGATTTCGACCGCCGTCCGGTCGCCGACTTTTACCCGCATCATGCCGTCGTCGTTGACCACGCCGATCCGCGCGCAGGGCAGGTCCCACTTGTCGAAGATCGCCTGCACCTCGGCCTCGCGGCCCTGCTTGGCGATGATGAGCATGCGTTCCTGCGACTCGGACAAGAGAATCTCGTACGGCGTCATGCCCGGTTCGCGCTGGGGGACGAGGTTCAGGTCGATCTCGACCCCGCTGCCGCCGCGGCTGGCTGTTTCGCAAGTCGAACACGTCAGCCCCGCCGCGCCCATATCCTGGATGCCGGCGACGGCGTCGGTCTGGAGGAGTTCGAGGCAGGCTTCGAGCAGGAGCTTTTCCTTGAAGGGGTCGCCGACTTGCACGGCCGGGCGGTCTTCCTTGGACTCTTCGGTTAGATCGCGCGAGGCGAACGCCGCCCCGGCGAGCCCATCGCGGCCCGTCTCCGCGCCGACGTAGAACACCGGGTTGCCCACGCCCTTGGCCGCGCCGCGGGCGATCTGCTCGTGGCGCAGCACGCCGAGGCAGAACACGTTGACCAGCGGATTGCCCTGGTAGCTTTCGTCGAAGTACACCTCG
This sequence comes from uncultured Chthoniobacterales bacterium, assembly GCA_964250955.1. Taxonomy (GTDB): domain Bacteria; phylum Verrucomicrobiota; class Verrucomicrobiia; order Chthoniobacterales; family SZAS-18; genus CAHJWO01. Next base: position 8,792 of record CAXUIU010000073.1, on the reverse strand, counting down.
CCTCCGATGGTCGGGATGCCGATGCAATTCCCGTAGTGCGAGATGCCGGCGACCACGCCCGCGAACAAGCGCCGGTTATGCCGCGCGGCCTCGTCGTCACCCTGGATCGGACCGAAGCGCAGGGAGTTCAGCGAAAACACCGGCCGCGCGCCCATCGTGAAAATGTCGCGGATGATCCCGCCCACGCCCGTCGCCGCACCCTGGAACGGCTCGATGGCGCTCGGGTGGTTGTGCGATTCCATCTTGAAGGCTACGCCCCAGCCGTCGCCGATGTCGATGACGCCGGCGTTTTCCTCGCCCGCCTTGACCAGCACGCGCGCGCCGGTCGTGGGGAATTTTTTGAGTTCGAGCTTCGAGTTCTTGTAGGAACAATGCTCGCTCCACATCACGGAAAAGACGCCCAGTTCGGTGAAGTTGGGCGCACGGCCGAGGATTGTCTCGATGCGCCCGTATTCTTCGGGCGTGAGGCCGTGCTTGGCGACGAGTTCGGGGGTGATGGCGGGTTCGGACAACATAAGAACTACGCGCCGACCGGGGCGAGGACGCCGTCTTCCTGCGGCGCGGTCCGGCGGCCGGCGAGCGTGTCGAGCATGGACTGAAAGATTTTCTTGCCGTCCTCGCTGCCGAGGCGGCGGTTGCAGGCGCGGTCGGGGTGGGGCATGAGGCCGAAGACGTTGCGCTCGCGGTTGCAAATGCCCGCGATGTTGGAGAGCGAACCGTTAGGATTGGCGGCGGCGACGGGTTCGCCGGTCTGGGCGTCCACGTAGCGCACGAGCACCTGGTCGTGGGTTTCGAGGTCGTGGAGGGTGGCGTTGTCCGCGAAATAACAGCCTTCGCCGTGCGCCACCGGGATGCGCAGGATGCTGCCGGCCGGGGTCGCGCAGGTGAACGGAGAATCGCTCGTCTCCACCCGCAGGCCGACCTCCTCGCACACGAAGCGCAACGAACGGTTGCGGATCAGCGCCCCGGGCAACAGGCCGCTCTCGCACAGGATCTGGAAGCCGTTGCACACCCCGAGCACCAGCGTGCCGTCGGCGGCGGCCTGCTTCACCGCGTTCATCACCGGCGAAAACCGCGCGATGGCCCCGCAACGCAGGTAGTCCCCGTACGAGAATCCGCCCGGCACGATAATCGCGTCAAAGCCGGCCAGCGACTCGGTCTTGTGCCAGACGTACTCGGCGTCCTGGCCCATGTCGTCACGCAGGGCGTGGAGGCAATCCTGGTCGCAGTTGGAACCCGGGAACTGGAGAACGGCGAACTTCATGGCGTACTATACCAGACCGTGCGCTATTCGCCGAGTTCCAGCCGGTAGTCCTCGATCACGGGGTTGGAAAGCAGGTCGCGGCAGAGCGCGTGCAGGCGCGTCTCCAGGGCGGCGCGGTCACCGCCCTGCTCATCGGCAAGGTCGATCTCCATGAACTTGCCCACCCGCACGGCGCTCGCCGCCGGCAGCCCGAGGTGGTGCAGGGCGTCGCGCACGGCGTTGCCTTGGGGGTCGAGCACGGCTTGCTTCGGCATGACGATGACACGGGCTTTCATTTGAAAGGCGACAATAGCGGCGTGCCGGAGGAAGAAAAGACCGAACGGTGTTTTTGGCTTTTGCCTTTTGCCGGCCGTGTTCCTATAGTCGCTCCACCGCCATGTTCGTTGCGTCCTGGAAGTCATTTGCTGCTGCCGCCCTCGTGTTCGGTCTCGGAACACCCGCTGTCGCGCCGGCCGCCGAGCCGACACCCGCGCACGGGAAGACCGGCTCCTCCCGGAAGGAAAAGCCCGACAAGCCGGCCGCCTCGCCTGCGAACGAGGACGCCCCTGCGACCGCCCCGAAATCCGCGTCCGCCGCCACCACGACCCCGCCGGAAGCCAAGGGGCTCACCTCCGAGGAGATGGGCGATGCCGCCACGCTCGACACCTTCACCGTGCCGACGCCGGGCGAGTTATTTGCCGCCATCAACAAGCAGTGCAAACCCAACTGGACCGCCCAGGCCCGCGGCCCGATCAACACCGCCTACAAGGACCGCGCCCAGGCGGCGCTCAACCTCGGCGGCCTCATCGCCGACGGCTACATCGCCGTCGAGGCCCAGGACGCCCAGCAGGTCAAGAACATCGGCCGCGACATCCTCTCCCTCGCCAAGACGCTCGGCGTTTCCAAGGAGATCCTTGCCCGCGCGGCCAGCATCACCGCCTTCGCCGACGACAACAATTGGCCGAGCCTGCGCGAAGAACTCGAATCCACGCAGAACGAGGTCAAGCAGGAGATGGAAGCCCTCCACGACGAGGAACTGATCACCCTGCTGAGCATCGGCGGCTGGGTGCGCGGCACGCAGGTCGTCAGCAGCGTGGTCCTCAAGAATTTCTCGCAGGAAACAAGCTGCATCTTGCGCCAGCCCGCGCTGGTAGACTTCCTGCGCGGCAAGCTCGACAAGCTGCCCACGCGTACGAAGGACTCCGCGCTCATCAAGGCCGTGGACACTGGGCTCGAAGACATGGGCAAGACGGTGTCCTTCCCGCTGGGCGCGACGCCTTCCAAGGAAGACGTGCAAACCCTCCACGACCAGGCGACCAAGCTGGGGGACACCATTTCCGCGAAGTAATTTCCCCTCTTCATGAAACGTCTGCCTGCTCTTGCCGTCTGCCTGCTCCTGTTGTCGGGAATTTCTGCCCGGTCCGCCGCGCCCGCCGAAACTGAAGGCCAGGTGGAATCCCGCGAGGTCGCGCTCGAACTCGCCGGCGGCTTCAAGAACGACGGCTACAAGATTCGCGACGGCCACTGGAGCGGCCGGCTCCAGCCCGGCGAGCCGCAGCGTGTGGTCGTCAACCTGTACGCGGGCAACCAATATTGGTTCTCGCTCGGAGCCACCGACAAATCCAGGAAGGTCGCGGTGACGGTCTTCGACGAAACGGGCCGGCAGGTCGAGGCGGAGGAATTCTACCAGGAAGCCAAGCGCGCGGCGGCGGGCGTGTCGCCGGTCGCCAGCGGACCGTACTACGTCAGCGTGCAATTGCTCGAAGGGGAGCCGACCGACTTCTGTCTGGTGTACTCCTATAAGTAAGTTATGGCCTTGGAATCGATCATACCCGAGACGGCGCAGAGGTTCGACGGCCCGCGCGTGCGGCAGTTCTCGGTCTTCTTGCAAAACAAGGTCGGCGCACTGTTGGAAGTGGTGAAGCTGCTCAACCTCCACATGGTCGACGTGGTGGGCCTGAGCGTGCAGGACTCGACCGATTCTTCCATTGTGCGGCTGGTCGCCAGCGACCCGGAAATGGTCGCCGAGTTGTTCAAGGACAACGATATCCCCTTCGGCGTGTGCGAGATGGTGGTCGTGGAGATGGAGGAAGTGGCAACGGGTCTGGCCGGGTTGCTGGCGTCACTCCTCGCGGCGGAGGTGAACATTTTCTTCAGCTATCCGCTCCTGACCCGGCCCAACCGCCGCGCCGCGCTGGCGCTGCACGTCGAGGATCACGAATGCGCGTCGAGCGTGCTGGCGGGTGACGGCTTCAAGCTGCTCAGCCAGGCGGACATCTCGCGGTAGAGACAATCCCCGGCCTCCGGGAAGATCGGACCGCCGTGAACACCCCCCTGCGGACAACGCTGCGCCTCCTCGGACTCTACCGCGAGGTACCTACCACGCGCCTGGGTCGGTATCTGCGAAGGGTGGAGCGTTCCGTGGTCGTCCTGACCGCGTTGTACCTCGGGTTGCAGTTCTTCCCGCAGGTACTCTTTGCCCACAGCGTCAATGCCGAGGGCATCACCTTCTATTCGCGCCAACCGCTCCCGGTCGACCTTGCTGCCTCGTGCGCAGCGCGCTCGCGTCAGTTGCTCCAGGCGTCGGAACTAGCCGAACCGGAGCGGCCCGAGAGGGTCTTCGTGTGCGATTCGCCGTGGCTGTTTGCATTGTTCGGCCCGACTTCGACGCGGGCTTTTGCCTTTTCCGTGCCAGTGACCGATAACGTGTTCATCGCGGTGGCGGACTTCCCCGCCGACGCCGTTCACAGCGGCGCGCCGGTTTACAACACCCGCGCCCTGTCGGCCGTGGTGGCGCATGAGATCACGCACGGCTTGATCCGCCGCCGGCTGGGCTGGTTAAAGGCGGCCTTGCTGCCGACCTGGGTGGCCGAAGGTTACTGCGACTACGTGGCCCGGGAGGGTAGCTTTCCCGAGGCGACCGGATTAGCGCTGATGGCCGCGGGCCGCGGCGACGCCTCACCGGCCTTCCGCTATTTCGAGTATCGCCAGGCCGTGCGGTACCTGTTGGACGATCAGCACGCTTCCTTCGACCAACTGGTGGACCGTGCCCACCATTTTGCCTCGGTCGAGGCGGCAACCCGGCAATGGCTGCGGGACCGGCTGAAGGCTCAAGGAGCGGACGGGCGACTCTGATAGTCGGCGACGGTTCGCGTGTAATAAACGCGTACGGGCTTGCCGCGGATGGATAGAGGGTGTTCCTCGACCGGACCGAGTTCCGCGCCGTGCTGACTGACGCGCTTGCCGTCGATTTCGCTCCTGTCAAAGCCGGCCAGCACCAGCGTCGCCCCGTCCTCGCGTTGCGCCGGCAGCCAGTAGGAGTACATCAGGCTCGCGCCACCGAAGAGGTGCGCGCCGGAGACTTCCTCCACGGCGCGGGTCTGGTCCGGATTGTAGAACGCCGCCTCGCTGGCGATGAAGTCCTTGTCCATCCCCACAACCAGCACCGGACCGGGCGCCCCGGTGTGTTCGACCGCCTGCCTTTGGGCAGCCAGTTCGGAGGCCATCTGCCGCCAGCCGACGGGGAGGAGTTCCGTCTGCCGCGAGTACCCCACGCCCGGCAAACCGAACGCCAGATACTGCAACAACCCTACGTAGCCCACCGCCAGCACGGCCGCCGTGACCCGCCATCCCGCTCGCCACCCGTTCCCCGCCGACGCGGCGTCGAGCCAACCCGCGACCCCCGGCACGACCGCCAGCCACAGCGGGCCGGTCCAGTTCAGCTTGACGTGGTGCGTCAGGCTGAAGACCACGAACACCCCCAGCGGCACCAGCGTGTACACCCGCGCGAACCGCGTCCGCCGCACAGCCCCTGGGTCGCAGGCGGGCCAGCCGGCGAGCACCCGCCCGGCGAGGAGAACGATCAGGGGCGTCAGCACCACCAGGATCGCTCCCAACAGTTGGTGGAGCGAAAACCGCCGCGCCGCTTCCACCCGCCCGACGCTCTGGAACGCGAACGAGCCCAATGGTGGTGGGCGTTCCAGGCGATCACCGGCGAGAAGATCGCCACCGCCAGTCCCACGCTTGCGTACGGCGCGGCGTGCAGAAACCATCGGCGCGCCCGGGGATCGAGCGCCAAGAACACCAGCGTCGCCACCCCGAGCAGCGCCACGGTGTACTTCGAGAGCATCCCCAGCCCGAGGGCTACGCCAACCCCCCACCACGCCCGGCCGTCGTCGTCGAAGATCACCCGCGCCAGGAAGTACAGGGTCGCCGCCCAACACGTCGTCAACGGCGCGTCGGGGGTCATGATCCATCCCGCCATGAAGAAGTACGGCAGGAGTTGCACGAGCAGGACGGCGACCCAGGACGCCGTTTGCCCGTAACCGAGGGTGCGTGTCAGCCGGAACACGAAAAACGAGGTCCCCAGCGAACACGCCAGCGCCGCGACGCGCACCGCCCATTCGTTGTGTCCGAACACCGTCGTGCCCAGCGCGATCAGCCACGCGACCATCGGCGGGTGGTCGAGGTAGCCGATGTCGAGGTGCTGGGCGTAGTTCCAGTAGTACGCTTCCTCCGGGAAGAGTTCGCACCACGGCAGGTACAGGGCACGCAGCACGAACAGGCCGACGGCGAACAGCGCGGCCGGGCGCGCGGAGGCGGGGATCATGGTTTTGCACGCAATCCCCGGATGAACCCAGCCGCGATTTACGTTATGGGTGCCAGTCCGCTACTCCCCCGTTCCGTGCAACCGAAAATCCTCGTCATCCGCGGCGGTGCCATCGGCGACTTCCTGTTGACCCTGCCCGCCGTGGCGCTCTTGCGTGAGGCGTTCCCGCAGGCGCGGTTGGAGATCCTCGGCTACGAACATATCGTCGCCTTAGCGGCCAGCGGCGGGTACGCCGACCGGGTGCGTTCCATCGAATACGCGGCGATGGCGGCGTTCTTCAACCCGAAGGCGACGCTGGACCCGGAGCTTTCCGCGTACTTCGGCGGGTTCCAGCAGGTGGTCAGCTACTTGTACGACCCGGACGGCTTCTTCAGCGGCAACCTGCGCCGCTGCGGGGTAAAAAACCTCATCGAAGCCTCGCCCAAGATCGACCCCGAGGGCGAACACGCCTCCCGCCAGCTCGCCCGCCCGCTGGAAAGCCTCGCGCTCTACCTGGACGCGGCCAGTGGACCGCCCCTGCGTCCGGGAGCGGCGGAAGCCTCGTTCGCGCGGGACTTCTTCGCGCGTGCTGGCCTGAAAGAAGGCGAGACCCTCGTGGCGGTCCATCCCGGCAGCGGCGGCGAGCGCAAGAACTGGCCCGCTGACCGTTGGCGCGCCCTCGGCCTCGCCCTGCTCGCACGTCCCGAACGGCCGCGCCTGCTGCTGGTCGGCGGCGAGGCGGACGCCAAGACCGTCGCCGGCCTGCGCGCGGCGTGGGGTGAGACGGGCGGCGTGCTCGTCGCACAAGACCTGCCGCTGCCGGCACTGGGCGCACTCCTGGCGCGGTGCGGGCGGTTCCTGGGGCACGACAGTGGCATCAGCCACCTCGCCGCGGCCGTCGGCGCGCCCTGTACGCTGCTCTTCGGCCCGACCGACCCCGACCTCTGGGCTCCGCCGTACCCCGCGGTGGAGATCGTCCGCGCGCCGGGCGGCGTCCCGGGCGACCTTTCCTTGGAAACCGTGCAGAACGTCGTCGAAGCCGCCCTGTTCAAAGGGTTGGAAACGCGGTAATATCCCCGCTTTCAACCCCTCCCCCATGCCTTCGCCCACGCCGCAGCCTTCCCTGCCGGACGCGTTCCCCGACGCGCTGCCGGAACGTTACAACACCCTCCTGTTTTTCGGCGCGCCGGGCAGCGGCAAGGGCACCCAGGGCAAGGCGCTGGGCACCGTGCCGCGGTTCTACCACTGCGCGTGCGGCGACGTGTTCCGCTCGCTGGACACGCGCACGAAGATCGGGCGTTCGTTCCTGGAATACTCCAGCCGCGGCGAGTTGGTCCCCTCCGAGTTGACCGTCGAACTCTGGAAGGTGCAGATCCAGCACAACGTCGAGGCCCACCGCTTCAAGCCGGATCTGGACTACCTCGTGCTCGACGGCATCCCGCGCAGCGTCGAGCAGGCCAAGCTGATGAAGACCTACATCGACGTGAAGAAGGTCTTCCACCTCGCGCTGCCCGACCGCAAGGAACTCATCGTCCGGCTCAAGAAACGCGCCCTCAAGGACAACCGCCTCGACGACGCCAACGAGTCCGTCATCCACCAGCGCCTCGACGTGTACGAGGCCGAGAGCAAGCCGGTGTTGGAATATTACGGCCCCGACTTGGTGCAGACCATTGACGCCACGCAGCCGCCGGTGAAAGTGCTCCTGGAAATCCTCAAGACCGTCACCGCGCTCTGATCCATGTCCAACCGCCCGGCCACCTCTCCGTCACAGTTCAAAAGCCTGCGTGCTTCCAGCCTGTACTGCTCGAAGTGCAAGCAGGCGATGCCCGTGCGCGAACGACTCCTGCTCGTGCTGCCGGACAAGGAAATCTACGACTACCTGTGCACGGGCTGCGCGAGTTCGGTCGGCCAGCGGGAGGTGACGAACGCGGAAAAGATCACGGCCGTCACGGCGGGGGCGGGCCGGCGGCCGGCAGCGCGGTCCTCGTCGTCGCTCCTGTTGCCCTGACTTCCCAGCGCCGTTGAAGATCGTCTATCTCGGCAGCGGCGACATCGGGTTGCCGACGTTGCGCGCTTTGTTGGAGGCGCGCCGGTCTGGGAGGCATGACCTTCTGGCCGTCGTCACCCAGCCCGACCGGCCGGCGGGACGCGGCCAGAGCGTGCGGCCCGGACCGATCAAGGCGCTGGCGCTGGCAGCAGGCGTCCCCGTGCTCCAGCCCGAACGCCTCCGCCGCCCGGAGGCCGTGGAAGCCTTGCGCGCGCTGGCGGCCGACGTGTTCGTGGTGTTCGCGTACGGGCAGATTTTGCCGCCGTCGGTGCTGGCGCTGCCGCCCGTGGCGTGCCTGAACCTCCACGCCTCGCTCCTGCCCCGTTGGCGCGGGGCGGCACCCATCCACGCCGCCGTGCTGGCCGGCGACCAGGAGAGCGGGCTGGACGTGATGTACATGGACGAGGGGCTCGACACCGGCGACGTGCTGCTGGAACGCCGCGTCCCTTTGCGCCGCCGCGAGACGGCGGGTTCGCTGCACGACCGGTTGGCGGAGATGGCTCCCTACGCACTCTTTGAAGCCCTCGAACTGCTCGCCACCGGCCGTGCGCCCCGGCAGCCGCAGGACAACACCCTCGCTACCTACGCGCCCAAGCTCGAACGTCGCAGCGGCCTGATCGACTGGACGCGGCCGGCGCGCGAGCTCGTGCGGCACGTCCGCGGCATGGACCCATGGCCGGGAGCGTTCACGTTTTTGCCTGGCGAGAGCGGCGGGCCGCCACGGCTGTTGAAAGTGTTCGGGGCGCTCGCCATGACGCGGCGGGTGGAAGGACGACCCGGCGAGGTGGTCGCACACGTCGGTCCGGGCTGGGTGGCGGTGGCGACCGGGCAGGGACGACTCGGATTGACGGAGGTGCAGTTGGAGGGTAAGCGCAGGCTACGGATGGGCGAGTTCCTGCGTGGACATCCACTGG
>CAXUIU010000072.1:7984-12816 GCA_964250955.1 uncultured Chthoniobacterales bacterium | reverse complement strand
TAACTTCGGTCAAAACGGAGCGGGAGCAAACGGGAAGGATGCGGGATGCGGGATGACGGAGCGCGGACCAACAGCCCTTCCGCTGCTCTGTCTCTCCCACCCCGCATCCCGCCTCTCAATCCGCCCCATCCGCGCTCTCACACAGGTAAGCCTTGCCATGGTTGCCGGTCCGGGCGGCGTACTTTTCCTCCATCGCGGCGGCGATGACCCCGGCGCGGGTACGCTCCACCAGCGAGATCGTCGCCCCGCCGAAGCCGCCGCCGCTCAGCCGCGACCCGTATACCCCCGACTCCCCGTGCGCGATCTCCACGAGCGCGTCGAGTTCGGGTGTGCTGTTCTCGAAGTTCGTGCGCGAACTCTCGTGCGACGCGAACATCAGTTCGCCGAAAGCCCGGCCATCGCCGCGCCGCAGCGCCTCGATACCGGCGAACACGCGTTCGTTCTCGCCGACGATGTGCGCCGCGCGACGGTAGATGAGCGGCAGCAGCAGCGTGCGCCCGCGTTCGAGCGCCGCGCCGCTCACGTCGCGCAGGGCCTTGGCCCCGAGGATCTCCGCGGCGGCAAAACATTGTTCGCGCCGCTCGTTGTACTCACCACCGGTGAGCCGGTGTGCCACCCCGCAGTGAAAAACTAATAACGCACTGTCCGGCGGGAGCGGGATGTTGTCCACCTCCTCCGTGCGGCAGTCGAGGTAAACCGCTTGCCCGCGTTTGCCGAACACCGAGGACACCTGGTCGAGCAGGCCGCACTTTACCCCGACGAACTCGTTTTCCGCGCGCCGGCAGAGTTTGGCTAACGCCAACGGCGCGATATCCAAAGAATATAGTTTGCCCAGCAGTCGCGCGGTGGCGACTTCGAGAGCGGCGGAACTCGATAGCCCCGCGCCCGCCGGCAGGTCGCTCTCGATCTGCATGGAGAATCCCCCGAGTGGGTAACCCTCCGCTTGCAGGAGCGCAGCCACGCCAAGCGGGTAGTTCGCCCACGCGGACGAACCTTCCACCGGGGCGAGCGCGTCGAGCGACGCTCGTACGGGTTCCTCCGCCAACGCCGAGCCGACCGACGCCTCGCGTCCTGCCGTCGTCTTCCCGCGTGCGGTGACGGCGTAGTTGATGGCAGCCGACAGGACGACTCCCTCGTTGTAATCGGTGTGGTTGCCGAGCAGTTCGACCCTGCCGGGGGCACGTGAAACCTGGAGGGAATTCATGGTAGAAGATGCCGGGGAACCATGTTAGGAACAAATTCAAAGCTGAGTAACATACTAGATGGGTAGAACATTCTCCTATGCCGTGTAGCAGATGTAATTTTGATGGTTAGCTAATATCTCTTGCAATTTAGTGAGTGGATAATAACCTCGCGCCAATGCCTATCTATACTTCACTGCATCGGGCCGCGAAACTCCACGACAAAATCGAGGAAATGCGTGCGCAGTTGGCCGAACTCCTCGACAAGGCGCGCAAGGAGTTGGCTGCCTCCCCGGCCGAGGAAGTGCCGACCACGCCGCGACGCGGCCGTCGCAAGATGCTGAAGAAGTCCGCCGCCACAGCCGCTCCCGCGCCGGCCAAGCGCGGTCGCAAACCCGGCAGACTCGCCGGCCGTCCCGTCAAGGCAGCCGCGGTGCCCGTGGCGCGAGACCGTCGGCGCTCGCCGCTCAAGGGGGTGAAGCGTTCCACGTCGCCCAGCGGTCCGCTCGCGCCTGCGGTGGTGCAGGTGCTCGAAACCAAGAAGCAGCCGATGAACGTCAAGGATATCCTGGATGGTTTGACGGCGAACGGCTACCAGTTCAACTCCGCCGAGCCGAAGAAGAATCTCGCCGCACGCATCTACCGGCTCAAGGGAGTCAAGCAGGTCGCCTCCGGGTTGTTCGGAATCGCCTAACCCTTTTTCCCTGGCATTGTGAAGACAGCCCGCCGCGAGGCGGGCTTTTTTCGTGTCTGCTTCCGACGCTTCTTCAAAGTTTACTAAAACAGTAAACTTTATTTGACATCGGTTTTCTCCGGCCCAACGGTGGCGTTCGCCATCTCCAAAGCCTATGAAAACCATCGCCTTCGGTCTCGCCGCGCTCGGACTTCTCGCCGTCGCCGGTTGCGGGCAGAGCGGTCCCGAAACGAAGAAGTCTGTCGAGTTGCTCAACGTTTCGTACGATCCCACACGCGAACTTTACGTCGATTTCAACAAGGCCTTCGCCAAGAATTACCAGGATAAGAACGGCGTGGAAGTGACGATCAAGCAGTCGCACGGCGGCTCGGGCAAGCAGGCGCGCTCGGTGATCGATGGACTGGAAGCCGACGTGGTGACCCTCGCGCTCGCCGCCGACATCGACGCGCTCCAGAAGAACGGCGGCCTCGTCACGGCCGATTGGCAGAAACGCCTGCCCGACAACAGTACGCCGTATACTTCCACCATCGTGTTTCTCGTCCGCAAGGGCAATCCGAAGGGCATCAAAGAATGGGACGACCTGATCCGCCCAGACGTACAGGTCATCACCGCGAGCCCAAAGACCTCCGGCGGCGCCCGCTGGAACTATCTCGCTGCTTGGGGCTATGCACTCAAGAAGAACAACGGCGACGAGGCCAAGGCGCGTGAGTACATCACCGCGCTCTACAAGAACGTGCCCGTGCTCGACTCCGGTGCGCGTGGAGCAACGACGACCTTCACCCAGCGCGGCCTCGGCGACGTGCTCATCAACTGGGAGAACGAGGGTTACCTGAGCCTGAAGGAGTTCGGTGCGGACAAGTTCGAGGTCGTCAATCCTTCCATCAGCATCCTCGCCGAACCTCCCGTGGCCGTGGTGGACAAGGTCGTAGATCGGCACGGCACGCGCGCCGTGGCGGAAGAGTACCTCAAATACCTCTATTCCCCGGAAGGACAGGAAATCGCCGCGCGCAACTACTACCGGCCGCGAATGAAAGAGGTGGCCGATAAATACGCCGACCAGTTCCCCAAGATCGAACTGTTCACCATTGAAGAGGTGGCTGGCGGCTGGTCGCAGGCGCAGCCGAAGCACTTCAACGACGGCGGCGTCTTCGACCAGATCTACCAGCCGAAGTAGGTCGCCTTTCCTCCGATGGAACTTGGCGGCCAACACTCCAGGCGTCGGCGTCCACGGCGCGTGCTGCCGGGCTTCGGCCTGTCGCTGGGCTACACGGTGTTCTACCTGAGCCTGATCGTGCTGATCCCGCTGGCGGTGACGTTCGGGCGGCTGTGGAGCATTGGGGCGAAGCGGTTCTTCGAGATCGTGACGAATCCGGCCGTGCTCGCAGCGTTCCGCGTGAGCCTGAGCGCATCGCTGGCGGCGGGATTGGTCAACGTGGTGTTCGGCCTGCTGGTGGCCTGGGTGCTGGTGCGCTACCGGTTCCCGGGTAAGCGGCTCGTGGACGCGATGGTGGACCTGCCCTTCGCGTTGCCGACAGCCGTGGCGGGTATCGCGCTGACGCAAATCTACGCGCCGTCTGGTTGGCTCGGCGGACCGCTCGCGCGCATTGGTGTGCAGGCGGCGTACTCCTGGCTGGGCGTGGCGGTCGCGCTGACGTTCATCGGACTGCCGTTCGTGGTGCGCACGGTGCAGCCAGTGTTGGAAGATTTCGACCGGCAGTACGAGCAGGCTGCGTGGAGTCTCGGGGCGACGCCGTGGCAGACGTTCTGCCGGGTGACGCTGCCGGAGATCATGCCCGCGCTGCTGACGGGTTTCGCGCTGGCGTTCGCGCGTGGGTTCGGGGAGTTCGGCTCGGTGGTGTTCATTTCGGGCAACCTGCCGTTCCGCACCGAGATCGTGCCGCTGGTCATCTACAAGAAGCTCGAACAAACCGACTACGCCGGGGCCATCGTCGTCGCGTCGGCGATGCTCGTGGTTTCCTTCGCGCTGCTGCTTGTCATCAATCTACTGCAACGTTGGGCGTCCACCTACCGCGAGGTCTGACCGGCACTATGGCGCTCGCCACCAAAACACCGAGGGTCGGCGCACCGCGCGCGGGCAGGTTACCCGGGGAAGGATTCCCTTGGGCGGCGGTGGCGTTGACGACGGCCGCGTTGTTGTTTCTCGCGGTGCTGGTCGCGCTGCCTCTGGCGGTGGTGTTCATCGAAGCATTCCGCAAAGGAGTGGAATACTATCTGCAAGCCCTGCGCGACTCGGACACGCGCTCGGCCATCCGGCTCACGCTCATTGCCGCCGCGTTCGCCGTGCCGCTCAACCTCGTCTTCGGCCTGGCCGCGGCGTGGGCGGTCGCCAAGTTCGACTTCCACGGCAAGAGCGTGCTCATCACCCTCATCGACCTGCCCTTCGCGGTGTCGCCGGTCGTCACGGGATTGCTCTATGTGATGATGTTCGGCGCGCAGAGTGCGCTCTGGCCCTGGTTGCAAGCGCATCACTTGAAGATCATCTTCGCGGTGCCGGGCATTGTGCTGGCGACGGTGTTCGTGACTTTTCCGTTCATCGCGCGCGAGGTGATCCCGCTCATGCAGGCGCAAGGCAGCGACGAGGAACTGGCCGCGATCTCGCTCGGCGCGAGCGGCTGGAAGGCGTTCTGGCGCGTGACGCTGCCCAACATCAAATGGGGGCTGCTCTACGGCGTGATTCTCTGCAACGCGCGGGCGATGGGCGAGTTCGGCGCGGTGTCGGTCGTCAGCGGCCACATCCGCGGGCAGACCAACACGATCCCGCTGCACGTTTCTATTTTGTACGAGGAAGACACGGTCGCGGCGTTTTCCGTGGCGTCGTTGCTGGCGCTCCTAGCGTTGGTGACGCTGGCGGTCAAGACCGCGCTGGAATGGCGTTTCAACCGCCAGTGGACGGAAGCGGCCGGCGCGTAGAAGATCAAAGTGATGAACATTCTCCC
>CAXUIU010000072.1:0-7974 GCA_964250955.1 uncultured Chthoniobacterales bacterium | reverse complement strand
AACCTTTTCCGGCCCCGAATATGACCTCGCCATCATCGGCGCGGGGTTCAGCGGTTCGATGGTGGCGATCCACGTGCTGGCCGCGGCGCGCGGACCTCTCACCGTCGCGCTCATCAACAAGAACGCCGACTTCGGTCGCGGCATCGCCTACGGCACGCGTAACCCCGCGCACCTGCTCAACGTGCCCGCCGCGCGCATGAGCGCGTTCGTCGATGACCCGGACGATTTTTACCGCTGGCTGGAGGAACACCGCGAGCTGTGCGAGGCATTCGGCGTTGGTGCGGCGCGCAAGGATGGGTTCATCCCACGGGCGCTGTTCGGCCGGTACGTCAGCGAGCTGCTCGAACGCCAGGCCGACGCGGCCCCGCCCGGCGCCGTGCTCAAAAAGATCGTCGCCGACGTGCAGGACATGCAGGAATGCCGCGGCGGGATGCGCGTGTGGCTGGACGCCGACGAGAGCCTCACCGCGCGCAAGGTCGTGCTCGCGCCGGGCAACTTTCCGCCCGGCGACCCATCGCTGCGTGACCGGTCTATTTTCCGCTCCCGATGTTATCTCGGTACGCCCTGGCTCGGGCAACGGCTCGACAGTATTCGCCGTGCGAAGGAAGTGCTCGTCCTCGGTGCGGGTTTGACGGCGGTAGACCTTTTGCTCGCCATGCAGGACGAAGAGGGCGGGGGAGAGCGGCGCGTCCACTTGCTCTCGCGGCACGGTTGGCTGCCGCAGCCGCACCGGCTCGCGCCGGCGTACCCGGCGTTTCTCCCGGCCGGGGCGGAGCGTCCGCGCACGGTCCGGGAGCTCTTCCGGCGGGTGCGTGCGGAGGTGCAGCGCGCGGCGGAGGAGGGGATCGATTGGCGGCCGGTGCTCGACTCGTTGCGGTCGGTGACGGCGGAGATCTGGCAAGGGTTCGACCTGGCGAACAAGCGTCGGTTCCTGCGGCACGCGCGTTCATTGTGGGAAAATCACCGGCACCGCGTCCCGGCGGACGTGCTCGCGCGCATCGAGGAACTGGAAGCGGCGGGCACCTTGGTTCGCCACGCCGGCCGGATCGAATCGATGCGGGCGGTCAGCGGCGGCGACCACGCGCTCGTCACGTACCGTCCCCGTGGAGGGCAATCGCGCGAACTCACCGTGGACCTCGTCGTCAACTGCACCGGTCCCGAGTCGAACTACCGTAAGCTCGACGATCCGCTCATCATCAACCTGCTCGCCCGCGGCCTCATCCACCCGGACCCGCTCCTGCTCGGCTTGGCGGTGGCTCCGAACGGGGCGCTGCAGAGCGTGGCGGGGAACTATTCGAGCGCGTTCTATACTTTGGGCAGTCCGCGCCGCGGCCAGCTATACGAGACGACCGCCGTGCCCGAATTGCGCCAACAGGCACAACGGCTCGCGCGCCAATTGGTCGCCGACCTGCAACCAGTCGTGCCTGCACACGGCGTGGCGGTGTACGAAATCTAACCGCCCGCCAGGGTGGGAGCGGGCAACACCTGCCGCCGTGCTGCCAATCCGCTGCCGATTCCCCAGGCCGCACCGATGCCCAGGCCGACGGCGTGTGCCGTGTTGGCAATCGGCAGGCGGCCGGTGAAACAGTAGCCGAACCAGATGAGCGTCGTGACGATGCCGAATGACTGGAGCCGCAGGAGGTATCGTCGGTCCACCCAGCCGCGCAACCACAGGTAGCCGAACATCCCGAAGATGACCCCCGACATACCGCCAAAAGCCGGGCTGCTCGTATAAAGATACTGGGCCAGGTTGCTGCACAGGGCCACCAGCGCCGTGAATCCGAGATAAAACCGCGGGCCCTCGACCCGTTCCAGCGGTCCGCCGAGGTTGACCAGGGCCAGCATGTTCAGTGCGAGGTGAGCCACGCCGAAGTGCAGGAACGCCGGGGTGAACAGCCGCCAGATCTCGCCGTGGCGCACCTCCAGGAGAGCCTCGGGCGTGGACGCCGGCCAGAGGCTGATGAACAACGGGAGGATACGCTCCTTGTTCTCGCCGAACGCGGTAAACACCGCCACGAGCACACAGCCGGCGATGAAGACCGTGTTCACATCGGCTCGTCGGCCGATGCGGGGCCGGGCGGCATCAGATGGTAGAGGTTCGGGCGGAGCGGGAGACATCGGCGGGCGTAGGTTCACTGTCGGCGACCGTGACGGTCTTGCAACGATTGAACCGCGTGACAAATCGCCGGTCTACAGGTAAACACATTTTTCATGATTGCCGTCACGGTCCGCGACCTCAGCAAGCACTTCGGCGACCACCTCGTGCTCGACCACGTCAACCTGCGCATCGAGCCGGGCGAACTCTTCTTCCTGCTCGGCCCGAGCGGTTGCGGCAAGACGACGCTGCTGCGCCACATCGCGGGCTTCTATTTTCCCGACCAGGGGCAGGTGCTCTTCGACGACCAGGATGTCAGCAAGGTTCCCCCGCACAAGCGCGGCACGGGCATGATGTTCCAGTCCTACGCCCTGTGGCCGCACATGACGGTGGCGGGCAACGTCGCCTTCGGCTTGGAGGAACGCCGCACGCCCAAGACCGAGATCGTCAAACGCGTCGAGGAGGCGCTCGCCTCCGTCGGCATGTCCGCGCTCGCCGACCGCAAGATCAACGAACTCTCCGGCGGCCAGCAGCAGCGTGTCGCGCTCGCCCGCGCGCTTGTCATCCGGCCGCGCTGCCTCCTGCTCGACGAACCGCTCTCCAACCTCGACGCCAAGATGCGCCTGCAAATGCGCGCCGAAATCCGCCGGGTGTGCAAGGAGTTCAAGCTGACGGCAATCTACGTCACGCACGACCAGAAGGAGGCGCTCTCCATCGCCGACCGGCTCGCCATTTTGGACAAAGGTCACCTCACGCAGGTCGGCACGCCGCGAGAAATCTACCGGCAGCCGCGTTCGCGCGTGGTGGCGGACTTCATCGGTGAGACGAACTTCATCGAGGGCCGTGCGTTGGAGCCCATCGAGGACTCGGAGAACTGGCGGGTGGAAACCAAGCTCGGCGAGTTCACCGGTCTCAAGCCCGACCCGGACTGGGACCTGCACGTCGGCGAGCCAGTGGTGCTCTCGGTCCGGCCGGAAAGCTGGCACCTGCACGAGGGCGCGGATGGCAACGGCGTGGGCAACACGGTGCGCGGGCGCATCGGCCAGAGCACGTACCTGGGCGAGGTGGCGGAGTACGATTTTCAGCCCGGCACGAACGGCGCGAAGCCGCTCAAGATCACCGAGTTGAACCCGCGCTTCGTGGAGGCTTCCAACGACACGGAAGTCACCGCTGGCGTCGCGCCCGAGGATGTGATCGTGCTGCACCCGTGAACCACGACGCATGCTCCGCAACGCCCTGATCGTTCTTCTGCTGGTGGCCGTCGTCGCGATCCCCTTCGCACTCAAGCCAAAGAACAACCTCCTGGCCGACGCCGACGAAACGCTCGTCATCATCACCCCGCACAACGAGGCGATCCGCTACGAGTTCGCGCGCGGGTTCCGCGATTGGTACAAGGAACGCACCGGCAAGACCGCGCGCATCGACTGGCGCACACCCGGCGGCACGACCGAGATCGCGCGCTACCTCGCCAGCGAATACCAGGCACCGTTCGAGTTCTACTGGCGCAAGAAGGAGCGGATGCGCTGGACCGACAAGACCGCGCGCTCGTTCGACGACGGGAAGATCAAGCTCGGCTCCGATCCTTCCAAGGATATGGAAGAGCAGATGGCGCGGCGGTCGTTCCTCTCTTCCAACGTGGGCATCGGCATCGACCTGTTCTTCGGCGGCGGTTCGTTCGACTTCGCGCAACAGGCGGCGGCGGGACGGTTGGTGGACACGGGGTTCGTCAAGGCGCACCCCGAAATTTTCAACGACGGTCCCACGGGGATTCCGCAAACGCTCGGCGGCGAGCCGTTCCGCGACAAGGAAGGCACGTGGATCGGCACCGTGCTCTCGGCCTTCGGGGTGTGCTACAACGTCGAGGGGATGCGCCGCGTGGCCGAGCGTGGCGCGCAACTCGTCGAGCCCGAGCACCGTCCCGACGTTCTGCGCAACGCCGACGCCACACCGAAGGGTTGGGAGGATCTCGCCGACCCGGCGTGCTACGCGCAGGTGGCGCTCACCGACCCGAATCAATCTGGATCGGTCGCCAAGGCGTTCGAGATGATCATCCAGCAGCAGATCGCGCTCCAGCATTTCGTCGAACCGCTGCGGCTCGGACCGGCGGAGGCTTCCGACCCGCTGCTGCCGCCCGCGCCGACGATTCTGGGCGTGGACGGCGGTCGAAATCCAAACACTTTCAAAGGTCAACTCGAACCATCCCCGGAGGCCGTCGAGGCCGCCAAGGTCAACGGCTGGGAGGAAGCAATGCGCACGATCCAGCGGATGGGCGCGAACGCGCGCTATTTCACGGACGACGCGAAGAAAATCCCCATTGAAGTGGGCGACGGGGACGCGGCTATCGGCATGGCGATTGACTTCTACGGTCGCTTCGAGAGCGAGAGCACCCGAGACCCACAGACCGGTCGAGAGCGGATGCACTACTTCAGCCCGGTCGGAGGGACGAGCATCGGCGTCGATCCTATCGGGATGCTCCGTGGCGCGCCGCATCCGGAACTGGCGCGCGCGTTCATGGAGTACGTCCTGAGCGTGGACGGGCAGAAGCTGTGGAACTTCAAAGTCGGCACGCCCGGCGGTCCGCAGAAGTACGCGCTGCGCCGCTCGCCGATCCGGCGGGAACTATACGCGGAGGAGTACAAGGCATTCCGTGCGGACCCGGACGTATACCCGTACGAGGAGGCGAAAAGTTTCACCTACCATCCGGAGTGGACGGGCGCGCTCTTCAGCCCGATCCGTTTCGTGCTGCGGGTGATGTGCATCGACCCGCACGACGAGGCGCGCAAGGCGTGGGGCGAGTTAATTGCGGCGGGGTTCCCGCCGGAGGCGATGAAGGCGTTCGAGGACGTGTCGGCGGTGTCGTACGCGGAGGCGCGGGGGCGGATCGCGGAGACTCTCCGTAATCCTGATAAGTTGGCCGAGACGCGGCTGGCGGCGGAGTTGACCGACCACTTCCGCGCGCAGTACCGGCGGGCGGGGGAGTTGGCGCGAGAGAGAAAATAACTTTTACCGGGGCGTGCGGCGGGTCTTGGGACCTGCGGCGAGCCGCTGGCGCTGCTTCTGCCACCAGGGGCGCTCGCGTTCCGACGGGATTTGGGAGGCAAGCATCGCCTCGACGGCCGACAGGGCGAGGTCCCGCTTCCCGGCCTTCTCGGCCCGTTCCATCAGGCGGCGCGCCCAAGAGGCCGTGCCG
Organism: uncultured Chthoniobacterales bacterium; assembly: GCA_964250955.1. Classification (GTDB taxonomy): domain Bacteria; phylum Verrucomicrobiota; class Verrucomicrobiia; order Chthoniobacterales; family SZAS-18; genus CAHJWO01. The sequence goes on along the minus strand of CAXUIU010000072.1, from coordinate 2,689 downwards.
AAGAACGGCAGGCCATCTCGCTCGGGGAAGCTCCATGCCCAGGCGATGAAGCGTTCTCCCCAAGAAAGGACCGTTCGCGGGGGCAGCTTGACCTGCCGGTCCAACGCCGCAAAGACCTCTTCGTAGAACAGGGAGGTGTCGGTCTCGCCGCTTGTCTGCCGCGCCATCTGTTCGAGGCCGTCGAGATCGGGCATTTTCGCGAGACGGAGCGCTTCGTCGGTAAGCATCGGCGGAACATGTAATCCACGGGGTAGTCGCGCGTCAGGGCATTTCTCACTTGTCGCTTGCCACGTTGCGTTCGCATCCGTGAAGATGCCCGCGCCATGCCCCGCGTTTTCGTCGCCTTTGTCTACGCGCTGACCGCCGCGTTTTTCGCGGTGTTCTTCGTTTATCCCATTGCGCAGACGCTGCGGGTGGCGTTCTTCGCCGGGCACGACTTCACGTTGACGTACGTCGCGGAGGTCTTCCGCAACCCGATCTACGTCGAGGGACTGCGCAACGCCCTGTTCCTCGCTGTCGGCAGCACCCTGGCATCGTTCGCCCTCGCCATGCCGCTCGCGTGGTTGGGGGACCGGTACGAGTTCTCGGGCAAGAAAACGCTCTCCGCGATGCTTCTTGCCCCGATGATCCTGCCGCCGTTTGTCGGGGCCATCGGCATCAAGAAAATCCTCGGCCAGGAAGGCAGCCTCAACGCGCTGTTGCGCGACTTCCATCTCCTCGCGCCCGACCATGCCATCGATTGGCTCGGGCAAAACCGCTTCTGGGGCGTCGTCGCGCTCAACGCACTGCACCTTTACCCGATCCTGTATCTCAACGTCGCCGCTGCCCTCGCCAACATCGACCCCGCGATGGAAGAGGCCGCCGAGAACCTCGGTTCGACCGGCTGGCGCAAGTTCTTCAAGATCACGCTGCCCCTCATCGCGCCGGGGGTATTCGCGGGCGGGACCATCGTGTTCATTTGGGCGTTCACGGAGTTGGGCGTGCCGCTCATCTTTGACTACACGCGGGTGACGAGCGTGCAGATTTTTCTCGGCATCAAGGACATTGGCAACAACCCGTTCCCGTACGCGCTTGTAGCGGTGATGCTAGTCTCGACGATGGGACTGTATTTCCTGAGCCGGGTGACGTTCGGCCGGAAGGCGCAGGGGCTGACGATGATGGCCAAGGCGACCAGCCGCGGAGGCCCGCGCCCGGCGGTCGGCCGGGAGGCATGGCTGTGCTGGGGGACGTTCGGGCTGGTGATCTTCCTGGCGATGCTGCCGCACGTCGGCGTGGTGCTGACGGCGTTCTCGCGCGACTGGTACGGGACGATCCTGCCGGCGAGTTGGACGATGGACAACTTCAACACCGCGCTGGGACACAGCCTGACGGTGCCGTCTATCGGCAACAGCCTGCGCTACGCGGCGGTTTCGACGGTGGTGGACGCGCTCTTGGGCGTGGCGATTGCCTACGTGGTCGTGCGCACGACGATGCCGGGTCGCCAACTCCTCGACACCGTGGCGATGCTGCCGCTGGCCGTGCCGGGGCTGGTGTTGGCGTTCGGGTACTTGGCGATCACGCAGGAGACGCAGCCCCTCGCTTTCCTCAACCCCATCAAGAACCCGGTGCCGCTGCTCATCATCGCGTACTCGGTGCGGCGGCTGCCGTACATGGTGCGTTCGGCGGCGGCGGGGTATCAGCAGACGAGCGCGACGTTGGAGGAAGCCGCGCAGAACCTCGGCTGCCCGCCGTGGCGCTCGCTCCTGCGCGTGACGCTGCCGCTCATCGCGGCGAACCTCCTGGCCGGCGGGTTGCTGACGTTTTCCTTCGCGATGCTGGAGGTCAGCGACTCGCTGTTGCTAGCGCAGAAGCAGGAATACTTCCCAATCACGAAGGCAATCTACGAGTTGTTCAACCTGCTGGGCACCGGCCGGGCGGTGGCGAGTGCGCTGGGCGTGTGGGCGATGGCTTTCCTGGGGGTGACGATCCTCGGCGCAAGCGCGGTGTTGGGCAAGCGGATGGGGGCGCTGTTCCGGGCGTGACACACCGGCTTTGAGAAAATGAGTTGGGACATCCTCATCCAAGACCTGCCGGTGCAGGCGGCGCGGGTCGCAGACATCTCCGAGAACTTCGTGCCGGGCAGGATCGGCAAACGTCACGACATCATCGCGGCGGTGCAAACTCTTTTTCCCATCGTCAATTTCAGCGACCCTTCATGGGGTGTTCTCACCACGCAAGATTACGGTATCGAATTCAACATTGGAGATTCTGAGGATTGCGACAGCATGATGTTGCATGTGCGTGGTGGTGGGGAAGCAGCGCCTGCCGTCGCGGTATTGCTGGATGCTCTGAAACTCCGTGCCATCGACTGCCAGACGGGTGATTTCTTTTCCTTGCCAGCGGCTCAAGTCGGCTTCGCTGAATGGCAGGCGTTCCGTGATGGGGTGATCGAGCGGGCGGCAGCGAAGACAAAGAGCCCGAATCCCTAGGCGGTTCCAAAAACCGGTTGCGGCGGCAGCGTTTGTGGTGTTAGTTCGCGCTCCCAAACGCGAGCCAGTTTAAAGAATCGCGCCGTTGGTCCCTGGATGTTCTGCCGCTGTGCAGTTCGTCGACTCGCCAGGGGTAACCCGGCGCCGCCGAAAAGAAAGAATCGCTATGCCGATCCGCCTCGGGCGTTTTGAAATGCCCAAAACCTTGTCGAAAGACGAGT
>CAXUIU010000071.1:4563-13157 GCA_964250955.1 uncultured Chthoniobacterales bacterium | reverse complement strand
CCCGCGTGGCCGATGCCGATCCACCAGACGAAGTTGATGATGGCGAAGCCCCACATCACCGGCGCGTTGATACCCCAGATGCCTGTGCCCTTGTAGAACAGGTAGGCAATCGAGAACAGGAACACCATCATCAGCGAGAACGCCGCGGCAAAACCGAACCACCAGCCTTTCGGGTGCTGTCCTTTGAGAACAATGTCGCCGATCTTCTCGGTGACGGTGCCGAGCGTCTGGCCGGGACCGATGATGCGCGCGGGGTAGCCGAGGGGCGAATACGGCTGGTGGCCGTCCGAGTTGTTCGCGCCTTCGCGCCGTGCGAGATTGTCGCGGCGGTCGTTGAGGGATGGCGTGGCGTTTGGCATGCTAGGAAGATGCCTCGGTAGAAGGATTGGTAATCCGCGCGAGGTACGTCGTGCGCGGGCGGGTGCCGAGGTCGGCGAACATGCCGAAGTTACGCTCCTGCTTCTTGAGCTTGGAGACACGGCTGTTCGGGTCGTTGATGTCGCCGAAGACAATGGCTTCCGTCGGGCACGTCTGCTGGCAGGCGGTCCGGATTTCGCCGTCGCGGACCTGGCGGTCCTCCTTTTGGGTAGTGATCTTGATTTCGTTGATGCGCTGCACGCAATAGGTGCATTTTTCCATGATGCCGCGCGAACGCACGCTCACATCCGGGTTGCGCTGCATCTTGTAAGTCAGCGTCACGTTGTCTGGGTACTGCACGAAGTTGAAGCGCCGCACCTTGTACGGACAATTGTTGGAACAATACCTCGTGCCGATGCAGCGGTTGTAGACTTGCTCGTTGAGACCCTCCGGGCTGTGGACGGTCGCCGCCACGGGGCAGACCACCTCGCACGGGGCGTTCTCGCAGTGCATGCACGGCACGGGTTCGTGGTGCATCGCCGGGTTGTCCATCTCGCCTTCGTAGTAGCCGTCCACGCGAATCCAGTGCATCTCGCGCCCTTTGATGACCTCGCCTTTGCCGACGATGGGGATGTTGTTCTCCGCCTGGCAGGCGACGACGCAGGCGTTGCAGCCGATGCAGGTGTTCAGGTCGATGGACATGCCCCACGCGTAGCCCGGGTAGGTGTGGTCAGGCGGGTAGAGCGTGTCCTCCTTGCCAGGAACCTCCGTGTCCTCCGGCGCCAGCGAGGGCTTCTTACGATACTCCTCTAAAGTGCCCGCGCGGTACACGTCGCGGCCTTCGGTAGAATGGTGCTGCTGCGCGTTGGCGAGTTCCCATTTCACGTTGGGCACCTTCTTGATTTCCAATCCGGTGCCGAAGCCCATGGCGTCGCTCGTGCGCAGGGCGTACGCGTTGACCCCCTGCCCGCTGCCGACCTTGCCGGCGGCGGTGCGCCCGTAGCCGAGGTGGAGCGTGACGGAGTTCTCCGCCTGCCCGGGTTGAATCCACACCGGCGCGTGGACGCTGCGGCCCTGGAAGGTGAGTTCGACCACGTCCTCGTTGGCAACGCCGAGCTTTTCGGCGAGTCGCGGGCTGAGCAGAGCCGCGTTGTCCCAGGTAAGCTTCGTGATGGGTTTGGGCGTTTCCTGGAGCCAGCCGTTGTTGCAGAAGCGCCCATCCCACACGGTGTAATCCGGCTTGAAGACGACTTCCAAGCCGCTGTCCGGAGGTGCGACGGCCGGCGGCGCGGCGTCTTCCAACGGCGCGTAAGAAGTCCAGCCGCTTTTTACCGTGTTTCGGAAAGAGGGGACAGCCTCTGCCGCTGCCGGCATCTGCGCGGTCACCCCGTCGTGAATTGCCTTGCGCCACGCCTTCTCGAACCCCGCGTCCGGCCCCGCGGCCTGCCAGCAGGCCCGCACGATGTCGTAGGCACCGCGCGTGGTTTGTTCGAGCACGAGCATGTCGAGGAGTTCGTACGCCGTGCGCCCTTCGTACAGCGGCATGATCAGCGGTTGGCTGATCGTCGCCGACCCGTCAAAGGCGCGCGCATCGCTCCACGCTTCGAGGTAGTGCGCTTGTGGCAGGTGCCATTGGCAACGCTGCGCCGTCTCGTTGTAGGACAGGCCGAGGTGCACGTTGCGCTTGACCTTGCCCATGGCCGACGCGAAGTCGAAGTCCGCCGGCGCGTCGTAGGCCGGGTTGCCGCCGATCTGCACGAGCAGGTCCACCTGCCCGGCGTGCATCTCGTCTTTGAGTTCGCGCAACGAAGCGAGTTGCAAGGCGGGGCGCTTGCCGAAGTGGTCCTCCTGGTAGTTCACCGTTTTGCCGGCGTTGCCGTATTGCGCATTGATCGCCCCGACCAACGCGTGGAGTTGGGATGGTTGCCCCTCGCCGATGTAGACCAACCCGACCCCCCGGTTGGCGTCGAGGTCCTTGCGCACTTTGTCGAGCCACGTCCGTTGCCCTTCAGAAAGTTCTGCCTGCGAGCCCGCTCTGGTGGGATCGGCCAGCGCGTGGACCAACTTCCAGATTTCGCCCGCAGCGCAGGCGAGCCGCTCATCGGCCATCGAACCGGTGAGCGACGGCGTCGGCTCGGCCACGAAGAGCCGCGGCATCGTCGCCGCAGGATCATCCGCGTGCTCGAACAGCGCATTGCGCCCACGCGCGAACTGACGTGCGTAGGGGATGCTGGCCGGGTGGGTAAACAGAAAATCGCCGTCGAACGAAACCACCGTCCGTGCGCGGGCGAAGTCGTACGTCGGTTCGCGTCCGACTCCCCAGCCGGGAGGCACGAGCGACGTGTCGCGGTTCCACGGTTCGTAGTGGTGCCACTTCGCCTGTGGGTACTTCTTGAGGAGGTCAGCGATCTGCGCCAGCAGCGTGGGCGAGGTGACGGTCTCCGTGAGGATGCGTAGCCCCGCGCCTTCCTTCGGGCGTTGTTCGGCCAGAGCGTTGACCAGTTCCCCCATGAACTCCGGCCACGAACTCACCTCTCCCGCCCGCAACACCGTCCGCGTGCGGTCCGGGTCGTACAGGTCGAGCACCGACGCCTGGTGGAAAACGCTCGCCGCACCCAGGCTCATCGGGTGGTCCGGGTTGCCCTCGACCTTCGTCGGCCGGCCCTCGTGGCTCTCGACCAGCAGGCCCGTCGCGTAGCCGCCGAGCGTCATCGCTGTCGCGTACTGGAGCGGGATACCTTGAACGAGTTGCTCGGGCTGCTTGACGTACGGGTGGATCGTCTCCTGCGGCTGGCGCGTGCACGCCGTGAACCCCGCCAGCGCGAAGCTCGCCGCCATCAGCTTCAAGAAGTCGCGCCGGCTCTGCCCCTCGGGCCACTCGCTCGCGCCGCGCGGGTACTCGCGGTGCAGCCATTCCTGGAACTCGGGCGTTTCGGCCACCGCTTCCAGGCTGCGCCAGTACTTTTTGCCGTCGCCCGTTTGCAGGGTCGCACGCACCGCCGCGAGATCGAGCGCGGGCGGCGCGGCATGGCAGCCGCAGGTCGGTGAACAAGGCGCGCTCATTGCGTCAACGGTGGCAGGTGTAGCAGTCCGTCAACACGCCCGAACTCAGGATGTGGTAGTCCTTTTTGAGTTGCTTGGCGGCGTCGAGCTTGCCCTCGTCCTTAAGGGCAACGCGCTCAGGATTATACGTTTCCTTGTTGTCGGCGATGAAGTTCTCCGGGTGCCGGTGGCACTGGAGGCACCAACTCATGTAGAGTGTCTGGTTCTGCCAGGTGAGCTGCATCTCGGCGACGTTGCCGTGGCAGGCGGTGCAGCCGATGCCCTTGTTGACGTGGATCGAGTGGTTAAAGTACACGAAGTCCGGGATGTCGTGGACGAGGTTCCACACGATGGGCTTATTCTCCACGAGGCTCTTGCGCACGGGTTCGAGCATCGCCTGGTCGGTGTAGAGCTGGCTGTGGCAGGACATGCACGTCTCGGTCGGCGGCAGGCCGGCGTAGGCGCTTTTTTCCACCCCGACGTGGCAGTAGCGGCAATCAATGCCGAGTTGGCCGACGTGGTGCTTGTGGCTGAAGGGCACCGGCTGGCTGACCGGGATATACTCGCGGGTGGCCCACGGCGACCACTCCGCCGCGTAGAGGGCGGTCACGATCAGGGCCAGAGCCACGGGGGTGCCGAAGATGAGCGCCCGCGCGTAGCCGTTGCTGCTCTTGCGAAAGATTTGCGCCATGGCGGACGGAGCCCGAACTTAACCCTGATCCGCACTTCCGCGCGAGAAAAGTTGTGACGTTCTTTCCGCGCGGCCCGTAAGGTTCCCCATGGTCCAAGCTGATACGCCGACTTTCCGACGCGTGGATGCGGCGAACGCCCCCGAGACCGACGACGCCATCATCCTCGGTGGAGGCGCGGCCGGGCTGATGTGCGCCGCGGTTGCCGGCCAGCGCGGTCGAAGGGTGCGCGTGCTGGAGCGCGCCGAGCGCATCGGCAAGAAAATCCTCGTTTCGGGCGGCGGCCGGTGCAATTTCACCAACCTCCACGCCGGCCCGGAAAATTACTTGTCCGCGCAGCCCGGCTTCTGTCGCTCGGCGCTGGCACGCTACCGGCCGGAGGATTTCGTCGCCTTGGTCGAGCGCCACGGCGTCGCCTACCACGAAAAGAAGCTCGGCCAGCTTTTCTGCGACGGAAGTTCGCGTGAGATCGTCAACCTCCTCGCCGCCGAGTGCGCCGACGCCGGGGTACGGATCGAGACGGGGCGCGACGTGCGGGAGGTCACGCGGGACGCGGACGGTGTTTTTCGCGTCCGGATCGACGGCGGCAAGGAACTGCACGCGCGGTCGCTGGTGGTGGCGTGCGGAGGACTCTCGTGGGCCAAGCTCGGCGGCAGCGACCTCGCGCACCGGTTGGCACGCCAGTTCGGGCTGCGGATCGTCGAACCGCGCCCAGGCCTGGTGCCACTGACCTTCGAGGGTGAGGGGCTCGCCTTTTGCGAGGAACTCAGCGGCGTGTCCCTGCCCTGCGCCGCCCGCGCGCAACCCGCCGGCGGCGGCCCGGTGCGGACCTTCCACGAAAACCTTCTCTTCACCCACCGCGGCCTGAGCGGTCCGGCGGTGTTGCAGATCAGCTCCTACCTGCCGGGTGAATTGCACTTCGACCTGTTGCCCGACGCCCCCCCGGACGAAAATTGGCTTGCCGCCGCACACGCCGCCGGCCGGGACACGCTTCTGCCCAACGTCCTCGCCGAACGCTTGCCCACCCGCGTCGCGCAGGCGTTCGCGCGCGGGGTCGGCGACGGGTCGCGCCCGCTCCGCCGGCACGGGTTGAAACCCCTCGCCGCCCTCGAACGCACCCTGCGCCGTTGGTCCCCGCCGCCCGCCGGCACCGAAGGCTACGCGAAGGCGGAGGTCACGCTCGGCGGCGTGGACACACGCGACCTGCACGGCAAGACCCTCGAAGCGCGCGCGGTGCCCGGGCTCTTTTTCATCGGTGAGGCGGTGGACGTGACCGGCCAGTTGGGCGGCTTCAACTTCCAATGGGCCTGGGCCAGCGGCCACGCCGCGGGTGAGGTGGCTTGATCCTCAGAACAACTCCCCTCCCCGTCCGCACGACTCCAAGACAAGCAACGCACGTTTGCGATCCTTGCCACCACCGTAGCCGGTCAACTTCCCGCCTGCGCCGACGACCCGGTGGCAGGGCACGATCACGGACACCGGGTTCCGCCCGTTCGCCAGGCCGACCGCCCGGACCGCCGTCGGCTGGCCGATGCGCCGGGCGAGTTCGCCGTAGGTGATCGTCTCGCCGTAAGGGATGCCCAGCAGCGCCGCCCAGACTTGGCGCTGGAAGAGCGTCCCGCCCATCGCCTCGCGGTCCAACACCACGTCGAAAGCCCTGCGTGTCCCGGCGAAGTATTCCTCCAACTGCCCGCGCGCGGACGCGAACGGCCCATCGTCGCGCGTCCAGCCGGCGCGTTCCTCCGGCCGGGGACCGTGGCGGTGTTCCTCCATGTAGAGCCCGGTCAAGCCTCGCGCCGTCCCACGCAGGAAGATCGTGCCGAGCGGCGACGGCATTTCTGTATAATAGAGGGTGCTGTTCATGAGGAGGGTCGCCCGAGTCCGTGCCAAAGCCGAACGGCGGCGTACGCACGCCACGGCCGCCACGCTTCGGCGCGGGCGAGGAGTTTGTCTTCGCTGAGATCGAGCGCCTTGCGCAACCCGAGGTCGGACGACGGGAACGCGTCCGGGAACCGCAGCGCCCGCATGGCGACGTATTGCGCCGTCCACTCGCCGACCCCGCGCACGCGCCGCAACGCCGCCGTGGCCGTGACGATGTCTGTACCCGGCCGGAAGTCCAGTTCTCCGCGCAACGCCGCGGCGGCGAGCCTCTGGAGGGTCTCCGCCCGGGTGCGTGGCACTCCGATGGCGGCAATTTCTTCCAAGGAAGTGTCGGCCAATCCCCGCGGCGGCGGCGCGAGGCGGTGCAACCCCGCGAAGGGCGTCTCCACCGGTGCGCCAAACCGCGCCGCCAGCCGGCCCGCGAGCGTCGTGGCACCGGCCACGCTGATCTGCTGACCCAGGACGGCACGCACGGCGAGTTCAAACGGGTCCCACCCGCCCGGTACACGCAGGCCCTGGCAGGCACGGACGGACCTGGCAAGGAACGGGTCGGCCCCGAGCGCCGTGTCGATCCGTTCAGGATTGGCATCCAGGTCGAACACCCCGCGCAGCCGGCTCAGCAGCGGCCAGAGCACGTCGCTCAACGCCGGCGGCGCGTGGACATGCAGGGCATTGCCGCCGTGCGGTGCCTGCCGGACCAGGACCCAGCCCACCTTGCCGCCCAGCGACACCGTGCGTCCGTAGGTTCCGCTCCTGGCATCCGCCCACTCGACGCCCGGCACCACGCGGCGTACGAGGTAGTGGAGAAACTCACGCCACGCCAGCGGCGGCCGGTAAGCAAGCCGCAGCGTCAACGCGTCCGCCGGCACCGCCAGCCCGCCAAAGGCACGACGGGACGTGACTCGCCCGGCGCGCCGCAACGCCGTCGGGGTGAGCCCGTAGCGCGACCGGAACAGCGCGTTGAAGCGCCGCAGGCTGCGGAAGCCCGCGCCCAGCGCCACGTCGGTCATCGGCAGGCGGGTTTCTTGCAGGAGCTTCTTGGCGAAGAGGAGCCGCTCGGTCTGCACGATCTCGACGGGCGTCACGCCGAAAGCCCGGCCGAGCAGCCGGCGCAGTTGTCGGTCGCTGAACCCCGTGGCCGCGGCCAAGTCAGACGCCGAAGCGCCGGCCGCCGCCCGCGCGCGGACCGTAGCGAAAAGAGCGTGTTCGAGCGACGGCGCACCGTGAACGTTGGGGGCGAGTTCGGGCCGGCAGCGCAGGCACGGGCGGAAGCCGGCGCGTTCGGCCGCCGCGGCGGTGTCGAGGAACACACACGAATCCCGCCGCGGCGTGCGCGCTCCGCAGACCGGCCGGCAATAGATGCCGGTCGTCTTCACGCCGACGAAGAACAGCCCATCGAAGCGGGCGTCACGCGCCGCGAGCGCCTGGTAGTGGTCGAAGCCGGGTTCCATGTTCTGACGACACCGCCATGGTAACCGCGCCTCTCGCGGTGCGCTCGCCGTTTTCGGCCACCGTCAGGCCGCGGCCTTGCGCCCCATCCGCGTTTGCCCATCCGGGCACAAGTCGAGCAGGACGCAACGCGTACACTCCGGCCCGCGGTAGAAACAGCACCGCTGCCCGTGGAACATCAGGATCTCGTGGTCGTCGTAAACCATTTGCGCATCCCACTCGTCGGGTAGCATCGCTTCCAGGACGGCGTGCGCCGGGCCCACGTCGAGACTCATGGGGATCAGTCCGAGGCGTTGCGCGACGCGGTGGTGATGGCTGTCCACGGGCAGCGCCCGGCGGCGCAGACTGCTGAAGATCATCACGGCCGCGCTGGTCTTCGGCCCCACCCCGGGCAGGGTTTCCAACCAGTCGCGCGCCTCGCGCACGGACAGGTCGCCGAGGAAGTCGAGCGACAGGTCGCCGCCACGCTTCTCGGTGATGAGCCGCAGGATCTGCTGGATGCGGGGCGCCTTCTGCTCGGGCCAGTTGCACGTCTTGATGGCATCCTGCACGTCAGCCGTCGGCGCATCGCGCACGGCGACCCATTCGGGGAAGCGCCGACGGAGTTCGTCGTAGGCCGCGCCGGACTCCGAGTTGCGCGTGCGGTGGGAGAGCAGGGAAGAGACGATCTCGTCGAGAGGTGATATTTCGTGAAAATGCGCCACCGGGCAGCCGTATTCCTTGCACAGCCGCGCATGGACAAGCTGGAGCTTTTCCCGCTTGTCGTCGGCTGGTGGCGGAGCCTTGGCGAGGGGCGGCGGCTCGGCCGCGCCGAAGAGATCGTCCTGGGAGTAAACTGCCATGTCGGGGAGGTTCTTCTGTAACGCTCCGCGACTCGGTGGCGGCCGTCCAGTCGCCGCCCGTGTTTGTAGCAGCCGGCACTACGCCCGACAAATTGTTACATCTCCTCCTTGTCCGTCAGGAATTTTTCTTAAGGCATTGCCGCTTTTTTCCATCTACCGAATTTATTCCATGAAGATCACGCGCAAATCCTTCCAGGCATTCTTCACCCAGGCCAGCTTCGCAGGCTTGGTGCTCGTGGCCGGCGCATCCGTCGCGCAGGCAAAGCGCGCCGATGCCAACGCACCGGAAGAGGAAAGCAGCATCCTGAGCGAGACCACGATCGAACGAACTTTT
>CAXUIU010000071.1:0-4463 GCA_964250955.1 uncultured Chthoniobacterales bacterium | reverse complement strand
CGCACCGGAAGAGGAAAGCAGCATCCTGAGCGAGACCACGATCGAACGAACTTTTCCTGGTCCGGTCTGGTCCACAAATCTCCCGCCCACACCGAGGCCGCCGCCTGGCTGTCTCCGGTAGCCATCGCCGGCGGCGGGCAAGTTGCTTCCGCCCCTCCCTTTGGTGCGGGCGCATCCTCTTCCTTCGCACCGGTCGGCCAGATTACCCCCGCTCCTTCTGCCACGGTTCTGACCAGCGGCAGCCTGACCTCGACGGCCACCACCTATAACTACTCGAACTACTCGACCGCCCCGTGGGTCCTCTCCATCAACGACGGCCCGTACCCAGACCTCGGCGGCGTGGCGACGTTCAACGCTTCCACCAGCATCATGCCCGGCACCCTCGCCGGTGCCACGACCGTCACGGTGAACGTGTCGCCCACCCTCTCGGGCATCACCTACAACAGCCCGTTCTCCTACACTCTCGCCGCCGGCACCGGCGCCTCGATCATCGCGGCGACGGGCGGCCTGACGCTCAACGCCCAGTTGACCCCGGCCAATACGCCGACCCTCTTCCAGCTCGCCAACACGATCAGCTCGCCCATCTCGGGCGGCGGCACCGCCGACCTGACCAAGACCGGCGTCGGCACGGTCAACCTCTCCGGTGCGAACAACAACGCGACGACCAACCTCACCAACCGCGTCAACGACAACGCGCCGGCGACGGTCCGCGGCGTCAACTTCGTTTCTACCGGCAACGCCAGCGCCGCCTCCTCGGAGACCATCGGCGCGGTCACGGGGGCCAGCAGCCTGAGCACGTTCCTGGTCACTCCCGGCGCCGGGCAATCCAACAGCCTGACGATGGCCAGCCTCACCCGCACGAACAACGCCACCTTCGGCTTTGTCGGCGCGGGCCTGGGCGGCACACCCGGCGCGGGCGTGGCCAACATCTTCGCGACGGCCGCTCCCGCCCTGACCGGCGGAGGCGGCGCGGCGGGCACCAAGACGCAGTCCATCCTGCTTTATGCCTTCGGCAACAGCGCCGCCGCGCCGGCCCTCGGCCTGAGCGCGTTCGGTGGCATGCAGTTCGCCCGCCGGCGTCGCTCGTAAGCGCACCCGCGCCGCGCACACACGGCAGTTTGTTCTGTGAGGGACGGCTCTTGGAAGGAACCGTCCCTCGTTGTTTTTGGGAGCAAATGACGCTAGCTTCGCCTTGCCTCCAACCGACGCGCCGTAAGCATCAAGGATGCCGGATTTTGCATAGCGTTCCTTCCACAGAGGGCAACAAAATTTTCTTCGCGGCGCACGCAAAAAAGGCTTGAGCCCGGTTGGGCTGTTGATCCAAGCTGTTGCGTAGTTCTTTGCACGATTCCCCTACATGTGGTATGACTGTTGGTCGACTTCCTCCCGGAAGCGAATAGCATTCTCTACATATGGGGTGTTCATGGAAGAGGGGTTTCTGCCTCGGTTTGAAGCTCCTTTTCGGTGAACCCAAGACTGCTCGCCGCAGGGTGAATGCATCGGCCGACGACCGGGAAGTTTTCTGGATGTGTTGTCGCACGGTGCCGCCGCCTGTCGTACCTCGTGGCGAGCGTCTTGAACGGTCGAGCAACGTTCCCGCCCGCGCCCGTGTTTGCCAACCCTTCACCGCTCCGCCGCAAGAAAGCTTCCCACGATGACCCTGAACGAATCCCAGACCCAGCTCGACCTGCTGCCCGCCGCCGCCTCGCCCGAGAGCGACCGCTTCCTCGTCCGTAAACGCGACGGTCACCTGGAACCCTTCAACGACGCCCGCATCGGCCTCGCCCTGGAAAGCGCCTACAAGGCCGAACTCGGCCTCCCCAAGGACAGCACGCTGCCCGCCGAGGCGGCGACGAACGTGGCGTTCCTCGCCAGCGCCGTCGCCCAGAAGGCCCTCGAACTCGCCGCCGACGGCCGCGAACTGGAGGTCGAACTAATCCAGGACCTCGTCGAGAACGAACTGATGCGCTCCGGTCAGCACGCCATCGCGCGCTCGTACATCCTCTACCGCGAGGAACGCAAGAAAGCCCGCATCCTGCGCGGCCAGCAGGAGGCCGCCGCGCTCAACGTTCCTACCATCCACTGCACCCTGCCCGATGGCACCACCGAGCCACTCGACGTGCAGCAGGTTCGCCGCAAGCTCATCCGCGCTTGTGCCGGCCTCGCGGACCGCACCGACTGGCGTGAACTCGCCGAGGAAACGCTCCAGAACCTCTACGACGGCGTGACGTGCGACGAGATCGACAAAGCGATGATCTTCGCCGCCAAGGCGCGCATCGAGCGCGAACCGGCCTACAGCTACGTCGCTGCGCGGCTGCTCCTCAACATCATCTACCGCGAGGTGTTACCTTTCGGCGAGGCCGACGACAATCAGAACGCCGCCACGCTCAACACCCGCCACGCCGAGCACTTCGCCGACTACCTCAAGAACGGCGTCGAACTGGGCCGCCTCGACAGCAGCCTCCTGCACTTCGACCTGCCGCGCATCGCCGCCGCGATGCACCCGGAACGTGACAATCAGTTCACCTACATGGGCTTGCAGACCGTGTACGACCGCTACCTCATCCACTCCCGCGGCCAGCGGTTGGAGTCGCCGCAATATTTCTGGATGCGTGTGTCGATGGGCCTCGCCGTCCTCGAAACCGCCGAGCAAAAGAACGAACGCGCCATCGAGTTCTACGAGCTGTTGTCGTCTCAGCGGTTTACGAGCAGCACGCCGACCTTGTTTAATTCCGGCACGCTGCACCCGCAGCTTTCCTCGTGCTACCTGAGCACGGTCATGGATGACCTGAACCACATCTTCAAGGTCATCAGCGACGACGCCAAGCTCTCCAAGTGGGCCGGCGGCCTGGGCAACGACTGGACGAACATCCGCTCCACCGGCGCCACCATCCGCGGCACCAACGGCGAGTCGCAGGGCGTCGTGCCTTTCCTGAAGGTGGCGAATGATACCGCCGTCGCCGTCAACCAGGGCGGCAAGCGCAAGGGCGCCATGTGCGCGTACCTCGAAACGTGGCACCTCGACGTGGAGGACTTCCTCGAACTGCGCAAGAACACCGGCGACGAACGCCGCCGCACGCACGACATGAACACGGCGAACTGGATTCCCGATTTGTTCATGAAGCGGGTGATGCAGAACGCGCACTGGACGCTCTTCAATCCCAGCGACTGCCCCGACCTGCATGACCTGTACGGCCGCGCGTTCGAGGCACGCTACGTGGAGTACGAAGCGATGGCCGAACGCGGTGAACTGCCGCTGCACCGCCGCCTGGAGGCCGTCACGCTCTGGCGCAAGATGCTCACGATGGTCTTCGAGACCGGCCACCCGTGGCTGACCTTCAAGGACCCATCGAACATCTGCTCGCCGCAGGACCACGCGGGCGTCGTGCATTCGTCGAACCTCTGCACGGAGATCCTCCTCAACACCAGCGAGGACGAGATCGCCGTTTGCAATCTGGGCTCCATTAATCTCGCCGCACATACCGACGAGGGCGGCATCGACGCAGCCCTGTTAGAACGCACCGTGCGCACGGCGATGCGGATGCTCGACAACGTCATCGACATCAACTACTACCCCACCCCCGAGGCGCGCCACGCGAACATGCGCCACCGGCCGGTCGGGCTCGGGTTGATGGGCTTCCAGGACGCGCTCTACAAGCTCGGCGTGCCGTACGCGAGCGACGCGGCGGTGGATTTCGCGGATCGCTCGATGGAGTTGATCTCCTACCACGCGATCCTCGCGTCCACGGAGTTGGCCCGCGAGCGCGGCACCTACCAGACCTACCAAGGCAGCAAGTGGAGCCGCGGCATCCTGCCGATGGACACGCCCGCCCTGGTCGAACAGGAGCGCGGCGGCTTCATGGAGACGGACCGTTCGTCCACGCTGGACTGGGACCTCGTGCGCGCCGCCATCAGGGAACACGGGATGCGTAACTCCAACACCATGGCCATCGCGCCGACGGCGACGATCTCCAACATCAGCGGGGTCAGCCAGTCCATCGAGCCGATGTACAAGCACCTCTTCGCCAAGAGCAATCTCTCGGGCGAGTTCACCACGCTCAACGTTTATTTGATCGAGGCACTCAAGAAGCTGGACCTGTGGGACCCCGAGATGTTAGATGATCTCAAGTACTACGACGGCGTGCTCAGCGAGATCGAGCGCATCCCCGAAGACGTGAAGGAAGTTTTCCGCACGGCTTTCGAGATCGAGCCGCGCTGGTTGATCGAGTGCGCCAGCCGCCGTCAGAAGTGGATCGACATGGGCCAATCCTTGAACCTCTACCTCGCCGCGCCGAACGGCAAAAAGCTCAGCGACATGTATTCGCTGGCCTGGCGCAAGGGGCTCAAGACGACGTACTACCTGCGCACGCTGGCCGCCACGCAGATCGAGAAGAGCACGGTCGATGTCAACCGCCGCGGCGCACAGCCGCGCTGGATGAATAACAAGAGCGCAAGCGCCAACG
>CAXUIU010000070.1:0-13171 GCA_964250955.1 uncultured Chthoniobacterales bacterium | reverse complement strand
AGGGGGCTAGATGCGTTTCGTCGCGCCAGAGTGGTTTTTGTTGGTGCCGCTGCTCGTGATCGTCGGCTTCGCGTGGCGGCGTTTGCGGTTGTGGTTGCCGCTGCGGGCGGTTTGCCTTGGGCTGTTGGTGCTCGCGCTGACGCGGCCGGAGGTCCGGCGTCTCGGGCGTGGGCTGGACCTGTGGGTGCTCGTGGATCGTTCGGCGTCGGCGGCGGACGGCATGGCGGCGCGGGCCGGCGAGTGGGAAACGCTCCTTAGCCGCTCGAAGGGGCCGGACGACCGGCTGTTCTTCGTGGACTTCGCGGACGTGCCGGTCGTTCGTGCGGAGGGGACGGGCGACTATTCCGAGAGCGTGCAGGCCACGCGCACGGGGCTCGCCCTGCGCCATGCCCTCGGGCAGATGACCACTGGACGCGCGGCGCGGATTCTCGTCCTGACCGACGGCTACAGCACGGAACCTCTCGGCGACATCGGCGAACGGCTGGCGCGCCAACGCGTCGGCCTCGACTACCGGCTCGTCACGCCGCCTTCGGCCACGGACTACGGCGTGGACGACCTGCGCCTGCCCGCGCGCGTGCAACCCGGCGAGCCTTTCATCCTCGAACTCGACGTGACCGGCGCGCCCGACGCGGTCGTGCCCTTCGCCGTGCGCCGTGACGGCCAGCCGCTGAGCACGGGCAGCGTCACGGTGCGCGACGGCAAGGGCATGGCCCGGTTCACCGACCGCCTCGCCGCCGGTGGCGCGCACCGCTACGAGGTGCGGCTCACGCCCGCCGAGGATGCGCGCCCCGGTAACAACCGCGCCGAGAACTGGGTCGAGGTCACCGCCGGCCCGCGGCTCTTGCTCGTCACCAACTACCCCGACGATCCTGTCGTCGGCATCCTCCGAAAACAGGGCTTCGACGTGTTGGCGACGACCGATTATTCCGCGCTCAACGCCGGCAGCCTCACCGGGGTGCGCGCGGTGATCCTCAACAACGTGCCGGCCTTCAAGCTGCCGGCCGAGTTTCTCTACGCGCTGGACCTCTACGTGCAGTCGCAAGGCGGGGGGCTGCTGATGGCGGGGGGCAAGAATTCGTTCGGCGCGGGCGGATACTTCCAGAGCGCCGTGGACAGCTTGCTGCCCGTGTCGATGGAACTGCGCATGGAACACCGCAAGCTCGCCGTGGCGTTGGCCATCGTGATGGACCGCTCCGGCTCCATGAGCGCGAGTGTCGCCCCGGGCGTCGAGAAGATCGACCTCGCCGACGAGGGAGCCGCGCGCGCCATCGGTCTGCTCGGGCCGCAGGACGCCGTGACAGTATTTGCCGTGGACACGGAGCCGCACACGATTGTGCCCCTGACCCGCCTCGGGGACAGCAACCGGGCCGCGCTCACCGACCAAGTCCGGCGCATCGGCAGCGAGGGCGGCGGCATCTACGTCTACGTCGGGCTGAAGGCGGGCTGGGAGGAACTCAAAAAGTCGAAGGCCGGTCAGCGGCACCTCATCCTGTTCTCGGACGCGGCGGACTCCGTGGAGCCGCAGGATTACCAGGCGCTCATCGGCGAGATGGTCGCGGGCGGGGCGACGGTCAGCGTCATCGGCCTCGGCACGCCGCAGGACAAGGACGCGGAGTTGTTGAAGGACATCGCCGAGCGCGGCGGCGGGCGGGTGTTCTTCAACCAGGACGCCACGGCGCTGCCGGCGCTCTTCGCGCAGGAGACGGCCACGCTGGCGCGCTCGGCGTTCCTGAAGGACCCCGTTGCCGTCAAACCTACCGCCGGCTGGCTCGAACTCGCCGCGCGTCCGCTCGCGTGGTTGCCGGAAGTGGACGGCTACAACCTGAGCTACCTCAAGCCCGACGCGACGGCGGCGGCGTTCTCGGGCGACGAGTACGCGGCACCGCTGGTGGCGTACTGGCAGCGAGGATTGGGAAGGACGGCGGCGGTGTCGTTCCCGCTGGGCGGCGACTACTCGGGCCGGGTGCGCGGCTGGCCGGCGTACGGCGACTTCCTCCAGACGCTCGCGCGCTGGTTGATGGGCAACGAGACGCCCGCCGGGCTGGCGCTGCGTCCGCGCGTCAACGGCTCCGCGCTGGAATTGGACCTCCTCTACGGCCCGGCGTGGGAGGAGCGTCTGGCGAAAAGCGCGCCGCAGGTCGTCGTCGCCGAGGGAGCCAACGGCCCGGCGCACCCGCTTGTCTGGGAACGGCTGGAGCCGGGACGCTTCCACGCGAGCGTGCCGCTGCGGCCGGGCCAGTGGACCCGCGGGGCGGTGCAGGTGGACCAGTACGCGCTGCCCTTCGGCCCGGTGGCGTCGGGCGTGGACCCGGAGTGGCGGTTCGACCGGGCGCGGATCGCCGAGTTGCAGGCCGTCGCGCAGGCGAGCGGGGGCGGGGCGGTGACGGACCTGAGCAAGGTCTGGCAGGCGCCGCGCCAGCCGGAGTTTGCCGGGATCAAGGAATGGCTGTTGGTCGCGCTGGTAGCGGTGTTCCTGGCGGAGGTGCTTTGCACGCGGCTCGGCGTGCGGTTCTGGCACGTTGCTCCTTCTCGATAGCTTTACCCTGTGGGCGCTTCACGCTGCCGCCATGTAGGCGCAGGCGCCCTCGATGATCGCCGCCCCGGGCTCCGTGTAGTCAGCGTGCTGGACGAGAGTTTCCATCCCGCTCCAAAACGACTCGGCATCTTTTCTGAGGGCCGCCTTCGCTTCACCTCGCTCGGACGGCGAGAGCGTCGGGTCCGAGACCAGCCCGCTCATGGCACGGTGCATCCGCGCACACACGAAGGTCGCGTGATAAATCCCCTCCAGCGGGCGAGGGTCCGCTCGCAGCGCAGAACGGTAACGCTCCCCGGGATCGTTGTTCACGAGTGGTTGATCCGGGCACAGGGCGAAAAGTAGGTTGTGGGCACTCTCGTGGGCAAGCACTTGGATCATCGCCGGGCGGCTGCGCGGAGTCTCGGGGTTGATCAACACGGCGCCCCAGAGCATGAAGTTGGAAGCGCCATCGAACTGGATCCCCCGGGCAGACGGACCGTCCCGGCACAGGACGATTTCGCTGACCAGCGCGCGCAATTCTGACGCGAGCGCCGGGTCCTGCTTGTCTAGGAGCAAGAGTGCTGCCGCGATTTCGTGGCGGCAACGTCCGGCTGCCGACGGCGAGGGAGCAGTCAGGTCGAGCCGGAGGTCGCTGCCCGACTCCGCGTAGTGAGCATACCGGCCAGCTTCCTCCGCGCTCATGCCGCGGCCCAGCTCCCGCACCGTCAACGCGCCGACCGGCGGATGGACGGCAAGCAGGAGGTCGGTAAGGCCGCGTGCGCGGTCGAGGTCGTCGGCGTCGATGGCCAGGACCAGATCGCTGTAGACGGCGTAGGTCAGTGGCGGCACGGGCGCGTCGGCGAGCCGGGCCGAGAACCGTGCCAGCCGCTCGGCGGGCATCGCCACGTAGGGGTGCAACTTCTCGGCCAGATACTCGACGCTTTCACGCAGCTGGATGCGCAAGGCCAGGTCAAGCCGGCGGATCCGCTCCGCGTCGGGATCGAATCGGTATTGTGCCGACGACAAGGGAATAGCCACGATTTCCATCGACGGGCGGCAGCAGGATGCACCGGGTACGCCCGGAACCTGTCGTTCAGGACCGTGCACCGGCCGACCAAATGGTTTGCGAGCGTAACCGCTGGCCGCTCAGGATTGGGCGGCTCTCCGGGTGCGGGCGCGTCTGAAGAGGTAAAATCCCAAGAAGCAGAGCAGACCAGCCGCCAGCATCGCGTAGCTGGATGGCTCGGGTGCTACCGGGATGATCGCCCCGACCTTCGCCCGCGGCCCGCTCAGCTTGCCCGAGCCGGCGGTATGCGCCTGTTTGAAGCCGAGAAGGCGGGAAGAATCGAGTTCAATACGCAAAACTTGGTGATCCATAGGAGTTCAGTTCTAAATATCTGCCGTGCAGAATCAAGCAGAATCAATGCTTCGCACTTTGAGGAGCGTTTTTTGATGATTCCACCGCTGTCCCCCTTTCGAAATCAATGTTGGCGTGGCATCTTCCCGAAACCGCTAGCCGTTCCATTAACGAAGTATCGGTCAGCCGCTTCTGCTCATGTTTTCCAAGGCTCTCTCCCTGCTCGCCAAGTGGCCGCTGCTCCAGCAGATTCGCCACGGTCTCGACGGCACCGGCCTGGAGTCCATGACCGACCATACCCGCGCCATGCGCGCCCGGGTGTCGGCCCCGGACGTGAAGACCTCCAAGTCCATCTGTCCGTACTGCGCGGT
This sequence comes from uncultured Chthoniobacterales bacterium, assembly GCA_964250955.1. Lineage (GTDB taxonomy): Bacteria > Verrucomicrobiota > Verrucomicrobiia > Chthoniobacterales > SZAS-18 > CAHJWO01. Next base: position 8,928 of record CAXUIU010000070.1, on the reverse strand, counting down.
GGGTTGCGGTCAGTTGGTCTTCCACAAGGACGACAAGGTCATCGCCATCGAGGGCGACCCGGATAGCCCCATCAGCCAGGGTAATCTCTGCCCCAAGGGCTCGGCGTCTTATCAACTCGTCACCCAGCCCGACCGTGTGACGAAGATCAAGTACCGCGCCCCCTACGCCAAAGAATGGTCCGAACTCGACGAGACCACGGCGATGGACATGATTGCCGACCGCGTCTGGGAGGCGCGCAAAAAGGACTGGCGCGTTGAAAAGGACGGCATCCCCGTCAACCACACCCAGAACGTCGCGCACCTGGGTGGGGCGACCCTCGACAACGAGGAGAACTACCTCATCAAGAAACTCTTCTCCGGCGGCTTGGGCATGGTGTGCGTGTCCAACCAGGCCCGAATATGACACTCCGCCACGGTGCCCAGTTTGGGTACCTCCTTTGGTAGGGGCGGGGCGACGACGGCCTTGCAGGATCTGGCGAACGCCGACTGCATTCTCATCTCCGGCTCGTCGATGGCCGAGGCGCACCCGGTGGGCTTCCGCTGGGTGATGAAGGCCAAGGAAAAGGGCGCGACGATCATCCACGTCGACCCGCGTTTCTCGCGCACGAGCGCCATGGCCGACCTGTGGATTCCGACGCGGGCGGGCACGGACATCACGCTCTTCGGCGCGCTGATCCGGCATGTGCTGGAGACAGACAGCTATTTCCGTGAGTACGTCGTCCACTACACAAACGCGTCGTACCTCATCAAGCCCGACTTCAAGGACACCGACGAAGGCGCAGGTTTCTTCTCGGGCTGGGAGGAAGAAGGCCAGCACTACGAGGAGTCGAGCTGGCAGTTCGAGGGTGGGCCTAATCCGGCGAACATCAAGCGCGACGACACGCTGCAACATCCGCGCTGCGTTTTCCAGACCCTCCGCCGGCACTACGCGCGCTACACGCCCGAAATGGTGCAGGAGGTCTGCGGCATCCCGCCCGAGTTGTTCCAGAAGTTGGCGGACGCCGTGACGAAGAACTCCGGCCGCGAAAAGACCATGGCGCACTGCTACGCGGTCGGCTACACGCACCAGTCCAAGGGGGTGCAGATCATCCGCGCGGTGGCGGTGCTGCAAACCCTGCTCGGCAACATCGGCCGGCCGGGCGGCGGCATCCTGGCCTTGCGTGGACACGCGTCGATCCAGGGTTCGACGGACATCCCGACCTTGTACGACACGCTGCCGGGTTACCTGTCGATGCCGACGTGCGAGCCGAAGAGCAGGGACCTCGCCAGCTTCCTCAAGACGTACACGCAGGAGACCGGCCTGTGGCACGACACGCCCAAGTACATGGTCAGCCTGCTCAAGGCGTACTACGGCAAGCGCGCGACGAAGGAAAACGACTACGGCTTCGACTGGCTGCCGAAGCTGACGGGCGACCATTCGCACTTCCCGTTCGTGATGCGGATGTGCAACCACGAGGTCGATGGTTACTTCATCATGGGCCAGAACCCGGCGGTGGGCTCGCAAAACGCCCGGCTCCAGCGGCAGGCGCTCTCGCGGGTGAAGTGGCTCGTCGTGCGCGACCTCGTGGAAATCGAGAGCGCGAGCTTCTGGTACGCCGCGCCCGAGATCGAACGCGGCGAGATGAAGACCGAGGATATCGCCACGGAGGTGTTCCTGATGCCGGCGGCCTCGCACGTCGAAAAAGAGGGGGCGTTCACCAACACCCAGCGGCTGCTCCAGTGGCGTGAAAAGGCCGTCAAGCCGCCCGGCGACGCCAAGAGCGAGGCGTGGTTCATCCACCAGCTTGCCAAACGACTCATCGCCCGCGCCAACGCTTCGAGCGACCCGATGGACGAACCCCTCCGCGCGCTGGACTGGTGGTACCCCGAGAACGAGGAAGGCGAGCCGGAAGCCGAGGCGATCCTGGCCGAGATCAACGGCTGGAAGACGGCGCCCGAGATTGAGGAAGCGCCCGGCGTGGTCAAGGCACGCGACAACGACGGCCACCCGCACCACGGCAAGCAGCTCGACGACTACCTCCAGCTCAAAGACGACGGTTCCACCGCCTCCGGCTGCTGGATTTACACGGGCTGCTACGGCTCGGACGAGGTCAACAAGACGCACCGCCGCGAGCCGCACGGCCCGTACGGGCACGGGTGGGGCTTCGCGTGGCCGAGCGACCGGCGCATCATCTACAACCGCGCCAGCGCCGACCCGGAAGGCAAGCCGTGGAGCGAGCAGAAGAAACTCGTCTGGTGGGACGCTGAGACCAAGCAGTGGACCGGCCTCGACGTGCCCGATTTCCCGAAGACAAAAGCGCCCGACTACGTCCCGCCCACCGGTGCCAAGGGGCTGGACGCCATCGCCGGAGACAAACCGTTCATGCTGCACTCGGACGGACGGAGTTGGCTTTTCGTCGCCAAGGGACTCGCCGACGGCCCGATGCCGACGCACTACGAGCCGATGGAATCGCCGGTCAAGAACGCGCTCTACGCGCGCCAGACCAACCCGGGCTTGAACTGGTTCAGCCGCACGGACAACAAGTTCTCGCCGCCGGAGGACCCGCGCTTCCCGTTCGTGTTGACGACCTATCGTCTGACCGAGCACCACACGACCGGCGCGATGAGTCGGTTCCTGCCGCACCTCAACGAGTTGATGCCGGGATTGTTCATCGAGATGTCGGTCGAACTGGCGGCCGAACTCGGCGTGTTGAACGGCGACCACGTCATCGTGGCGACGCTGCGCGGTGCTCTGGAAGCCCGCGCGCTGGTCAGCCGCCGGATGCGACCGCTCATGGTGGACGGCAACCGGCGCGTGCATCAGGTCGCGCTGCCGTACCACTGGGGCTACGCGGGACCGGAAAATGCACGCGGCGGCATCGTCAACGACTTGCTCGCCATCAGCGGCGAGCCGAACGTCACGATCATGGAATCCAAGGCGCTCGCCTGCACGATCATCCCCGGCCGGATGCCGCCAGGGGTGGCGGGACACGAACTCCTTGAAAAGATCTCGCCCCCCGATGACCCCATCGTGGAACACCCCGAGCAGATGCCGCCGGGCTACCATTACAAGGGCAAGCTCGGCTCCGAGCACGGCCAGCAAGGCCAACCGCAATAACCGATGATCGGCGAAGGCATCCTTTCCACCAACCAGCGCAAGCATTCTTACGTGCAGGACAAGCGCACGGTGGGCTTCTACACCGACCCGACGCTCTGCATCGGCTGCAAGGCATGTGAGGTTGCGTGCAAGGAGTGGAACGACGTGCCCGACGATGGTTTTCATTGGTCGGGCAACTCGTATGACAACAGTGACGCGCTCGGAGCCTCGACGTGGCGGCACGTGAAGTTCGTCGAGCAAAACCGCGCCCGCGGCCAGCAACTCGCCGGCCCGATGTCGGGTGACCTGCTCTCGGACCTGACGGAGCACGAGGACCCGTTCCGCTGGATTTTCCTCTCGGACGTGTGCAAGCACTGCGAGAACGCCGGCTGCCTGGAAGCGTGCCCGACCGGGTCCATCATCCGCACGGAAACCGGCAGCGTGCTCGTGCAAAACGAGGTGTGCAACGGCTGCGGGTACTGCGTGGTCGGCTGCCCCTTCGGCGTGATCGACCGGCGCAAGAAGCCGCTCAAACAGGCGGGTGGCGCATTCAAGTGCACCTTCTGCTACGACCGGCAGGCGAGCGGCCTGGTGCCCGCCTGCGCCAAGGCGTGCCCGACCGAGAGCATCCTGTTCGGTCCGCTGGACGAACTCCACGTCCACGCCGACAAACGCGTCGCCCACCTGCGCGCCAACGGCTATCCTGACGCGCAGAACTACGATCCGCAGGACACCAGCGTCGGCGGCATCCACGCGTTTTTCATGCTGTTGGGCGAGCCCGAAGCCTATGGTCTGCCACCCAAGCCGCAGGTGCCGACGATCTACCTGCGGGCGGCGTGGACGAGCGCGTTTGCCACGGCGGGAGCGGCGGTGCTGGCGTCGCTGGCGGCGTTCTGGTTCCTATGATGTCTGCTTGAACCCGATCTATGCCTCCTGTCCGTGACCCTGCCTTCGAGCGCCGCCTCGAACACCTCCGCCGCGAAGCCCACGCCAAAGGCCGCGTCGAGGGTCGCGGCGTGGATGTGGCCGGCGGTCCGATCCCCGTCAATCAGCCCCCCAACAAGCGCAACACCCGCCTCGGGGCAAGCGAGGACAACGCGGGTAAGGTCGGCTACTACGGGATGCCGGCCATCAAGCCGCCGGTGTGGACCTGGGAAATCCCGCTCTATTTCTTCATCGGCGGGGCGGCGGGGATGGCGGCGGTCATCGCCATGGCGACGCTCTTCCTCGGGCGCATGGAGATCACCCGGCCCGCCATGTGGATCGGAGCGGTTGGCGGCGTGCTCACGCCGGTTTTGCTCGTGATGGACCTCGGCCGGCCGCTCCTGTTCTTGAACATGCTGCGGGTCTTCAAGCCGCAGTCGGCCATGTCGATGGGCGTTTACATCCTGACGCCGTTCGGCATGGCGGTCATCCCCGGAGCGTTGGCGACCGAACTCTACGCGTGGCACGTCGTTCCCGAGGGGATCTGGACGACGCTGCTGCACCTTGTCGTCTATGCGCTGGTGATTGTTTCGGGTCTGTCGGGGATGCTCCTGGCGACGTACACCGGCGTACTCATCGGCGCAACGGCGGTTCCCGCATGGCACACGCACCGCGTCGTGTTGCCGCTGCATTTCGGCATCGCGGGCCTCGGCACGGCGGCGGCTATCCTTGAACTCCTCGGCTACCGCATCCGGCCCCTGGCCGGGATCTCCTGGCTGGCCATCGGCGTCGAGACCGCGCTGTGGCTGTGGCTTTTCAAGAAACACGGCGCGGCCGACCGGACCGTGCACGAGGGACGCTCCGGGATCATGCTCAAGACCGCCGAAGTCCTCACCGGTCCGTTGGCGCTGGTGCTGCGGGTGTGTGGATTGACGCCGTTCTCGGCGGGGTCGTTCATCGTGGGGGCATTTATCAGCCGGTTCGGGTGGATTCAGGCCGGGAAGCTGTCGGCGAAGGACCCGGCGGCGGTGTTCGCCTCGCAAAGTGCTGGTGGCAAGGGGGATGTTTGAGGTTGCGCTGACCTTCCACGGCGGGCTGGCGTACTTCCTGCGCCGCGAGCACCGGGATACCCGGAGCATGTGGCGCAACCTCGCTGAGAAGACGGCCGTCAAGGACGTGATCGAATCCTGCGGCGTGCCGCACCCGGAGGTGGATCTGATCGTCGCCAACGGAGCGGGACCAGTCGATTTTTCCTGGCAGGTAGCAGGGCCGGCCGCGCTGGAGGTGTACGGTGTGCCTGCTCCGGCGGAGATCTTCCCTGCCGCCCCGCGGCTGCAAGGCCCCGCGCCGGCGCGTTTCGTCGCCGATGTCCATCTCGGCAAGCTCGTGCGCAACCTGCGCCTGCTCGGCTTCGACACCGCCTACGAACGCGACGCCGACGACCCGCGCCTCTTGCAGATCATGGCGGCGGAAGACCGTACGCTGCTCACCCGCGACCGGCCTCTGCTCATGCACGGCGTGGTCCGCCATGGGTACTGTCCGCGTTCGGACGAATCCGAGGAACAAACGGGCGAGGTCCTGCGTCGCTTCGGCCTGCGTCCCACGCCGTCCGCGTTCTTCACGCGCTGCCTGCATTGCAACGGCGCGCTCGTCCCGGTCGCCAAGTCGGAGGTGGCGGACGAACTTGCCAGTGAACCGCTGACGCTACGCTACCACGACGATTTCCGCCGTTGCGCCGGCTGCCGCCGGGTCTACTGGCCGGGCACGCACACGCCGAAACTCACCGCGCTGGCGGCCCGCCTGGATGGCGGACATTGAGTAAAACTCCTACGGCTCGACTGTGTGTGTCATGGTCGCTTGGAGCTTGGCGCGGTGCGCTGCGTCCGGGAAGAACTCCGCAAGTTCCTTGCGGTCGGCCTGCGTGCGGAACAGGTAATCGTTGAGCAGCGCATTGAACTGCTCCGTGCCCAGCGTTCCACGCGCCCGGCCGAGGAACCCGGCCGCGGCCGGCAGGTCCTGATGTTGGAGCGCGACGGCGGCGGCCGTCAGGAGCCAGTAACCGGAGGGCGACGGGGACCGGAGTTGCTCGTCCATCTCAGTCCGGAACTCCCCCTCGTGACCCTGTTCGACGGCGCACAGCCGCTCCTTGAGGCCGATGCACTCGCGCAGGCTGGCGAACTCGGGCTGTCCGGTCGGCACGCGGTCCAGCGCGCGGCGGAAGCTCGTCTCCGCATCCGCGAAATGCCCCAGGTGCCGCGCGACCTCGCCCTCCTCGTAGAGCAGCGACGCCGAGAACGGGTCCTGGCCGACGGCGTTCTTGTAAGTGTCCGCTGCCTTCTCGAAGTCGCGCGCGCGCATGAAGTTGAACCCCAAACCCTCGTTGATCGCCGCCGCCTCTTTGGGCGAGGCGTCCTTTGCCAGGCGCAGGAGATCGGCCTCCGCGTCGTAGCGTCGTTCGAGCCGGGTGCTCAAGCCGGCGAGGTAGATCGTCAGGCCAGGCGGGGGCACGGCATTCGGTGAGGTGATCGCGGAAGCGAGGCGTTGCGCCTCCTTGAGATCGCCGGCTTGGTCAGCGGCGAGTGCGCGGTCGAGTTGTCGGAGTGAGGCGTCGGTCCAGGCGACCGGTAGGACGGATTTGGCGATCGTGGTGCTCTTGTCGGCTGTCGGGCGGCCGAACCAGAAAACGTAGCTGGCCAGGCCGGCCAAGGTCAGGAGACTGAGCAGAGCCAAAGTCTTCCATCCGCGCAGCCGTCGGTGCTCCACGTCGGGGTCGAGGACGGGGGCAGGGCGGAACACGACCGCTGGCGGCGTGGGCGCAGCCGGCGCGGGCATCGGGGCGGCCGAGGTGGACGGATTGGTCTCGGAGGGCGCGGGACCCGTCTCGGCCGGGACGGCGGGATTGCCGCTGCCGGTCTTGGAGAGCCGGTGGTACTTGGCCGGTTTCTGCGGAGACGCGGCGGGCTCCGGAACAGTCGTACCCTGTTCCTTCTTGGCGACGAGGTTTTGCAGGAGCGAGCTGAGCACCTCGATGGCCTGATCCGGCTTCTCTTCGTCCTCGGCTTCGTCGTTGCCGCCGCCGCGCTTGAAGCGCCGCTTCTGCCGGAACGCCTCCACGTTATCGCCGGCCGGGTCTGCCGGGGACTTCTCGGGCGTCGGGTCGGGAGAGGTCGGTTGGTCGGGGGCAGGACTCATACACTGGGCCGCGGCGGCGCAATCTAGAGGGCCAGTCAAACGCCCGCAACGCATTATTGACGCCTCGGCCGTCGCCCGCCATGCTCTCGCCCCGTGCAGGAACACCGTTGTCTCCACGTGGACCTCGACGGCGCGTGGGACGACGCGGCGCTCGGACTATCGACGCTCGACCTGCGCGCGTGGGGGCCGCACCTGCGCTTCTGTGCGCGGGACGACGAGATGGAAGGCTTCTTTGAAGATGCGTCCGCCGGCCTCGACGGGGCGCGCTTTCTGGTCTACGGCTCGGGTGACTTCCATCACCTGAGCGCGCTCTGGCTGCGGCGCGCGGCCGGTGGGCAGCCGCTGACGCTCGTTTCCTTCGACAACCACCCGGACTGGGATATCCGCCCGCCGAAATGGTGCTGCGGCTCTTGGATCAACCGTGCGCTCGACCTGCCGCAGGTCGAACAAGCCGCCGTGTGGGGTTGCGGCAACTTCGAGACCTGGGGCTGGCACCGGATCACCGGCAACCACCGCGACGTGCGCACGGGCCGGCTCCTCGTGCGGGCGTGGGCGGACGGACGGTCGGCGCGGGACCAGGCGCGGCCCCACGCCATCCTGCGCGACAACTGGAGGGAGCGTTTCGAGCGGTTCGCCGCCGGTCTGGCCGGACGGGCGCTCTACGTGACGGTGGACCTCGACGGCCTGCGTGCCGAGGACGCCGTGACCAACTGGGAAAACGGCCGGTTCGCCGCCGAAGACGTGGCGTGGGCGCTGGGTGAGCTTTCGCGGCACGCGACGATTGTGGCGGGCGACCTGTGCGGGGCGCGCTCGGAGGCGCGGTACGCGCGGCGCGGCCAGCGGTTCGCCTCCGAGACGGACCACCCGAAGCTGCCGGAGTTCGACCGCTCGGCGGCGCGGCGCACGAACCGGCGCGCCTTCGAGACGATCTGGCCGCGGCTGACGGACGGGCGGTGTTAGTTAATTCGCCGAGACGAGCATCACCCCGGCGGTGATGAGCAGCGTGCCGACGATCAGCGGCAGCGTCAGACGTTCCTTGAGGAAGAAACTCGCCAGGAAAGTCACCACCAGTACGCTCAAGCCCTGGAACGGAAAGATCTGGCTGAGGTCGAGCCGTTGCAGGAGGCCGAGGTTGACGAAAAAGGAGATCGTCATCCCCACGATGCCGACGGCGAAAACCCCGACGCGCCACCGTCGGGAGCGGGGCTGGTCCGGTTCGTCGGCGAGCGCGAGTTTGAGCAGGATTTGCCCGGCGGTCAATGTCGCCAGCGCCACGAAGACGAGGAACAGCGCGCCAGCGGTCATAGGCGCGCGTCGAGGTTGGCGTAGGTTTTGGCGATGACCGACAGGCCGGCGACGACCAGGGCGATGCCGCACCAGCGCAGCGGGTGGATCGCCTCACCCAGGAAGTACCAGCAACTCAGCGGCACGAGCACCTGCACGGCGTTGGTCAACGGAAACGCCACCCCCAGCGGCAGCACCTTGATTGCCGACATCCACGAGAAGAAACCCAGGAGCGTGAAGAAGATGCTCAGCCACGTCCAACCCGACTGTAGCCCCGACAACCCGAGCCAGGGAATCGCGTCGGGCAGATCCGCGGTGCCGAGCGCGCCTTTTTTAAGAAGCACCTCCGACGCCGTGCCCGAGAGGATGCAGAGGCCGACCTGGGTGAAGGGGTGCCAGAAGACGGAACGGCGGGGCGGGGGCTCGGACGGCATCAGGGGGAACGAAACGGG
>CAXUIU010000069.1:1967-13217 GCA_964250955.1 uncultured Chthoniobacterales bacterium | reverse complement strand
ACGCCCTCACGCGTCGGCGGGTCGCCGCCCGGCGGTCCGCCCACGGGCGTGGGGTCGGCCTGGGGCGCGGGCTGGAGGGGGGCCAGCGGCAGTTCGATGTAGAACGTGCTGCCGCGGCCCACCTTGCTCTCAACGCCCACGGTGCCGTCCATCGCCTCGGCGATCCGCCGCGAGACGACGAGGCCCAGCCCAGTGCCCTCCACCTCGCCGCTTTCATAATCGAGGCGTTCGAACGGCACGAAGAGCCGGGCCAACCCTGCGGGCGTGATCCCTGGTCCCGTGTCGGTCACGTTCAGGCGGAGCCGCCCGGCGGAAGTCTGCTGAAAGCGCACGCGGACCCGTCCGCCCGCGCGGTTGTACTTGATGGCGTTGGACAGGAGGTTGAGCAGGGTTTGCCGCAGACGCTGCTCGTCGCACCGGAGCCGCACTGGGCAGTCCGGGTTTTCTACCGAGCAGGTGATCCCGCGCGCCTGCGCCAACCGGGCAAGCAGGCCCACGCACTCGCGGGCGACCGCGTCGGCGTTGACCTCGACCAAGACCAGGCGCAGGTCGCCGGTCTCGGCGCGGGACAGGTCCAGAACCTCGTCCACGAGCGAGAGCAGATGTTGGCCGCCCTGAAGGATGTAGCGCAACGCCGTCGCGTCCTGTTCCTTCAACTGGCTGAACTCCAGGACCTGCCCGAAGCCCAGGATCGCGTTCAGCGGCGTGCGCAGTTCGTGACTCATGCGCGAGAGGAAGCGGCTTTTTTCCTGGTTGGTGCGTTCGGCGACCTCCTTTGCCCGGCGGGCTTCCTCGGCGTGCTTGCGGTCGGTGAGATCGACGAACAACCCGGCCCAAACGGTGTCGCCGTTGGCGTGCCGCTCCGGTCGGGACATCCCTTGGATGTAGCGGACTTCCCCGGTACCAAATTTGACGACGCGGCCCTGCCAGTTCCACGGGCTGAGATTGGCCTCCGAGGCCGCGATGGATTGACCGAGCCCCGCCCGGTCTTCCGGGTGGATGACCGCGAGGATCTTCGTCGCGTCGTCCCGCACTTCCTCCGGGGACAGGCCGAACAGCCGCTGGCAGCCCTCGCTGGCGAAGGGCAAGGTGGCAGTGCCGTCCGGATGCCGCACGTACCGGTAGACCATCCCCGGCACGTTGGCGGCAATGTGCTGGAAACGGGCTTCGCTTGCCCGCAGCGACTCTTCGATGCGTTTACGCTCGGTGATGTCTCGGTACGTCCAGATCCGGCCGTAGTGGGTGCCATCCTTGCCGACGACCGGTGCCGAGCGCAGGTCGTGACAGGTCCCATTTTTCAGGGCGACTTCCGTGTGCCTTGTCTCATCGGGACAAGCCTGGACGTCCGCGAGCGTTTCCGCAAAGCCCTCCGGGTTGGTCGTCTTGTTGACGACCCATTGTAGACGTTCCGATTCTTGATGCACGCTAACCTGCTTGAGGTGAGCTGGAATTTCCCATAGGTCGATGCAACGCTGGTTCTGCAACAACAACCTGCCCTGGTGATCGACCACGATGATGGCGTCCGGGGAAGAATGGATCTGCGCTTCAAGGAAGGCCGACTTCCAGCGCAGTTCTTCCTCGGCCCGTTTGCGTGACGTGACATCCTCGTGCGCGATCACGATCCGCCACGCGCCATTTACTTGGAAGCGGGTCACCCCGACGCTGAACCATTGCTTTTCGGACCCGTGCTGCCGGGTACACTCGCGGTAGAAGTCCTCGCGCTCTCCGCGCAGGACGGCGCGGATGCCGCCGGCGACGGCCGAGATGTCCTCCGGCGCGTCGCCGGCCGTCGCATCGTAACACTGCAAGTAGTCGTCGCCGACGCCGGCACGTCTGGCCAGGCAACCGTCCTCCGGGGCGGACTGCCGCCATGCCTGGTTGATCTCCACGATGCGGCCTTGCTCGTCGAGGATCACGATCTGCGAGGCGAGCGCATCCAGGATCGAGCGCAGAAAATGCCGTGATTCCAGCAACGCCTTCTCCGCGTGCTTGCGCGCGGTGATGTCCTGAGTCTGCGCAACCAGATGGCTCAGGGTGCCGTCGTCATTCCGGATGACGGTCGAACTGATGGCCACCGTGATGACGCGGCCATCGGCGTGGAGATACCGCTTTTCGGTCTGGTAAACATCAATCTCGCCCGCGTTGATCTGGCGGATGCCGTCTGGGCCGATTTCCATGTCCTCCGGGTGCGTGATATCTCGGAAGGAACGGCCGAGAAGGTCGGCTTCGGAATAGCCGACCATCTGGCAAAGCGCCAGGTTGGCTTTGAGCCAGCGCCCATCGGGCGTCAGGAGCGCCGCGCCGATCGGCGAATGGGTGAACGTGCCCGAAAACCGCTTCTCGCTTTCGCGCAGCGCCCGCTCGGTGCGGGAGCGCTCGGTCACGTCGTTGACGACGCTCAAGCGCGCGGGCCGCCCCGCGAAAGCGATCTCGGCCCCGCTGATCTCCACCTCGATGGGCGTTCCGTCTTTTTTGCGGTGGCGGCGATGGTCGCATCGGAAGGGGGCGGAGCCGACGGCCGGCAATTCTGCCAGCAGCGCGGCGACATCCTCCGGCGGATGGATGTCGAGCAGGGTCATCGCCAGAAATTCGTCGCGCGAGTAGCCGTAATGCATGACGGCGGCCTGATTGACTTCCAGGAACGCCAGGGTGGAAAGATCGAAGACCCAGCTCGGCAGCGGGTTCGCGTCGAACAAGGTGCGGTGATCCTGCTCGCTGCGGCGCAAGGCTTCGTCGGCGGCCCGGCGCGCGGTGATGTCCTGCATGATGCCCACCATGCGCAGCGGCTTGCCGCTCGCTTCGTCACGCACGACGTGGGCTTCTTCGTGGACGATGCGTTCGGTGCCGTCCGGCAGGATCAGGCGGTGGTCCATCCGGTACGGTTGCAGCGTGCGCAACGATTCCGACCACGCGGCGTTCAACGCAGGGGCATCGTCCGGGTGGAGGCAGCGAAAGAAGTGGTCCCACAGATCCACAGGCGTTCCCGGAGCGAGGCCGACCAGCCGGTAGGTTTCGTCCGACCAGAGGACGCCGCGTTCGTCCAACACGCCGGCCGAGGTGAAGCGGCACTCCCAGCTTCCGAGGCTGGCGGCGCGCTGCGCCTGGGCGAGCCGCGCCTCACTTTCGCGCGCTTTCTCCAAGGCTTCAATCTCCGCCGTGATGTCCACCTGCATGCCGACGTAACTGATCAACGCGCCGAACTCATCGAAAACCGGGTTGATGTTCATGGAGTTCCAGAACCTCGTGCCGTCCTTGCGGTAATTGCGAATCGTGCCGCGAAAGGGTTGCCGTGCGGCCAACGCCTCGCGCATGTCCCGAGCGATCGTCGGATCCGTGTCCTCTCCCTGGAGGAAGCGGCAGTTCCGGCCGAGGATCTCCTCCTGGCGGTAGCCGGTGATCGCCGCAAAGCCCGGGTTGGCGAAGACAATCGGCAGGTCCGTTTGGTGAGGATCGCAGATCGCCACTCCGAAGGCCGCGCACTCGACGGCAGCCAGCAGCGACGCCGAGGCGCGCCGCGCCTCGAAGGTTTCGATCACCATCGCTGCAAAATCCTGTAGCTCGGCGGCCTGTTTTGGCCCGAAGCAACGCGGGACGCGGTCCGAGATGCAAAATGTGCCCACCCGAAAACCATCCGGGGTGACCAGCGGTGCGCCGGCATAAAAGCGGATGGACGGCGCCCCGATCACCAAGGGATTGTCGTGAAAACGCGGGTCCTGCCACGTATCCGGCACGATCAGCACGCCATCAGAAAGAATGGTGTGCGCGCAAAAAGTGATCTTGCGGTCCACGTCGCCCAGGTTGTTCATCCCGACGCAGGACTTAAACGACTGGCGTTCCCGGTCGAGCAGCGAGATCCACGCGGTGGGTGCCTCGAAGACGCTGGCCGCCAGCTTGGTGATGCGATCAAAGATCGGTTCGCGAGGCGTATCAAGTGCCACGTAACGTCTGAGTGCCTCCAGACGGGCTTGTTCGCAGGCCGGGACTTTGGCGGACTTCACCTCATAGCCACGGTTAGCAGTTCGGACGCCGCGGACAAGTGAGCCAAGAGAAACTAGGGTGTTCTCCTCATCGTCCGGCTGTGTGTTTTGATCGGTATCGAGTCGATTGAAAAGTCATCACACGCGCTCCAGGCCCGTAGCATCGCCATTTTGATTCGCCAGGAAGCTGGCTTGAGGCTCCTCGCTCGGGTTCTTTTGGAGGGCAATGTTGCAAGTTGTCGAAGAGAGCAAGTAAGTTGGAGGAAGCCAAGGAAGTAACGTCGCGCCGGTCGTAGTCCACGAAAACTACTACCGCCTCACCACGCAGCGCGAGGCGGCGCACCAGCAGGTTGTGCGTGGTTGTATCACCCATGACCCGACCGGCACCGTGAAAGTAGACAATCCCGGGCAGCGTCCCCTTCGCACCAGTCGGCTTGACGACGCGCACCTTGGTTTTACCGGAAAAACGACTGCCAAGGTGCGGGTCTTCCGAGTTCGCGGCCGGCTTCTCGACCGTGCCAACTGGCAGACCTGGCGTGCTTTGCGATCTACGCCGCCGGCCACACGTTCCACCGCGCGTACAAGCTTCTGCTCGACGCGCTGAGGCTGACCTACCCACAAGATGTGGTCATGGTCGTGCTCTGGGAGGATGACGGACAAACCGTCGGCCAGCTTGGTCAACGCCTATGCTTGGAATCTAGCCACTTGGGGCCTTTGCTCAAGCGGCTGGAGGGTGCCGGACAGGTGCGCCGGGAACGTGACCCGGCCGACGAGCGGCAGGTACGTGTTCGGCTGACCCCGGCGGGCAAAACTCCACGCGCAAAGCACGCAAGGTCCCACCCCGCATTCTGCGCGCTTCTGGGCGTAGCGCCGAGTCGCTCACAACTCCGGGTTGCCCTGGAACAGAGTCAACGCTAGCGACCGGTCCGGAGCGAAATCTTCTCGAAGCAGCACCGACGAACTTTTCACGATGATGTAGGGAGCGTACCATCTACCGGACGCATCCTGACAATCTCGATCCGCCATCCGGTCGTCATGCGAACCGGTAGATCATCGTTGCGGGAAACCGAGGTCCCACGCCGCCGCTCACCATTTCTTGTACACGAGGAACTTGCCGTTCATGGTGATCTTGACCCGGTCGCCCTTGGGGTCTTCTACCTTGTCGATGTCCATGGTGAAATCGATGGCGCTCATGATGCCCGCGCCGAACTTCTCTTCCACCAGCGCCTTGATGGTCGGCCCGTAGACGTAGATGATCTCCTGCAAACGGTATTGCAGCGGCTCCTTGGGGATGGTCGGCGCAGCCTCACCCTTGTTGCACCACTCACCGAAGCACGCCACCGCCCCCTCGGGCAACTCCAGCAGCGCGGCGAGCTTTTCGGCCTCGGGCGCTTCGAGCGCGTTCTCGCCCAAACAGGCGCTTGTCGTGTAGACCTCCGACAACCCGGCCGCCTGCGCGATGGCGGTCCAGGTCAGTTTCTGGCGGGCCTTGGCGGTGAGGATGGCGGCGGTGAGTTCCTGCTTGGTCATGGGCTTGGTCATCATGGAAGTAAAGAATGGAAACTTTCCTCTCTTGCCTAACCTGGGTCGTAAGCCAAAGCAAAATGTCTTGCACCTCGTTGCAGAGGTCAGGTCGCCACCTGCAGGGCTGGTACGGGAAATGCGAACCGTTGGCCGAGCTACCCTCCCTCGCCAAAGAAAGGACACCAAAAAGGATGATGCTGGAGACCTTCGCGCCGTACACTCCGCAGGATTTCGTTTTCAAGATCGCGCGCTCGCCCCATGAATTGGGCGAGTACCACTGGCTCCGCCGTGCCATCTTTTGCGGAGAACAGAGGATCTTCGACGGCAGCGACGTGGACGGCGTTGATGCGGCGGCGACTCCCATCGTGTGTCAGACGCTGGTGGCCGGCATGGAGGATCGGGTAGTGGGTGTGGTGCGCATCGACGAACGAAGCCCGGGCGTCTGGCACGGCAGCCGGCTGGGGGTGGCGGCGGAGTTTCGCAGCCTGAAGCGGCTCAGCCCGAGCGTGGCGGTCCGCAACCAGCAACCGGTCCACCGCGGCCTGGGCGCGCTGGGTGCTGGCCTGATCTTCAAGGCGGTTTCCACCGCGCACGCGCTGGGCTGCCGGGAGTTCCTGGCCACCGTGCAAAGCCAGAACGCACGGTTCTTCCAACGCCTGCACTGGGAGAATCTGGAGGAAGTCTCGCTGCACGGACTGCCGCATGTGCGTATGCGCGCGGACCTGCGGTACTACCGTCCGGCCCAGGCCGTCTTCTAGGCATGGAAACGGCAGCCCTCCAGTTAGAAAGCCTCGTTCGTTTCCTCGGGCAGAGCACGGCGGTACGCACAAAGGCCGACATCCGTCATGCCTACGCGCCCGCGCAACCACTGGCGGGTGGCGTGGCGCTGGGCGACGACTGCGCCGCCATCCCCGACGCCAACGGCTACCTGTTGTTCGCGGCGGAAGGAATGCTGCCCGCGTTCGTTCTGGGCGATCCCTGGTTCGCGGGGTATTCGGCCGTGATGGTCAACCTGAGCGACGTAGCGGCGATGGGCGGCTGGCCCTTGGCCGTCACGGACGTGATCTGGAGCGGCCGGGCAGATGCGAAGAGGATTTGGGCGGGCATGCGGGCTGCCTCCTTGGCCTACGGCGTGCCCATCGTCGGGGGACACACGACCGAGCTGCCCGCCGCCGGGTCGCCCTGCCTCGCGGCCGCGGTGCTGGGCCGGGCCAGACGGCTGATCACCAGCTTCGACGCTCGCGCCGGCGACGATCTGCTCATGGCGGTGGACCTGCGGGGAGCCTACCGCGGCGCGCAACCGTTCTGGAACGCCAGCACGGACGCGCCGCCGGAGAGGTTGCGAGCGGACCTCGCCCTGCTGCCGACGCTGGCGCAGGACACGGCGCGCATCGCCGGCAAGGACATCAGCAACGGCGGCGTCGTGGGCACTCTGCTCATGCTGCTAGAATGCTCGGGCGTCGGCGCGGAACTCTGGCTGGACCGCCTGCCGCAACCCGCCGGGGTGGCCCTGAAACGCTGGCTGCTGTCTTTCCCGAGTTACGGCTACCTGCTGAGTGTTCCGACGACGGACACTGCCCGAACCACGGAGCTTTTTGTGCAGAGCGGCATTGCTTGCGCGGTCGCGGGGCGCATCACGGCGGAACGTGGATTGACGCTAGGCTACGGAGAAGCGCGATGCCCCTTCCTGTCTGCACCTTGACGTGAAGAGGCTGACGAACACGGCATCCCAGGACGATAGAAAAACGTCCACGCCTGGTCAAAGAGAGACAACAACCCTGGTGCTTTTTGTCCCTCTCCGCCAACAGCGACGAACCACCCGACCAGGAAAAAAGGGTGAATCCTCACGTTTTACGTCAGAGTGCAACGATGTGCACAAGTCGAGGCGGTTTGTTCGGAGAGATGGTTGGAGTGGGTGCACAGAATGCTGAGTGCGGATCCTGTCTCTACGCACCGACCGCTGGAGATAACCTAGCCAACCACAACCAAGCTCTGTTTCCTTCCTATGCCTGTCGTCGAACGCGAAATGAACAAGACCGGGGATTTCCTGGTGGACTATGAACAGAAGGTGTTTCCCGACGTGAAAGCCGACCCCGGCGAAAAGGCGCTGGTGACGTTTCACACCATCGCCTTCGAGGGGTCAATCTCACTGGTCAACACGCTGGCCGCCACGCGCCTGCTACGCAAGGGCTACGAGACAAGCATCCTCCTGTACGGGCCCGGTGTGACCATGGGTTTCCAGAAGGGCTTTCCTACCCTGGGCGACGAGGCATTCCCAGGCCATCTGTACGTCAACCAACGGTTGAGCAAGTTCATGGAGGAAGGCGGCAAGGTGTACGGCTGCCGGTTCTCCACGCAGGCGCTCTACGGCCAGACGGAGAAAGCGTTCCTGAAAGGAATCACGCCCGTAGGGCCGCTCGACGTGCTGGACATCATCCTCGTGCACAAAAAAGCCGGCGCGGTGATCCTGGATTCTTGGACGGTCTGAGCCGGCCGGAACGTCGCCGCCCATGAAGCGGATCAAAGCTGCCGCCGTGCAGATCGCGCCGGATTTGACCAGCGGTGCGGGCACCTGCACGCGGGTCGAAGAAGCGGTTGCCCATGCCGCGGCGCAAGGGGCCGGACTCGTGGTGTTTCCCGAGACGTTTCTGCCGTACTACCCGTACTTCAGTTTCGTCGCGCCGCCGGTGACCGCGGGCCGGGAACACCTCCGTCTCTACGAGCAGGCGGTGGAAGTGCCGGGACCCATCACGTACCGGCTGGGCGAGGCGGCGCGGCGACATGGAGTCGTGTTGGTCGTCGGCGTCAACGAACGCGACGGCGGCAGTCTCTACAACGCGCAGTTGATCTTCGACGCCGACGGCACGCTGGTCCTCAAACGCCGCAAGATCACGCCGTCCTACCACGAACGCATGATCTGGGGACAAGGAGATGGCAGCGGCTTTCGCGCGGTAGATACGGCGGTGGGTCGGCTGGGTGCATTGGCGTGCTGGGAGCATTACAACCCGCTGGCACGCTTCGCCCTGATGGCCGAGCGCGAGGAGATCCATTGCTCACAGTTTCCGGGTTCGATGGTCGGACAAATTTTCACGGAGCAGATCGAGGTGACGATGCGTCACCACGCCTTGGAGAGCGGTTGCTTCGTGGTCAACGCCACGGGCTGGCTAACCCCCGAGCAACAGGAGAGCATCGCGCCGGACCCGGCGTTGCGGCGTGCGCTGACCGGAGGTTGCTACACGGCCATCATCTCGCCGGAGGGCGTGCCGCTGTGCACGCCTGTCACCAGCGGCGAAGGCATGGCCATCGCGGAACTGGACCCGGCCCTGCTGACCAAACGCAAGCGGATGCTCGACTCGGTGGGGCACTACGCGCGGCCCGACATCTTTTCACTGCACATCGACCGGAGCGTCCGCACGCACCTCGCGCCGCCGACGCACGATTTTTCGCTCGGGATTTCATCGGAGGAGGGAGACCATGGCCGCCACGCACGCATTCCAAACGGTGCTGCAAACCCACAAACAGCGGCTGCTCTCTGAGCTGCAAACCCGCGGCCTTCGCCTGGGCAACCGCGACGCCGGAAGCGCCAGCCGGGTCGGCGGCGCCGGGCCGACCGACCACAAGGCCGTCACGCTGCTCGGCACCACGCTGATGGTGCCCGTCCACACGCGCGGGGCCGGCGAGTCGCCCTACTTCGCCACCGTGCCGGACGCGCAAGGCAGCGCCTGGCTGGAAGACACCCGGACGGGCGAAACGGTCTGCGCACTGTCCTTCCCGCCCGCGCCGCGGTTCTACGGGTTGAACACGGCGGACGGTGTGCCGTACTGGCAGATCGCGCAACTGCACTCGCGCGACACCCTTGCCACGACGGTGCTCCAGACGTGCGTGCGCTACGGCAACCGCGCGACGCGCTGCCAGTTCTGCGCCATCGGCGAATCCTTGCGCGCTGGGCGCACGATTCCGCGCAAGACCCCCGCGCAACTCGCCGAGGTCGCGGCGGCGGCGCAACGGCTTGACGGCGTGCGCAACGTCGTGCTGACGACCGGCACGCCGCCCTCCGACGACCGCGGCGCGGACGTGCTCGCGGAAGCGGCGGCGGCGATCAAAGGGGCGACGGGCCTGCCGATCCAGGCGCAGTGCGAGCCGCCGGCGGACTTCGGGTGGTTCGCGCGGCTGCGGGCGGCGGGCGTGGACGCACTCGGGATGCACCTGGAAGCGTGGGATGAGGATGTGCGCGCGCGGATCATGCCCGGCAAGGCCGAGGTGCCGCGTGCGTTCTACCTCGCAGCGTTCCGGGCGGCGGTGCCGGTGTTCGGCCGCGGACAGGTGAGCACCTACCTCTTGGCGGGGCTGGGTGATACCGCCGAGGGTCTGCGCGCAGCGGCGGAGGAACTCATCGGGCTGGGCGTGTATCCGTTTATCGTGCCCTTCGTGCCCGTGGGCGGCACACCGCTGGCCGGGCACGCACCGCCGACAGCCGAGTTCATGCGCGCGGTGCTGGAGCCGGTCGGCCGGGCGTTGCGGGCGGCGGGGATGACCAGCGACACCGTCAAAGCCGGGTGCGCAAAGTGCGCGGCGTGCTCGACGCTTTCCACCTTCGAAAAGGCCGCGGCGACGCCCGTCGGATGAAGCTTCTTCGCCATGCCTGAAGTTCTTTTCACCGTGCAGATGCCCGATGGGGAAGAATACACCTGCTATTCCCCCTCTACGGTGGTGCGGGAGTATTTTGCCGCGGGCGAAACTTTGCCCCTGGCGGAGTTCGTCGCGCGCAGCCGCTCGGCCTACGCCGCAGCCAACGAAAGGGTGCGCGCGAAGTACGGCGTGGGTTGCGCGAGCGCCGTGGCCCAACTGGCCGAGATCGAAGCCCGGGCAGCGGCTAGCCAGGACCCGAATGGGCACGTGCGGATCACCAGCATCTGAGGCGCATTGCGGACCGCTCGCCCCACATCATGAAGCCATCACACCTCGACGCCGCGGCCAACACGCACCACACCGCAGTGATCGTGGGCGGCGGGCAGGCGGGGTTGGCCTTGAGCTACTGTCTGAAAGAAGCGGGCGTGAACCACGTCGTGTTCGAGAAACACCGGACCGGGCACGCTTGGCAAAACCAGCGGTGGGATTCGTTCTGTCTCGTGACACCCAACTGGCAATGCACGCTGCCGGGTTTCCCATACGCGGGGGATGATCCCAATGGGTTCATGGTCCGGGAAGAAGTAGTCCGCTACATCGAAGGATACGCCAAGTCGTTCGACGCGCCGTTGCACGAGGGGGTAGCGGTGACGGGCGTGCGGCCGGAGTCGGACGGGACGTTCGCGGTGGAGACCAGTGCGGGGCGCTGCACGGCGGATGCGGTTGTGGTGGCGACCGGCGGCTACCATCGGGGAACGGTCCCGAGGTTAGCCGAGCGGTTCGCCCCGGATGTGGTGCAAATCCATTCCTCCGACTACAAGCGTCCGGGTCAGTTACCGCCGGGCGCGGTGCTAGTGGTCGGCACGGGGCAGTCGGGCTGCCAGATCGCGGAAGACCTGCACCTCGCCGGACGAACCGTTCACCTGAGCGTCGGCACCGCACCGCGCACGGCACGCCGCTACCGCGGACGCGATGTAGTGGCGTGGCTCGACGAGATGGGACACTATCGCAAGCCGGTGGAACTGCACGCCGCCGGCAACCAGACCCGGGATAAGACCAACCACTACGTCACGGGACGCGACGGCGGACGGGACATCGACCTGCGGAGGTTCGCGTGCGAGGG
>CAXUIU010000069.1:383-1867 GCA_964250955.1 uncultured Chthoniobacterales bacterium | reverse complement strand
GTGGTTTGGAGCACGGGGTTCAGCACCGACTACCGCTGGCTCGACGTGCCGGTCTTCAACGGTCGCGGTTACCCGAATCACGCACGGGGCGTGACGGTGGTGTCGGGAATCTACTTCCTCGGTTTGCCTTGGTTGCACACCTGGGGTTCGGGACGATTCGCCGGGTTGGCGGATGACGCACGCTACCTGGCCGGGCAGATCACGGCGCGGCATGGTGCCAAGACAACGACGGCCTCCGCGCGGCGGGATGAACCTCTGGCCGCCGTCCTATGACGACGAACCCGTCCACGCCGCCGGTCAGGATGCGCGAGATCGCGCGGGAACTCGGCGTGGACGCCTCGACGGTTTCGCGGGCATTGCGCGGCGACCCGCGCATCGGCGTCGGTCTCTCCAAGACAATCCGGAGCGCGGCGGAACGGCTCGGCTACCGGCCCAACCCGCTCGTGAGCGCCCTGATGGCGAACCGCCGCCGGGGTAAGACGGCAGACGCCGACGTGGTAGCGCTGGTGACCTGCTACGACGGCGAGGACTGGCGGCAAAAGGACGTGTGCCGCTGGGAATACGAGGGCATCCGGCGACGGGCCGCGCACCTCGGCTTTCGTCTGGAGGTGTTCGCGCTGGAGGACTACGGCGGCAACGCCGCCCGGTTGGAGCGAACCCTCCGGGCGCGCGGGATCGTGGGGGTGCTGCTGGGTTTCGCACGGGAAGGCGAGCAACCCGTGGAGTTTAACACGGAAGGCTTCGCCATGGCGGGGCTGAGCGCGTATTTCCGGTCCGCACCCGTGGATCGGGCAAACTTCCATGGGTTCTTCAACGTGCAACTGGCGCTGGAACGCATGCACGCCGCGGGTTACCGGCGACTGGCGCTGGCGGTGCCGGAGTTCAACAACGCCATCTCTAACAACCAATGGTCGGGCGCGTTCTTGGACTGGCAACGGCGCGTGCCGGCGGACGAGCGTTGCGAACTATTTATCCCCGGCTCGACGGACGACTTTCGGGAGTTCCAAGCCTGGATGGAGCGCAACCGACCGGACGCCCTGCTCGCGTACAAGGTGCCGGCGGCTAGGTTCCTCGCTCGCCTGGGGCGCAAAGTGCCCACCGATGTGGGGTTGGCTTTCCTCTACCGGACGGCGGCGGAGATGCAGGGCGCGGCGGGCATCGACGGGAACCTCGGTGAAGTCGGTGCGGCGGCCTTCGACCTGGTGGTTGAACGCCTGAACACCAACCGACTCGGGGCGACGGTGCATCCCAAAGAAGTCCTCATCAAAGGAACTTGGCACGGCGGCCCGACCTTGCCGGTGCGAGAGGAGCGCACCCCGCCGGCATCGAAGCAGCCCGCCCGCCGGGCCGCCGCGACCAGGACCACTCGTCTTCGCCAGCCAACCAGCCAACCAGCCAACGCATAAATCCGGTCCATCCTGACACCTTCCCCGCCACCGAACTCAACCACGCCACCGGCTGCACCTGTGCACCGTGCAACGAAA
>CAXUIU010000069.1:0-373 GCA_964250955.1 uncultured Chthoniobacterales bacterium | reverse complement strand
GGGAGCCCTCCTGCGAACAGGTTTCCGTTGTGTGAAGCGGTGGCAGCGGCCACCGACGCGCCGGGCACGCCGGAAAAGGCGGACCTGAAAGTGGGCTTCATCCCGATCATCTGCGCGACGCCGATTATCATGGCCTCGCCGCTGGGCTTCTACAAGAAGCACGGCCTGAACGTGGAGGCGACCAAGACCGCCGGCTGGGCCGTGATCCGCGACAAGACCCTCGACGGCGAGTACGACGCCGCGCACATGCTGGCGCCCATGCCGCTGGCGATCTCTCTCGGATTAGAGCCTGTCATGCACTTGGGGTGAGGGAGGCTGGCGGTGTGAGCCGCAAAGCCTACCCGAGCGATGTAAGAGTGACGAAAAGAACGGG
>CAXUIU010000068.1:0-13220 GCA_964250955.1 uncultured Chthoniobacterales bacterium | reverse complement strand
CTGCTCAACGACGCCCGCTTGCCCGGCGTCGCTGCCGTGCGCGGGGTCGGCCTGATGGTCGCCGCCGAACTCGCCTCCGACGCTGCGGGTCTGCCCGGCTTCCGCGCGGGGCCCGACCGCGCGCCGAGCCTGCGGCTGGTGGATGCCTGCCAGGCTGCTGGCCTCCTGCTCGTACCCTCCGGCACCGACCGCGTGCGCTGGCTGCCGCCGCTCAACGTTTCCGCCGACGACATCGAGTGCGGCGCGACGATCTTCGCCGACGTTCTCCGCCGGCTGGCCGCCTGATTTTCTGCCTTCCCCTCGAATCGTGCGCAACCTCCTGTCCATTGAGTCGCTCACCCGCGACGAAATCCTGCGGGTCCTTGCCCTCGGCGGCGAGATGAAGGCCACGCGCGGCCGGCACGCCGCCCACCCGCTGCGCCACCGCTGCTGGGGGATGATCTTTACCAAATCATCCACGCGCACTCGGGTGAGCTTCGAGGTTGGCATCCGCGAACTCGGCGGCGACGCCATTTTTCTGAACGTCAACGATCTGCAACTCGGACGCGGTGAGCCCATTGAGGACACCGCGCGCGTCCTCGGCCGGATGTTGCACGGGGCGGTGATCCGCACCTACGCGCAGTCCGACGTGGAAGCCTTCGCGCAGGCCAGCGGCCTGCCGACGGTCAACGCCCTGACCGACGCGGAGCATCCGTGCCAGATTTTGGCCGACCTTTTCACCATCCAGGAACTGCTTGGGGACTGGCGCGGCAAGACGGTTTGCTACCTCGGCGACGGCGCGTGCAACGTGCCGATCTCGTGGCTGTGGGCGGCGGCACGGTTGGGCGACTTCCGGCTGGTCATCGGCGCGCCCAAGAAATACCAGCCCCCCGCCGAGCTTCTCGCCCGCCTCGGCCCCGGCGCGAACGTGACGTGCGAGGAAGACCCCGCGGCGGCTGTGGCCGGTGCGGACGTGCTCTACACCGACGTGTGGGTGAGCATGGGCATGGAAGGGGACGCCGCCGAACGCGTGGCCGACCTGCGCGGCTACGGCATCGACGACGCGCTGCTGGCCCGTGCCAAGCCCGGCGCGTTGGTCATGCACTGCCTGCCCGCTTACCGCGGCAAGGAGATCACAGCCGAGATCCTCGAAGCCCATGCGGGGACCATTTTCACCCAGGCCGAGAACCGCCTCCACGTTCAAAAAGCCGTCCTGAGCCTGTTGGTCGAGTAGGGGGAGCAGACCGTGAGGAAAAGGGTTGCGGCCCGGCAGGGAGCCACTAGATTGGCCGCCTCTCACCGTCTGACACCCCCCGAAACCCCCGTTTGCTCTCCGTTTATGTTCCTTGGTGACTTCCTGTTGAACACCGGCATCTGGATCTCGCTCCTGTTTGCCATCGTCGGTCTCGCCGCCGCGTTTTACCTCGTCAAACTCATCCTCGCCGCCCCCGCGGGCGACGGCCGGATGAAACAGGTCGCTTCTGCCATCGAGGAGGGGGCCAAGGCGTACCTCAACCGCCAGGTGGTCAGCATCGGGATCATCGCGGTAATCATCTTCATCCTGACGGCGATCTTCAAGGGCGCGCCGACGGCGGTCGGGTTCCTGATCGGGGCGGTGTGCTCGCTGGCGGCGGGGTTCATCGGGATGCGCATCGCCGTGCTGGCGAACGTGCGCACCGCGCAGGCGGCGAGCACCGGCCGGCACGAGGCGATGTGCATGGCGTTCAACGGCGGTGCGGTGACGGGGTTGCTCGTCGTCGGGCTGGCGCTGTTGTCGGTGGGAGTGTTCTACGAGGCGGTGCTGTTATTTTCCAAGAGCCAGGAAAAGGCCATCGGCAGCCTGATCGGCCTCGCGCTGGGTTCGAGCCTCATCAGCGTGTTCGCACGGCTGGGCGGCGGCATCTACACGAAGGCGGCGGACGTGGGCGCGGACCTCGTCGGCAAGATCGAGAGCCACCTCGACGAGGACGATCCGCGCAACCCGGCGACTATCGCCGACAACGTGGGTGACAACGTGGGCGACTGCGCGGGGATGGCGGCCGACGTGTTCGAGACGTACGCCGTCAGCCTGATCGGCGCGATCCTCATCGGCTCCCTGACCCTGCGCGACGTGCCGGCAGCCATCGTGTACCCGTTCCTGCTCGGCGGCGTGTCGGTGCTCGGCGCGGTGCTCGGCATCTATCTCGCCAACGTCCGCAAGGAAGCGCCCGGACGCGTGTTGCTGGAAGCGGTGGCGGTCAACAGCATTCTGTCGGCCATTCTGTATCTGCCGATCACGTACGCGCTCTTCCCGCACCCGATCACGCTGGGCGCAACCTCGTACACCTGGGGTGGCATCTACCTGGCGTCGCTCGTCGGCATCGTGCTGACGGCGGCTATCGTCCTCATCACGAACTACTACACCTCGACGAGCTTCAGCCCCGTGCGCAAGATCGCGCTCGCCAGCGAGACCGGCCACGCCACGAACATCATCGCCGGCCTCGCCACCGGCCAGCGGGCGACGGCGCTGCCGGTGGTCTGCATCGGCGCGGCAATTCTCCTGAGCTACTATGCGGCCGGGTTCTACGGCATCGCGGTGGCGGTGATGAGCATGCTCTCGCTCGCGGGGATCATCATCTCGCTCGACGCCTTCGGGCCGATCACCGACAACGCCGGCGGCGTGGCCGTGATGAGCGACCTGCCCCACAGCGTGCGCGTGGTCACCGACGAACTCGACGCCGTCGGCAACACGATGAAGGCCGTCACCAAGGGCTACGCCATCGCGTCGGCGGGTCTGGCGGCGTTGGTGCTCTTCCGCTCGTACGTGGAGGAACTCCAAGCGCACCTCGCCGACCCGCTTAATCCCAAGCATCTCAGCGGCCAGTCGTTGATCGACGCGACGCAGTTCCTGCTCAGCGACCCGAAGGTGGTCATCGGATTGTTCATCGGTGGCGCTCTGCCGTTTTTATTCTCGGCGTTCAGCATGGACGCGGTCGGCAACGCGGCGGGTGCCGTCGTGCGCGAGGTCCGCCGTCAGCTCGCAGCCAAGCCCGGCATCCTCAAAGGTGAGGACCAGCCCGAGTACGGCACCTGCGTGGACATTGTCACCAAGGCGGCGCTTGGCCAGATGATCATCCCGGCGTTGTTGCCGGTGGTTGTCGTCATCCTGGTGGCAGCCATCGGCGTGCTCGGCCACCTCGCCTTGGGCGGGATGCTGCTGGGCACCATCGTGACAGGGTTATTCCTGGCGATTTCGATGACGGGCAGTGGCGGCGCGTGGGACAACGCCAAGAAGTACATCGAGGAAGGTCACCACGGCGGCAAAGGTTCACCCGCGCACGCCGCCAGCGTGACCGGCGACACGGTCGGCGACCCCTACAAGGACACCGCCGGCCCGGCGATCAATCCCATGATCAAGGTCGTCAACATCGTGGCGATCCTGATCATCCCGCTGTTCTTCTGAGGCGCGTGGCCTATTTGCCCGACAGGATGACGCTGTAGGCGCTGACTTCGGCGTACGGCAGCGTCATCGAACTGGGCTGTTCGCCCGCCGTCGCGGACTCGTAGCGCAGGGTCTTGTTCGGCGTCTCGACGACGAAGCGGATTTCGCCCCCGTACTTGATGTCCCCGACCTTACCGATCTCGGGGTTCGCCGGTGCACCGCCGGTCAGGAACTTGTTGAACACGTCCAGCAGGTAGGCATCCAACTGCGCCACCGTCTTGTACTTGCCGGTGTTGATGATGAAGTAGCGCGTCGTCGTCCCCGTGCCAGTCGGAGCGACGGAAGTGAAGCGCACGCGCTGGCTTTTGAGGCCAGAGTTGGCGGGTTGGGTCGCCTCGACCGTGTAAGTCGCACCGTCCACAGTGCGGGAGCCGAGCTTGTAGTCGAACGACATCGGGGCCGTCGCCGTCGCGACAGGAGCGGGGGCGGGGGACTGCGCACCGGCGTGCGTGGCGGGCAGAGCAGCGACCAGGGCGACGCCGGCGGAAAGGAGAAGTTTGCGGTGGATCATATTCCCGCGACGCTAGCGGCCTAGTCCCTCGCGGGCAAATTATTCCGCGGCGCAAGCCGGTATTCAAGCCCGTCGATAAGCGCCAGCCAACTCGCCTCGATGATGTTGCCGCTGACCCCGACCGTGCTCCACGCCTCGTGCCCGTCGCTGCTGACGATGAGCACCCGCGTGCGGGCGGCGGTGGCCTGGTGACTGTCGATGATGCGCACCTTGTAGTCCTGGAGAGCGATGCCGTTGATCTGCGGGTAGAACGGGCGAAGCGCCTTGCGCACGGCGGCATCCAGGGCGTTCACGGGGCCGTCGCCCTCGGCCACGGTGTACTCGTGGACTTCGCCGACGCGCAGCTTGACCGTCGCCTCGCACGTTTCGTAAAGCCGGTTGCCGGTGCGCCGGTAGTTGCAGTGGTACTCCTGCAACGTGAAAAGCGGCTGGTGCAACCCGAGCCGGCGGCGGACCAGCAGTTCAAAACTCGCCTCCGCCGCCTCGAACTCGTAGCCGTCTTTTTCCAGCCGCTTGATGTCGGCGAGGACGGCGAGGACCTCCGGGCTGCCTTTGTCGAGCGCCAGGCCGAACGCCTGCGCCTTGGCGAGCACGTTGCTCTGGCCAGAAAGCTCGGAGACGAGGATGTGCTGCCGGTTGCCCACGTCGGCCGGGTTCATGTGCTCGTAGGAGCGGGCGAGCTTCTGCACGGCGTGGACGTGGACGCCGCCTTTGTGTGCGAACGCGGTCGAGCCGACGAAAGGGGCGCGGGGGTCGTGCGGGCAGTTGGCGAGTTCGTCCACGAAGACCGACAGTTCCGTCAACGCGGACAGGTCGGCGACCAGGGGCAGGCCCACCTTGCTTTGCAGGCAAGGCACGAGCGTGGTGAGATTGCAGTTGCCGGTGCGTTCGCCGTAGCCGTTGACCGTGCCCTGCGCCTGGATTGCCCCGGCACGCACGGCGGCGAGGGCGTTGGCGACGCCCAGGCCGCAATCGTTGTGCGTGTGGATGCCCAGCGGCGTGCCGGGCAGGTGGGTGGCCACGGCGCGGAAGATCGTTTCCACCTCATCGGGCAGGCAGCCGCCGTTGGTGTCGCAGAGCACGAGGATTTCCGCGCCTCCGTCGCGGGCCGCGGCCAGGGTGGCGAGTGCGTGGTTGGGGTTGTCCTTGTAGCCATCGAAGAAGTGCTCGGCGTCGTAGATCACCTCGCGCCCGTGGCTTTTCAGGTGGCGCACGGTGTCGGTGATCATGGCACGATTTTCGGCGGGATCGACCCCGAGAATCTCCGTGACGTGCAGCCGCCAACTCTTGCCGAAGATCGTCACGACCGGCGTCGCCGCGGCGAGCAGGCCGGCGACCTGCGGATCGTTCGCGGCGGCAAGGTTCGCGCGGCGCGTGCTGCCGAACGCCGCCAGCTTCGCGCGCGAGAGCTTCAGCCGCCGGGCTTCCTCGAAAAACGCCGCGTCCTTCGGGTTGGACCCCGGCCAGCCGCCTTCGATGTAATGCATCCCGAAGGCGTCGAGCTTTTCGGCGATGCGCAGCTTGTCGAGCGCGCTGAAGTTGATGCCTTCGCCCTGCGTGCCGTCGCGCAGGGTCGTGTCGTAGAGCGTGAAGGCGGCCATGGCGGGGTTCAACCGCTAGCACGTTGCCGACGAGATCGCCAGCGCCTACTCCTTGCCATGAGCGGCGCGGATCTCGGCCTCGACCTCCTCGAACTTGGCGGCCGACTGGTTGCACAGCACGGCCCCGCGGAGCTTGTCCCCGAGGAAGTAACGCGCCACGAAGTTTTTTTTCTCGCGCGAGCCGGTCAGCTCCGTCCGGGTGGGTGTGCCGCTGCCGAAGTCTCCGATGAACTGGAAGTTCAGGTCGAACGCCACGCTCGCGTAGCGCGGCAGCACGTCATAACGCTGACGCTTCTTGCCGGTCATGTTCGCGCCGACGAGGAGGCCCTGGTGTCTGGCGTTCTCCCAATGGTCGGTGCGCCGCACGCCACCGAACACCCGGTCAGGATAAAGCGCGATGTCGCCGGCGGCGAAGATGCCCTTCTCGTCGGTTTCGAGGAATTCGTTGACGGGCGTGCCCTTGGGCGAGGATAGCGGGGTGTTGCGGACGAGTTCAAGGTTCATCTCGCCACCGACCGCGACGAGCGCGAGCGCGGCGGGATAGCGGTTGCCGTTCTTGGTCTGGATGTTGCGCAGGACAGTCTTGCCCTCGAAGCCGTTGAGGTTCTCTTGCAGGTGCAGGGTCACGCCGTGCTGGCGGAACTGGCCTGTGAGCCACGCCGCCGTCTCCGGGTCGGCCTGCTGTGCCCACAAGGCCGCGTCGCGCGTGAGGAGCGACACTTTGCACTTGGCCGTCCGCAGCGCCGCCGCCGCCTCGACCGCGATGAACCCGCTGCCGATGACCACCACGCTGCCTTCGACGGCCGCCATCTCGCGCAGCGCCATCGCGTCGCCGAGGCTGCGCAGGTAGATGATGTTGCCCAGGTTGGTGCCGGCGACCTGCGGACGCAACGGCCGGCTGCCGGTGGTCAGGCACGCCTTTTTGAACTCCACGGTCTGTCCGTTGCTGAGCACGGCCAGCCGCCGTTCGAGATTGAACTGCGTGACGACCGTGTTCAGCCGCAGGTCGATCTTTTGTTCCTCGTACCAGGTGGAGGGATGGTGTTCGAGCTTCTTGACCGGGTAGTCCTTCTGGCTCAGGAAAGTCTTGGAAAGCGCGACGCGCAGGTAGGGCGGCAGGCTCTCGTTGCCTACGAGCATGACCTTGCCGCGTTTGTCGTGCTGGCGGATGCCCTCGCAAACACTGACACCGGCGGTGCCGGCTCCGATGACTAGGTAGTCGCGTTCAATCATGACGGGGCGTGCGCCGGAAGGGGTTGCGCTCCGACGTTTTCGGACCAGCTTGTAAGACATTCTTGACGCCCATAGCAACCAAGAACATCGCCAAGCCTTCCTTTATGACTCCCATCCCACGTCGCCAAGCCCTCCGCAACCTCAGTCTTGGGGCCGCCGTCCTCGCCGCTGCGCCTGCGCTCGTCGCCGCGCCGGCTACCAAAACCGCCGACGTGAAGGAAAGCGAGGTCGGTTTCAAGGATGGCAAGTTCGTCCTGCCGCCGCTGCCGTACGAGTACAACGCGCTGGAGCCCGCCATCGACGAGCAGACGATGAAGCTCCACCACGACATCCACCACGCGGCGTACGTCAAAGGTGGGAACGCCGCCCTGGAAGCCCTCGCCGCCATTGCCGCGGGGACGGGCGACGCCGCGTTGACCGGGCACTGGAACAACGAACTGGCTTTCCACGGCAGCGGGCACGCGTTGCACGTCCTTTTCTGGAACAACATGAAAAAAGGTGGCAGCACCCCGACCGGGGCTCTCGCCACTGCGATCAAGGATGATTTCGGCGGGCAAAGTCAGTTCGAGAAGCTTTTCAGTGCGACCGCTGCCGCCGTGCAGGGGAGCGGCTGGGCGATCCTCGGCTACGACGCCGTGTCCAAGAAGCTCCAGGTCATCCAGGCCGAGAAGCACCAGAACCAGACGCTCCAGAGCATCACTCCGATCCTGGTCCTCGACGTGTGGGAACACGCCTACTACCTGAAGTACCAGAACAAACGCCCCGATTACGTGAAAGCGTTCATGACCATCGTGAACTACGAAGACGTGGCCGCACGCCTGGCCAAGGCCCAAGCAAGCGTCTAAAGCCATGACGCCCGATCCCTCCGCCCCCGCTGGCGGCATCATCGACCCCGCTCGGCTGGAGAACGTCCGGTTGAGCAACGACGAAATCGCCCGCTATTCGCGCCACCTCATCATGCCCGAGGTGACGATGGAAGGGCAGAAGCGGCTGAAGGCAGCGCGCGTGTTGTGCATCGGCACGGGTGGGCTGGGTTCGCCCATCGCACTCTACCTCGCGGCAGCCGGGGTGGGGCGGATCGGGTTGGTGGACTTCGACACGGTCGATTATTCCAACCTCCAGCGCCAGATCCTCCACGGCACGGAGGACGTGGGCCGCAAGAAGCTCAAATCCGCCAAGGACAAGCTGCGCGCCCTCAACCCCAACGTGCAAGTGGACCTGCACGACACGTACTTCACCAGCGACAACGCCCGCGCCATCGCCGAGCCGTACGACCTCGTCATCGACGGCACGGACAATTTTCCCACGCGCTACCTGTCCAACGATCTCTGCGTTTTCACGAAGAAACCGAACGTCTACGGGTCCATCTTTCGCTTCGAGGGACAGTGCACGGTGTTCGCGCCGCACCTGGGCGGGGGGTGTTACCGGTGCATGTTCCCCGAGCCGCCGCCGCCCGGGATGGTGCCGAGTTGCGCGGAGGGTGGCGTGCTCGGCGTGCTTCCGGGCATGATCGGTGTGATGCAGGCCATTGAGGCGGTCAAGTTGATCGTCGGCGTGGGCGAACCGCTCCTGGGCCGGCTGGTCCACTTCGACGCGCTGAAGATGAAATTCCGTGAGTTCAAGCTCCGGCGTGATCCGAAGTGCCCGGTTTGCGGCGACCATCCGACGATCACCGACCTGATCGACTACGACCAGTTTTGCGGCGTGCCGGGGGCCGGTGCGGCGGTGGGAGGCGACGAACGAGAAGTGCCACGCATCAGCGTCGCCGACCTCAAGCGCCGCCTCGACGCGAAGGAAAACCTCCTTCTTCTCGACGTACGCGAATCCTACGAGCACAGCATCACCCAGGTGCCCGGCACCAAGCTGTTGCCCCTGAGCGAACTGCCCGCGCGCATGAGCGAACTCGACAGCGCGCAGGAAATCGCCCTGCTGTGCAAGAACGGCGCGCGCAGCGCCGAGGCTGTCCGCACGTTGCAAGACGCCGGGTTCGCCCGACTCTTCAACGTGGCCGGCGGCATCGACGCCTGGGCGCGCGAGATCGACCCGGACATGCCGAAGTACTGACCATGATCCCCGCCGACTTGTTGGAGATGTTGCGTTGCCCAGTGACGCGTCAGACCCTCGCACCGGCGAACGCCGATCAGCTCGCACGTTTGAATGTAGACATGGCCGCGGGACGCCTGCGCAACGCGGCGGGCCTCCCCGTGGCCGACCCTCTCGACGCGGCCCTGGTGCGGTCGGACGGCGCAGCCGCCTACCCCGTGCGTGACTGCATCCCGGTGCTGCTGGCCGATGAACTCGTGACGTTTTCTTAGTCGGAAAGAATTTGGCTGGCGTCCGGCCTCTTCTTTGCTTCCCTAGGGATCGTCGTTCATCCTCCTTGTCACCATGGATCCCGCCAAGGCTGCTTCCCGCCTCGATTCGCTCGACCAGAACCAGGGGTTGGAGGAAAGCGAGTACAAGTCCCAGCTCAAACAGCGCCAACTCCAGCTCATCAAGCTCCAGCTCAAGCTGGCCGAGAGCGCGAAGAACTCCGTGCTCATCGTCGCTGAAGGCCCCGACGCCGCCGGCAAGGGCGGAGCCATCAAGCGTCTCGTCGAAAAACTCGACCCGCGCACGCTGCGCGTTTATTCGACGGTCAAGCCGACCCCCGACGAGCATGCGCGGCACTACCTATGGCGCTTCTGGACGCGGCTGCCGGCCCGGGGGCGCATCGCGGTGTTCGACCGTTCGTGGTACGGCCGGGTGCTGGTGGAACGGGTGGAAAAGTTCGCCACCGAGACCGAGTGGCGGCGCGCCTACCGCGAGATCAACGAGTTCGAGCGGATGCTCCTGGAAGACGGCACGGTGATCCTGAAGTTCTACTTCCACGTCACCAAGGACGAGCAGCTCCGGCGCTTCAAGAAGCGGGAAAATGACCCGTACAAGAGTTGGAAGATCAACGACGAGGACTGGCGCAACCGCGACCACTGGAACCAGCACAACGAGGCAGCGGAGGAAATGTTCGAGCGCACCGGGAGCGACGGCGCGCCTTGGCACCTGATCGCCGGCAACTACAAGTGGTTTGCCCGGCTGGAGATGCTCCGTGTGACGCTCAAAGCCCTCGAAGCCCTCAACCTCTGAATGGTGCCCCGGTTTTTTCTCCTCGCGGCGGCGGTGGCGTTGCTGGCCGGCTGCGACAAGGTGTCGTTTGACCGCAGCGACCGGGCGTTCGAGCAGGCCGAGCAGAAGCGCGGCTCGCAGGATTACCGCGCGGCCGTCGCGTTGTACGAGAAGGCGCTCAAAGACGACAAGAAAGCTCCGGACGCGCACTTTCGCATGGGGATGATCTACGACGCCAACCTGGACGATCCCGTCGGGGCCGTGCACCACTTCAAGCGGTACATGGAAATGCAGCCCAACGGCCCGCACGCCAAGGAAGCCCGCGCCAACCTCGACCGCATCGAACTCAAACTCGCCACGAGCCTCGCCGGCGGCACGCTCATCACGCATGCCGAGGCGGCGAAGCTGCGTCAGGAGAACAAGGACCTGCGCGACCAACTAGCCCAGCGCCCTGCCGCGACCCCGCCGGCGATCAACGGCACGCCCGGCGGTCCCGCGGCCGGCAAGCAGGCGGCGCGCGACGCCCAGCTTCATCCCGCCCCGGGCACGCGCACGTATGTCGTGCAGCCGGGCGACTCGCTGGCGAGCATCGCGCGCAAGTTCTACAAGAACAAGGCGCGTGCCAAGGACATCCAAGACGCCAACCTGAATACCGTGCCTGACGAGCGCAAACTCAAACCCGGGATGACGCTCATCATTCCCTGACAGCGTTCACAAACCCTCCGGGTGCCGGATCACGCACCCGTCGGCGGGCCGGGCGCGGCGGGTCCAGCGCGGGCCGCGGTTTTCCTCGCCGGTGTAACCGGTGTCGAAGCGCAGCCCCGCGACCACGAGGAAGACGTGCCCATCGCGCGCGTAGACGCTGATCCAGCGCCCCGGCCCGCTCTCGCCGTAGTGCCGGAAATCCTCCGACGGCATGGAGCCGCGCAGCCGCCCGGCCGCGCGCAGGACGTAGGAGGTCGCGCCCGAGCAATCGTAGCCGCCCCGCCGCTCGCCGTGCCCGCCGCCGTACTGGTAGGGCGAACCGGTGATCTCGTTGCCGGCGGCGATGGCGGCCTGCACGGCCGCAGGGGCGGCGGGCGGGGCGACGGCGGTGCCGTCCACGGTGACGGTCGCCGTCCGTCCGGGCACGTACTCGTAACGGTAAGGCGGCGTGTCGGCGCATCCCGCCAGACCCAGGACGCTGCCAACCGCCAGCAGAACCCAACGCGGGAAAAATCTCGGAAGCGCGCGCAAGTTCAGCGTGGAAGAAAGAGAGCGACCCTAACGGGATTCGAACCCGTGTTCACGGCTTGAAAGGCCGTTGTCCTAACCACTGGACGATAGGGTCAAAGACGGCGCGCATCGGCGGCGGACCAGAAGTCGGGAAGATGAGACCGAACCCGCCGGCTAGCAAGCGGAATTTTTCGCCTGCGCCGACAGCAGATCGGCCGTCCGGCCGGCCGCCCCGCGGTGCGCGTCGAGCTGCCGGCGTCCCGCTTCCGCCATCGCGTGCGCTTCCGCCGGATGGGCCAGCAAACGCCGCAGGGTGGCTTCCAACCCCGCCGAGTCCTGCACCTGGGCGATCCCTCCAGCCGAGAGGAGCGCGGACATGAGTTCGGCGAAGTTCTCCGCGTGCGGACCGACCACGACGGGCTTGCCGGCAGCGATGGCTTCCGCCGGGTTCTGAGCGCCGACGGCGGTGAGGCTTTTGCCGACAAAAACCACCGTGGCCTCCGTGTACCAGGCGCGCAGTTCGCCGGTGGTATCGACAAGCAACGCGTCGCCGCCAGTCGGGGCGGACCGAAGCGACACCCGCAGGCCGAGGCTTTCCAGGTCGGCGCGCACTTCGGCGGCGCGTTCCACGTGGCGCGGCACCACGATCAGGAAGAGATCAGGGAAATCCTGGCGTAGTCGCCGGTAGATTTCACCAAGGATTTTCTCCTCTCCCGGATGCGTGCTGCCGGCCAATAAGACCGGCGCCCCTGACGCCACGCCCGCCAAGCGGCGCCACTCGCCCAGGTTCGGGACTGTGAAGGCGCTTCCGTCCGCGTCGTCGAACTTGATGCTCCCCGTATGGTGGATCGCATCGGACCGGACGCCGAGCGAGCGCCACCGCGCCACGTCAAGCTCCTCCGGCACCGCCACCAGGTCGAGCAGCCCGAACATCGTCGCTGCCACCCTCCCAAACCACCGGAACCTCCGCTCTGACCGGGGGGATAACCGGGCGTTGACCAAAGCCGTCGGCACCTTCCTATGGCGTGCTTCCCAGAGTTGGTTGGGCCACAACCCACCGTCCACGATCACGAACTGGCTCGGGCGCAGCACTTTGAAAGCCCGCCGCACCGCGCCGAACAAATCGACCGGCGTGTAGACGACCTCCACACCGGGCGGGACGCGCTCCCGGGCGAGGGCGTAGCCCGTGGTGGTTGTCGTGGAGAGCACCAGTTCTAGTCCCGGCGCACGTTCTCGCAACGCCGCGACGAGCTTCAAGGCCACGAGCATCTCTCCGACGCTGACCGCTTGCAGCCACGGGCGGGGCGGACCTGCCGCCAGACGCGCCCGCACGTCCGCGCGGTAGAACCCAAACCGCTGCCAGAAGTCCCGCCGGTAGTTCCCGCGCCGCACCATCCGCCGCAGAAAGCCGGGTAGCAGCGCCACGAAGGCGACCGGAAAGGCAAGGTTGTAGAGCCAGCGGATCACGCGCGGCGCAGGAAAACGACCTCGGTGGTGCCGTAGCGTTTCTGGCGGATAGGGGTCCAGCCATTGGTCTCTAGCTCGACCGGATGGCGCGGTGATTTTTCAAGGACGAACAAGCCGTCCTCGCCTAGCGCCTGCACCAGCGCCGCGCTGCCGAGTAGTTTGGCGGCAAAATCTTCCTTTTGGTCGTCGTGAGTGTAAGGCGGGTCCGCGAAGATCAGGTCAAACGGTAGGGCGTCCAGCCGGTCGGCGCGGCGCTGCAAGAACGTCCCCACGTCGAGGCAAACCACCTCCGCGTCTTTCGCCAGCCGCGTGGCGGCGAGATTTTTGCGGATGCACTCCGCGGCGCGCCGGTCGCGTTCGACGAACGTGGCGGCGAGTGCGCCGCGGCTCAGCGCCTCGATGCCCAACCCGCCGGTGCCCGCGAACAGGTCGAGCACCCGCGCGCCCGGCACACTCTCGGCGAGACTAGAGAACACCGCGGCGCGCACCTGGTCCATTGTCGGGCGAACCCCGTCCCAGCGCGGACACACTAAGGGGATGCCGCCGGCGCTTCCGGCGATCACGCGCATGGCGGGGCGGGGCTCATGGCTTCGGAGGAACACCGCCAGGGGCGGGGCGTGCTCGCTTTGGG
>CAXUIU010000067.1:0-13347 GCA_964250955.1 uncultured Chthoniobacterales bacterium | reverse complement strand
CTACGGGCGCAGGAGGAATCACCAAGAATTACCAATCGGGACGAGCGTTTCCCGATCTTCTCGGATTTCGAGGTGCATTCTCCCAGCGGGGTGACGTACGCCGTGGAAATCCGCGACCTCCGGGGGCGTCAGTCCGGCTGCGACTGCGTGGACTTCCGCGTCAACGGCCTTGGCACCTGCAAGCACGTTGAAGCGGTGCTCGATGGTTTCGAACGCTTGCAGCCCCTGGAACTCGCCGCGGCGAAGGCGGCCGGCTCACCCCGCATCGACCTCGTGCCGGACCGTGCGGCGCAGACCCTGCGCGTGGAGCGCGGCCTCGAACGGTTACCGCGCCCGTTGCGCCGTCTTTTCGACGGCGATGGGCGCCTGAGCGCCGGCTACTTGCCCGAGATGGCGCTGGAAATCTGGAAGGGCTCACCGCTGCCTGAGCTGCGTGTCTCCCAGGAGGTTGGCCGGTGGCTCGACTGCCGCCGGCAGGAGGCCGAAGCCGTCGCCCTGCGCCGCACCTACGAGCACAACGTCCAGTCCGGCTTGTGGCCCGCGCAGGAGACCCTGGTGCCGCTCTTTCCCTACCAGCGAGAGGGCATGCTGCATCTCGTCTGCGCCGAGCGTGCTCTCTTGGCCGACGAGATGGGTCTCGGCAAGACGATCCAGGCCGTGGCCGCCTGCGCGCTCTTGCACCGCTTGGGCCGCGCCGAGCGCGTCCTCGTGGTCACCCCGGCTTCTCTCCAGGGTGAGTGGGAGGAGCAGATTCGCCGCTCCACCCGCCTGTCGGTGCGAACGCTCGAAGGCAGCCGCGCCGAGCGTCTCGCCGCCTACGAGCGGGGCAGCGCGTCGTTCTTCACGCTCGTCAACTACGAGGCGATGCTCACCGATGCGCTAGAGGTCAACGAGCGGCTGCGGCCCGAGGTCGTCATCCTCGACGAGGCGCAGCGCATCAAGAACTGGAACTCCAAGACCGCGCTGGCCGTCAAACGTCTGAAGAGCCGCTACGCCTGGGTGCTCACCGGCACGCCACTGGAAAACCGCATTGACGAGCTTTATTCGCTCGTGTCCTTCCTCGACCCGACGATCTTCGGCCCGCTGTTCCGCTTCAACCGCGAGTTCTACGACTTCGACGAGCGCGGCCGGCCGCGCGGCTACCGCAACCTCGACCGGCTGCGCGAGCGCATCCGCCCGCTGCTCTTGCGCCGTCGCAAGCAGGACGTGCAGACGGAACTGCCCACCCGCATCGAGCGCACCTTCCTCGTGCCTCTGGCCGAGAGCCAGCGGCTGGCCTACGCGGCGCACGAGGCGACGGTCGCGCGCCTGATGGCCGCCCATCGCCGCCGGCCGCTCGCCGAGCCGCAGCGCGAACGGCTCCTGCGCGAACTGAACATGCTGCGCATGATCTGCGACAGCCCGTACATTCTTAACAGCGCCGACCGGACCTGCCCGAAGCTGGAAGAACTCTCCCGCTTGCTAGCCGAGTGCATGGGCAATCCGCAGGTCAAGGTGCTCGTCTTCAGCGAGTGGGAGCGCATGCTCGAACTCGCCGCCGACGCCTGCCGCCGGCTGCGGATCGACTTCGCCACGCACACCGGCAGCCTCACCGTCGCCCAGCGCCGCCAGGAAGTCGGCCGGTTCCGCGAGGACCCGGGCTGCCGCGTGCTGTTGAGCACCGACACGGGCGGCCTGGGCCTGAACCTCCAACACGCCAGCGTGGTCATCCACTGCGACCAACCGTGGAACCCCGCGCGCCTGGAACAACGCGTCGCCCGCGCCTGGCGCAAAGACCAGCACCACGCCGTCACCGTGCTCAACCTCGTCAGCGAACGCACGGTCGAGCAACGGATGCTCGGTCTTCTGACAAACAAACAGGCGCTCAGCGACGGGGTGCTCGAAGCGTCCGGCGACGCCGGGTCCCTCAAGATGACGGGAGGGCGTGAGGGCTTCATGCAACGGCTGGAACTCCTCCTGCCGCCCACAGCGCGGACCGAGCCCAGAACACGCCCGAAGCCGGCCGTCACCGTCCCGGTGCCACGGAACGACCCGCCGAAGGTGGACACGCGGAAGCCGTCCGACGTGCCGCGCGAGTTTTGCCTGGGGGCGGCGGAACTACTGAACGGAGCGCTGGTTTCCTGCGAGGAACGTTTCCCGGCGCGCGGGGAGGCGTCGGTGCTGATGGTGGTGGTCGAGGCCGACCCGGATGCTTGGCGCGAAAAGCTCCGCCCCCTGGAACACCGATACTTTGCAGAAGACCGTCCCGGGGAGCCACCTCCGGCGGTGCGTCTGGAGGTGCTGGACCGCGCCGCGGCTGACCTGCTGCGTCGGTTGGCCGAGGCGGGCGTCGTCAGCCCGTCGCTGCGGGCGAGCCGCGTGCTTTATCCGTTCGCGGCGGGAGCGGATGCCGCACCGCTCAGCCCGCAGGAACAACACCGCGCCCGCTTGGCGCGCGACGCCCACGCGCGCAAGCTCAAGATGGCGCGGGTCCTCGCCGTGGAGGAGATGGTCGAGGAGGCGCGGGCGGCGGTCACCTCATCGATCCTTGAACTCGGCCGCGCGCTGGCGGTCGAGCACCGTTTGCCCGAGCCGAACAACGCGCGCGGTGCGCTCGCGCCGCCCCTGGACGCCTTCTGGCCGGGTGGGGAGGGGCTGCTGGCGACTCTACGAGGTTTCCTTGCGGACGAGCATGCCCCGGTGCAGCCCATCATCGCGGCGCTCGGCCAGCCCGCCGAAACCGGCGCGCGGGAAGCCAAGGATTTCTTTGCCGGGATTAAGGCGAAGCTCGCCTCCATCGGCAGTTGAACCAATCGTCGTTTCGTTCTGAACAAGCCGCTGGCGCGGCGATGGGTTCGACCCAAAACGCGCAACACGCGCTATCCGCCTTTCACCGCCGCCTGCTGTACAGCGCTCTGGATTCTCTCCTGGAAGCCGGGATCGGTGATCCGGCCGCCGTTTTCGTCGGTCACGTAGAAGCTGTCGATGGCTGCGCCCTTCTCGGTGGCGATGCGCGAGAGTACGACGTTGACGCGCAGTTTGCCCAGAGCGCGTAACAGGTCGTACAACAATCCGAGCCGATCGGGTGTCTGCACTTCCAGGAGCGTGTAGAGGTCCGTCGCCTCGTTGGTGATGACCGTGCGCGTCGGGAAGTCGAGTTCCTGTACGCGCGAGGGCTGCAAACGCCGCCGCCGAGCCTTTTGCAGGAGCGGGCCGAAGTCGAACGGCTCGGGCCCGAGTGCCTGCCGCAAGGCGCTCTCGACAGCGGCGAGGTCACGGGGTTCCACCACGGCGTGTTGTGCCGGGCCGCACACGCGGAAGATGTCCACGGCGAGGTTGTCGCTGCGGGTGAAGATGTCGGCGCTCAGAATGTTCAACCCCGCGGCGGCGAAGCTCCCGGCGATGCGCGCGAAGAGTCCCTTGCGCTCCCACGAGCAGACGCGGCACTCGGTGTGCCCGCGCTCGGGCTGGGGCTTCCACGAGATGGCGGGGGCCAGCGCCGCGTTGCTCTCGTTGTGTTCCTGGCGGTAGGCGAGAAACTGCCGGATGGCCTGGAGATGCTCGACGATGACCGACGGCGCAAACGTCTCGAAGTACCGGTCCGGCATCCCATGAAAATGCGCCTCGATCTCGTCGCCGTAGCTCGGGCCGAGCCGCTCGAAGACCGCCCGCCGCTGGCCCTCGCGCTGGCGACGGTTGGCCAGGTAGCCGGCCTCGCCCTCCGCGAGGTAGCGCGCCGTCGCACCGTAGAGCTGCCACACCAGCGATTCCTTCCAGTCGCTCCAATGATCGTCGCTCGTGCCCTGGCCGTCGGCGAAGGTCAGGAGCATCAGGGCGTCGAGGTTGGCGCGGTCCTTCACGATCCCGGCGAACTCCACCACCGTCGCCGGGTCGTCGAGGTTGCGGCGCTGGGCGGTGGACGACATCGTGATGTGATGGTCCACCAAGAGGATCAGCGAACGCCGCCGCTCGGCCGAAAGCTGTAACCGCGCGGCCACCTTCTGCGCGAAAAGCGCGCTGGCCTCCGCATGGTGGCGGGCGCTCGTCGCCTTGCCCGTGTCGTGCAGCAGCAGGGCAAGGTAGAGCACGAACGGGTCATCTAATTTTTCGAGAAGCTCGCGGTAACCAGCGAACTTCGCGTTGGCCGGATCGAGCAAGCCGTCGAGTTTTTCGATGCACACGAGCGTGTGCTCGTCCGCCGAGTACCGGTGGAAAAACTCGTGCTGCACCAAACACGTCAACTCGCCAAACTCCGGCAGGTAAGAGCCGAGTACGTCCACCTCGTGCATGGCGCGTAAGATCCGTCCAACCTGCCCGCGCCGTGAGAGGATGGCGATGAACGTCTCCCGTGCCGTCCGCGCGTACTGGAGGGTCCGGTTGGCCAGCCACACCCGCCGGCGGATGAGGTGCTGCAACTCGGAGGAGAGCCGCAGGTTTCGCGCCTGCGCGTGCTCGAACACCCGCAGGAGCCGCACCGGGTCTTGATTGAACACGTTACGGGATTCCGGGTAGATAAGTCCGTCCTGGCCGACGAACCCGTCGAACCGCTCGATGGCTCCTCCCCGCGGTGGACCGAGAAGCCGCGGCAAACCGGTGGCGGGACTGTCGGGCGTGACCACCCCCGGCTGGAACAGGCGCTGAAAAAAATTGTCCGTGATGAGCAGGATGGCGCGAGCGTGATGGTAGTAATCCCGCATGAACGCCTCCGAGCGTCGCAGGGTATTCTTCTGCGGGTACTGGAAGCGGTCCGCAATCTGGCCTTGGAAGTGGAGGGTCAAGGCGTCGGTCGCGCGTCGCGTGAGATAGTGCAGGTCCGTGCGCACGCGCAGCAAGAAGTCGTAGGCGCGCTCCAGCGTGCGGCGTTCGCTCTCGTTGAGCAGGCGTTGGCTGGAGAGTTCAGGTAGCGTGCGGACGCCTTCCTTGAAGAACATGCTCCAAAGTAGGTTGTGGAAGTCGCGCAGGCCGCCCGGGCTGGACTTGATGTTGGGCTCCTGAAGGAAAACGGTGGGGCCGTACTTTTGGTGCCGGGCACGCTGATCCTCCAGACGCCAAGCGAGATAGGCCGCCTCCTGGCCGCGGATGCAGGCTTCCTCGAAACGGCGGCGGAACTCCTCGTAGAGGGCGCGCGGGCCGGCGAGGTGGCGGGATTCGACGAGCGCCGTCTTGCTGATGTTGTCGCGGTTGGCATGCTCACAGGCTTCCTGGATCGAGCGGGTGGCGTGACCTACCTTGAACCCGATATCCCACAGCGCGTAAAGGACTTGCTTGATTAATTCATTCGCTTCCGTAGAAACTTCTTCCGCCTCGAAGTCGTGCAAGAACAGGATGTCCACGTCACTGTACGGATTCAGTTCACCGCGGCCGTAGCCGCCGATGGCGAGCAGCGCGACCGGAGGGGCGGGGGCCTCAGCAGGCAGGCACGCGGCAACCGCGTCGGCGAAGAGCCGGCGCAGGAACACGTCGAGAAGCTCCACACGCCGCCGGCAAATTTCCCGGCCGCCGCCGCCGGCTTGGTGGGCAAGGCGCAGACGGTGGTTCTCGATTTTGAGGAACCGCTTGTAGTGCGGCAGGCGCTCGGCGAGCGGGCTCGGGCGGGAAACGTGCGGGGCAAGTTCGCGCGCTTCGTGCGCGATGATCTTGGCGAGATTCGGCATGAGAGAAACCCTATTTGCAGCGCCGGCGGGCGGCGCGTGCCCGGGTGCAGTCAGGCAGCGGCTTTCGTGCCGCGGGGCGCGCTTTCAGACGGCAATGCCGTAGCGCTTCATCTTGTTGTAGAGCGTAGGACGGTGGATGCCGAGGATTTTGGCGGCCTTGAGTTTGTTGCCGTGGGTTTGGGCGAGCGCCTGGAGGATCGCTTGGCGTTCGCGGTCATCGAGGTTGAGGCTGCTGTCAAAATCGGTGGCGCCACCCGTGGGAACGCCGTTGCCGACGCTCGTGCCGGGGCTGAAGATCGTGATCTGGTCGCGTAGCACCGGGGGCAGGAGGAGTTCGGAGGGGAGGCTTTCCTCCGTGATGACGTTCTCTTTCGCCAGCACGACGGCGTACTCGATGGTGTTCTGGAGCTGGCGCACGTTGCCCGGCCAAGGGAAGTCGCGCAGGCGTGCCAGCGCCTCACCGGTGATCTGCGGCTCGGCCCGGCCCATCTGCTGCGAGTACCGCTTGATGAAGAGCGCCGCCAACGGAGCCACGTCCTCGCGCCGGTCGCGCAGGGGCGGGATCTCGATCTGGAAGGTGTTGATACGGTAGTACAGGTCGGGCCGCAGCACGCCCTCGCGCAGGGCGCGGTTCATCTGTTGGTTGGTCGCGGCGACGAGGCGGAAGTCGGCCTTGAGCGTCTTCGTGCTGCCGAGCGGACGGAACTCCCGCTCCTGGAGCACGCGCAAAAAACGCGTCTGGAGCGTGGCGGGCATCTCGGCGATTTCGTCGAGGAAGAGCGTGCCCCCCGCCGCGGCGGCGCGCATCCCAGGGAAATCGTTGACGGCGCCCGTGAACGCCCCTTTGACGTAGCCGAAGAGTTCGCCCTCGATGAGGTGCTGCGGCAAGGCGGCGCAGTTGAGCTTGACCAATGGGCCGCCGGCCCGGCGCGAACGGCTGTGGATCAGGTTGGCGACGACCTCCTTGCCCACGCCGCTCTCGCCGGTGACGAGCACGTTGGCTTCCGACGGGGCGATCTGGGCAATGAAGTCTTCAATCTCCACCATGCGCCGGTTCTTGAACACCGGCGCGAGTTGCGCCTCGGCGCGCTTGAGGAGGGCTTTGAGCGACTTGGTTTCCTCGCGCAGGCTCGCCGTCTCGCGCACCAGTTCCTGCTGCTCGAAGGCCCGCTGCATGAGAGAAAGAAGTTCCTCGGCGGCGTAGGGTTTGCCGATGAAGTGAAAGGCCCCCAGCTTGATGGACTCGATGGCGTTGGAGAGTGAGTCCTGGCCGGTGAGCACGATCACCTGGACGCTGGGCGCGGTCTGCTTGACCTTCGTGAGCACCTCCAGACCGCTCGCGTCAGGTAGGCCGATGTCGAGCAGGACCAGGTCGGGACGGTCTTTTTCCCGGGTGGCCATCTCCAGTCCGAGCGCCGCCGTGCGCGCGGCTTCCACCTGGTAACGATGGCGCGTCAGCAGCGCGTCCAGCGTCATCAGAATGGGCCGCTCGTCGTCGATGACGAGCACCTTTTTGGGCGTGCCGTTGGTCATGAGCGGGAAGGCGGCTCGCCCGCGGGCAAGGTAACCGTTGTCACCAGCGCACGGTCAACTTCCGTGTAGGCGTAGTCCAAGGTGCCGCCCTGTGCTTCGAGGATGCGGCGCGCGCGGAACGCCCCCAGGCCGTAGACGTTGCGCCGCGTGGAGAGCAGCGGGGTGCGGCCCCAGTCCGCGGGCGGGTGAACGGGAGCCGCGGTGAGTTGCTGGTGGATGGCGACCACGATCACGCCAGCCCCGGGGCGCGCCTCCACCCGCACCGTGGAACCGCCGACCGCGTGCTGCATGGCGTTGTCGAGCAGTTCCAACGCGGCGTTGAGGGTCTGCTCGGGATCGACGTTCACCGTCGCCGCACCAGGGTCCGTGACCCATTGTAGCCGCGCCGCCGCTTCGCCGTGCTGGCGTCCGAACCGCTCGCGCAGGTCTTCGAGCAGGTCGGCCGCCGGGTACGGGAAAAGGTGCGTCGTCGGCTCGCCCGTGGCGACGCGCACGGCCTGCAACTGGCGGGTCAGACCGGCGAGGGATTGGCGGATGCGCTTGACCTCTTCCTTGATCTCGGGGTCGTCGGTCAGTTCGCCGATGAGCGTGACCTGCAACTCCACCGCATTAAAACCGTTGCGAACATCGTGGGTTAACTTGCCCACGAAGCCCTCGACCCGGGTCCAAGGCACCTCGACGGCGGCGACGTCGGAGGCAGGGGAGGAAGTGGAACGGTCAGCCATCAGGTTGCAGGTGATCGGCTTGGCAGCCGAACAACCTGAGACAATCCAAGCCGGCGTTTGTTTTAAAAAACACCGCCGCTTGTGTAAAGAAATTTTACAACCGTGCCCGGCGGTAACGTCCGATGAGCGCGTTGGTCGAACTGTCGTGCCCGAGGGTCGGTTCGGCCTGATTTTCCAATTCGGGAATGATGCGCTGGGCGAGCACCTTGCCGAGTTCGACGCCCCATTGGTCGAACGAATCGATCTCCCAAATCACTCCTTGCGTGAACACGCTGTGCTCATAGAGCGCGATGAGCTTGCCCAAGGTGGCGGGGTCGAGCCGGTCGGCGAAGAGAAGATTCGACGGTCGGTTGCCCTCGAAGGTGCGGTGCGGCACGAGTTCTTCTTTCGTACCTTCGGCCTTGACCTCGTCCGCCGTCTTGCCGAAGGCGAGCGCCTCGGCTTGGGCGAGGACGTTGGCGATGAGGATGTCGTGGTGGCGCCCGAGCGGGGTCAGCGCGTGGTTGAACGCGATGAAGTCACACGGGATCAGCCGCGTGCCCTGGTGGATCAACTGGTAAAACGAATGTTGCCCGTTCGTACCCGGCTCGCCCCAATAGACGGGACCAGTCTGGTAGTTCACGTGCTGGCCGTCGAGAGTGATGTGCTTGCCGTTGCTCTCCATCGTGAGTTGCTGGAGATAGGCTGGGAAGCGTCTGAGGTACTGCTCGTAAGGCAGCACGGCGACCGTCTGCGCGTCGAAGAAGTCGTTGTACCAAAGCGAAATCAGGCCCATCAGCACGGGCAGATTTTTCTCGAACGGCGCCGTGCGGAAG
This sequence comes from uncultured Chthoniobacterales bacterium, assembly GCA_964250955.1. Taxonomy (GTDB): domain Bacteria; phylum Verrucomicrobiota; class Verrucomicrobiia; order Chthoniobacterales; family SZAS-18; genus CAHJWO01. The sequence goes on along the minus strand of CAXUIU010000067.1, from coordinate 4,641 downwards.
TGCTCATCCATCTCGTGGAACCCGGCGAGCATCGCGCGGAAGCCCTCAGGCCCGACGGCAAGCATCGTCGAAAGTCCGATGGCCGAGTCCATTGAGTACCGCCCGCCGACCCAGTCGCTGAACTCGAACATGTTGGCCGCGTCGATGCCGAACGCCTTAACCTTCTCGGCGTTGGTGGACACGGCGACGAAATGCTTGGCGATGGCTGCCTCGTCCTTCAGCCCTGCCAGGAGCCAGTCGCGCGCGCTTTGCGCGTTGGTCATGGTTTCCAGTGTGGTAAAGGTCTTTGACGAGATAATGAAAAGCGTCTCCGCCGGGTCGAGGTCGAGCGTCGCCTCGACGAAGTCGATGCCGTCCACGTTGGACACGAAGCGGAAAAGGAGGTCACGCTGGGAGTAATGTCGCAACGCCTCGTACGCCATCACCGGCCCGAGGTCGGAGCCGCCGATGCCGACGTTGACGACATTCTTGATGCGCTGGCCGGTGAATCCCTTCCAGTCGCCCGAACGCACCCGGTCGCAGAAGGCGGCCATTTTGTCGAGTACCGCGTGGACCCCGGGCACGACGTTCTTGCCGTCCACGAGGATCGTGGCGTCCCGCGGCGCGCGCAGGGCGACGTGCAGGACGGCGCGGTCCTCGGTGAGGTTAATTTTCTCGCCGCCGAACATCGCCGCGATCCGCGCGGCGAGGTCGGACTCGGTCGCCAACTGCACGAGCAGCCGCAACGTCTCGTCGGTGACGCGATTCTTGGAATAATCCAGGTAGAGGCCGGTTGCCTCGGCCGTCAGACGCTGCCCGCGCTGGGTGTCCTGCGCAAAGAGTTCGCGCAGATGGATTTTCTCGATTTCCTGGTGGTGGGCAGCGAGTGCCTGCCAAGCGGGACGGAGGGAGAGCGGAGGGACGTTGGCCATGCCTACACTTCGGCTGCGGGCGACCGGCCGCGCTTCCGCTAGTACTGCTTGCGCATGTTGCTGGGCAGGATGTTCAGCTCGTTGCGGTACTTGGCGACGGTGCGCCGGGCGATGGGGATGCCGCGTTCGCTCAGGATGGAAACGATGTCCTTGTCGCTGAGCGGGTTGGTCGAGGTCTCGCCTTTGATGAGGTCGAGGATGGCGTCCTTGACGCTCGTGTTGCTCATGGACTCGCCGTTGGCCGTCTGGTAGCCCGGCGTGAAGAAATACCGCATCTCGAACACTCCCTGCGGCGTCGAGATGTACTTGCCCGAGATCGCCCGGCTCACCGTCGTCTCGTGGACCCCGACGGCCTCGGCGATTTGCACCATCGTCATGGGGCGCAGGAAGGCGGTGCCGTTGTCCAGGAACTCCTCCTGCCGGCTGACGATCTGGTTGGCGATGTTGGAGATCGTCTGCTGGCGCTGGTGGATGCTCTTGATGAGGAACTTGCCGCTGCGGATTTTCTCCCGGATGTAGTCCTTCACGTCGCCGCCGCTGCCGTTTTGCGACATGAGGTCCTTGTAGGTGTTGGAGATGCGCAGGTGGGGGATTTGCTCGCCGTTGAGCATCACCAGGTACTTGTCGCCGACCTTCTCCACGCTCACGTCAGGCAGGACGTAGTTGTTCGGGTCGGGGGCGAAGATGGCACCCGGCTTGGGGTCGAGGGTGGCGATGGAATACGCCGCCTGCTGGATCTGGTCGACGGTCACCCCGAGGCGGCGCGCGATCTCGGGGAAGCGACGCTTGCCGAGTTCGTCGAGATGCTTACTGATGATCTGATATTCAAGCGAGCCTTCCTTGCCGAGGCGGCGGAGTTGGATCAGCAGGCAGTCGCGCAGGTTCAGGGCACCGACGCCCACCGGGTGGAAGGCCTGGATGATCTCCAGGATGCGACGCAGATCGGACACGGGTACGCCGGTGTTGGCGTTCATCTCCTCGGGCGTCGTTTGGAGGAAACCGTTGTCGTCGATGTTGCCGATGACCAGTTCGGCCAGGCGTCTGTCGGCCGTGCCGAGTTCCGCCCCGTTGATCTGACCAATGAGGTGTTGCTGGAGCGTTTCCTGGTTGGCAATGGAGTCGAAGAAGAATTGCCGGCGCTCCTCCTCGTCCTCGCTGCGGCCGTTGTAGCCGCTGTTTTGCGCCATGTACTCGCGCCACTCCTCGTCGAGTTTGGCCAGTTGGTCGAACTCCTCCTTGAAGTCGTCGTTCTGCTGCTGCTCCTCGGCGGTCGGCGTCTCGGGCACCTCTTCTTCCAGGACCGGATTGGTCTGGAGTTCCTGTTGGACGATGTTGCGCAGTTCCAACATCGGCGCTTGCAGGATCACGAGGCTCTGCTGCAACTGCGGAGCCAACACCTGCTGCATCGACAGGTTCTGGGTTTGTTGCATGCCGGGGCCAGCCATGACCTCAAAATGCGAAAAACACTCACAGACGGCAAGCTAAAAATTAACCAAAATCAATATTTGGAACGTTTTTTGCTGTGTTAGTTCGTGAAGCGTCTCTCTTATGGTTCCAACAGTTTCTTCGCTCCGCGGCTCCCGCCACGGATTGGTCGCCCTCACCTTGGCCGCCGTGCTTTGTGTCGGCTGGTGGCTGACACCCGAGAGTCAGTCGCAAGCCCCGGCAGCCTCCACCAACAATGTCGCGCTCAATGCCCTGCTCACCAAACTCAAGACGCAGCAGGATGAGATTGCCGCCAACCAAACCAAAATTGAAGCGCAAACCGCGCAGCTAAAGGAAGAAATACGCCAGGTGAAACTTTACAGCGCGCGGGGCGGTTCCGGTCACCGTTGAGAATTCTTTCGCCTCCCTCCGCTTCTATGAAAACCTTCCAAGGATCCCTTTTTTTCGCCGCCGCGTCGCTGGTGCTTCTCCTACCGTCCCCGCACGGCCGTTCGCAGCAACCTCTGCCGACCGACCCGCTGACCGCCATCCAGGCCCTCAGCACGGCCAGCGACGACCTCCTCAAACGTCAGGAAGCCACGCTCAAGGATCTTTCAGAGATGACCGACACGGCCCGCGAGGCGCGCATTTTCGCCAAGCGCGGCTAGACCGGGCCATCCTTGGTTGCTGGTCGTCATCAGGACGACGGTATCTTTGCGGCGGCGGTTCACGCTCCGATGGCCTCGTCCAGCGCGGACGCGATGCGGTCGGCTTGTCGCTCGATCAGGCTCGCGTCGCGCCCCTCGATCAAGAGCCGCACCTTTGGCTCCGTGCCCGAGTACCGCAGCAGCACCCGGCCCTTGCCGGCCAGCGCCGCCTCGGTCTCGCGCACGAGGTCGTTGGCCTGCGTCAACTCTTCGAGCGGCGGCTTGCGCGACACCTTCAGGTTTCTCTGCGCCTGCGGGTACTTGGACAGACAGGCCTTGAGTTCGCTCAGCGGCTTGCCCGTGTCGATCATGATGCGCAGGATCTGGAGTGCCGTGATGATGCCGTCGCCCGTCGTCGTGAAGTCGCGGAAGATCATGTGCCCGCTCTGCTCGCCGCCGACATTGAGTCCCGCCTTGACCATCTCCTCGATGACGTAGCGGTCGCCGACCTGCGTGCGCACGACGCGCCCGCCGGCTTCCTCGACGGCGGCGTCCAGGCCGTAGTTGCTCATCACGGTGGCAGCCAAGGTGTTCTGGGCGAGCCGGCCCTGTTTGAGGAACTCCCGTGCCGCGATGGCCATGATCTCATCGCCGTCCACGAGTTCTCCCCGCTCGTCGCACAGGAGCACGCGGTCGGCATCCCCCTCGGGGGTGATGCCCACCTGCGCGCCGGTCTGGCGGACGAGGAGTTGGATCTCCTGCGGGAACGTGCTGCCGCAGTCCCGGTTGATGTTCGTGCCGTCGGGCGTGTTGTGGAAGGTCAGCGCGTCCGCGCCGAGTTCGCGCAGGATGCAGGGCGTGGACTTGTAGCCTGCCCCGTTGGCGACATCGACGGCCACGCGCAGCTTGTCGAGCGTGAGCTTGCGCGGGAAACTCGCCTTGGCGAACTCGACGTAGCGCCCCAAGGCGTCATCGATGCGCTGGGCGCGGCCGATCTTGCCGGCGGTCGGGCGAATGTTTTCGATCTCGCCGCTGAAGACGAGGTCTTCGATGCGCCGCTCGATGCTGTCATCCAGCTTGTAACCGTCGTGGCGGAAGAATTTGATGCCGTTGTCCTCGTAGGAATTGTGCGAGGCGGTCAGGGCGATGCCCGCGTCGCAGCGCAGCGAACGGGTGATGTACGCCACGCCCGGGGTCGGGATCGGCCCGAGCTGGAGTACGTCCACGCCGAGCGACATCAGGCCAGCCGCGAGCGCGTCCTCCAGCATGTAGCCGCTCTGGCGCGTGTCCTTGCCCAGGGCGACGGTCGGCCGCGGGTTGGCCCGGCCGTAGCCGCGGCCCCCCTGCGTGATGACGTGCGCCGCCGCCCGGCCCAGCTTGAGCGCCGTCTCGGCGGTGACGGGTTCGACGTTGGCGACCCCGCGCACGCCGTCCGTGCCGAAAATGCGTTTGCGGGCCGGGGAAACGTCGGAGGCAGCGGGGGAGGGGCTCATGGCAACAAAGTCCCCAGTGTTGGCGAGCGCGCCCATGGCCTGCGAGGTGAGGTACATCTCGTTGCGCACGTTGCGCGTCTGCGCCGCGGGCACCTTGCTCACCGCGCCCGCGGACTTGACCTGGCCGGTGATGTCGTCGGCCATCACCGACAAGGCGGCGTAGAC
>CAXUIU010000066.1:6680-13348 GCA_964250955.1 uncultured Chthoniobacterales bacterium | reverse complement strand
GCAAACCCTGACGCCCGTCTGGCGTCCTTGATTTTGAAGACGAGGGAGGCCGGCGAGCGCTTTCCTCGCCGTGCTTTGCTCAGGCGTTCAAGAAGTGGGCGCAAGTGCTCGTAGATCGGCACGTGGAAGTAGGTGTTCGTCTTGTGGCTGCGCACGTGCAGGCGATTGTTGGTCCAGTCCACGTCGCCCCACGTCAACGACGAGGCCTCGGCCTGTCCCAACCCCGCCAGGCCCAGGAACTCCACGAAGTCAGCGGTTTGTTCGGCATGGTCGCTGAAGCGCTACCCGCGGATGTCGGCCACGATGGCCTCGAACTGGGCCACGCTGGGCACCTGCCGCTTGACGGCCTGCGGCTTCTTCCAACCCTAGCGCAACAGCTTGGCGGGCGATCCGAGAATGATGCGGTCCTTCACCGCGATGTCAAAGAGTTGCTTGAGGAAGCCCGCATAGCGGTTGTATGTCACGTTGCGCAGCCGGGGTTCCTCGTGGGCCAGTCACTCGTCGAGCATGGAAGGGCGGATGGAGCGCACCTGATAGTCCTTCCCATGGGGGTCACCAAGCCAGGAAACGCTTGATGATGCTCTGATCAGTGACGCGGCTGCTCTCGCTCATGCTGCCAGTGACCACGAGGTAGCGCCCGATTAACTGGCTCAGCGTGGTCTTCTCCACCTCGGCATCTACCTTCTCCAGGCTACCGAACCACTCCTTCATCCTACGCTCGGCGATCTTCCTATCGCACGTACCAAGACTGCGTTCTCGCCGGAGGCCACCCTGCTTCTTGCAGGCGTAGTAGCGGCCCGAACGAGCATGGCGGTACAGGCCAAGGAAATTGGCCACCTTCACGTAAGTGGGCGCTTTGGTGACGACGGGAGCGAGAAAGTTGACCATGAGGCAGCGTAGGCGAATGAGGAAGAAGTTGTTCTTGTTGGCTGGCCGATCCGCACGCCAAGGCCGCTGCTGAGGAGCTAGCCGCCACGCACCAGCAGGAACAACTCGTCTTCGGAGGTGTCAGCTTGCGGGCGGACGTACTCCTCGCCCGAGGGATGCTTGAACATACGATGGTAAGCGATGCGCCCGGACATGCGGTAGATCGTCCCCAATTTGCCGAAGCGGCGCGAGAGCGTCGGACAACGGATTCAAGTCTTCGGGACGGCCTTCCTGGGTGGCCTGAGAGAGGAAGGCGAAGGCAGCACGTTCAGTCATGGGATTGTCGTAGTGGTTCATGGGGTGTTGTTGAATTGTTGCTGCTTTTGCGCACGCAGAATGCAGCGACAGAATCACCGTGACAAGGGGTAAATTGTTGCATATATCTCAACGCTAGTATTTTGTGCATTGAAATGAATTGACGGAGATGGTCCTGGATGGACGGAAAGCGACTGGAACAAAGCGCAAAATATTTTGCTGCGTTGGCAGGTGGAGCGCCTCGTGGCCGCCTTTTGGCCTCACCTGCCATATCTGATAACATCTCTCTTCCGCCCAACAGTTTTGGTGAATGTGCTGGCTGTGAAGCGGGAATGTGATCTGGCTTACACGCAGATGAAGTCGTCTACAAAGTGAACGTACACTCGTGAAGGCGCAAAGCGACGGTGCGGACTGGCCCCGTCTTTGTTTCTCGCCGGCTTCGCGTGAGGGGTAGGCACCGCAAACACTCACAGCGTCGGCATCAACCCAGAGAATTGTCTTGGTTTGTAAAGGGTCTTGTTACCGAAAAGTAACCTTACTTCGTTTGCGCGCATGCCGTGGCTTTTGGATGTTCTGCCCGGTTCGAGGAGCGATCGTTCTCCTCAAAGATTCCCTGACGTAAATCTGTCCACTCGCGATGAATAATAAACTCCGTCTGCCCTCCCTAGCAAAGTCACTGGCCACCTGCGCTTGCCTCAGCAGCTTGGCCTGCTTCACCGCCCACGCTCAGCAAGAATCCCGTGGCCGCAAGCAGTTCGCTGCGACCACTTCCGGCCCGGTGAAGACGGTCTTTTACATCCTGATGGAGAACCGCAACTTCACCGCTGGCACCGACGTGAGCGGCGGCTCGGTTCTCGTAGGGAACTCGGCCGCGCCTTACATTAACAGCCTCATCACTCCAGGCAACACGAACGCTGCCCAGGTCTCCTATTGCACCGCATACCACCATGTTCTCTCGACGGCTTCTGGTGCGAACGCGAGCATCCATCCCTCCGAGCCAAACTACATCTGGATGGAATCGGGTTCTAACCTGAGCATCGCCAACGACAACGACCCCTACGGATCGTCTGGCTCGGTGAACACGATGCTCAACTACCTCGCGGCCAACCCGAGCGTCAGCGGCCAGCATCTCTCCGGACTGCTGCAAGCGGCCGGCATCTCCTGGAAGTCCTACCAGGAAGGCATCGATCATCTCAACTCGGCGGGGGCTAACATTAACCTCGGCGGCTCGGGAATGACTTCTACCGTCGCCCCACAGTCACAGTGGACTGTCCCGCTGTCGAGCTTCAGCGGCACCAGCGCGACGTACACCAACCCCTACAACGGCAGCCACCAGTACAACTTCGCCTGCAAGCACAACGGTTCGCTGTTTTACCTCGACACGAACGGCAGCAGCCTCAACGCCGCCAACACCTCGCCGAGCAACCTCGTCGCGCCAAACTACGCGCCGCTCGAGCAGCTGGCCACCGATTTGGCGAACAACACCGTCGCCCGCTACAACGTCATTACACCCGACCAGTACAACGACATGCACACGGCGTTGACGAACGGCTTCACCTACAAAGGCACGGCCTTCACGGGTGACAAAGCCCAGGTGGCGCAGGGCGACAATTTCCTGTCGATCCTCGTCCCACAGATCATGGCTTCGCAGGCTTACCAAGACAACGGCGCCATCGTCATCTGGACCGATGAGACCGAAGGCACCAACCAGAACGACTTCAACCACACGTTGATGGAAATCGTGATCTCGCCGCTGGCCAAGGGCAACGCCTATAACAGCACGGTGAACCTCACCCACTCGGCGGATGTCGCCACGATGCAGGAAATTTACCAGGTTACGGCGAACACGACGACCGGCTACCTGAACGACGCGGCGAACCAGGCGAATAGCTCCGGCGCACTGGCGGGTTCAGCCGCTGGCTTCGGCACGAGCACAGCGCAGGACATGGCGGACCTCTTCGTGGCCGGGGCAATCCCCGCCAGCCTGCCCAACATGCGGGTGACCGCAGGCGGCTACACCGTCAACCGTCGCGCCAACACGGCGGTGCAGACCGTCACCGTGACGAACGCGCTGTCCACGCCGATCAGCGGTCCGATCTATCTGGTAGCGGGTAATCTGAACACCACGCTTATCAACAGCGCCGGCAGCACGCAGAACACTGCTCCGGTCGGTAGTCCCTACATCTTTGTCGCCTCCGGTTTGGACGCGAGTGCTTCCGCTAACGTCACGCTACAGTTCACGCTGCCGGCCAACAACGCTGGCATCACCGACAACCTAAGCGCCGTCCAGACCAGCCAGCCCTGAGCGGAACCTTGTCCGTCCTAGAAAAGTTCCGAACCATGATCATCCCTGAAATTTGCCGCATGCGTTGGACCGGCATCCTGGCTGCCGCGACGCTGCTCACTTGGGCGACACAAGCCCGTGCCGCCCTGAGCTACAATGTCTACCTCAACACCGCGTCGCTCATCGGCAACACCAACGCGCCGTTCTCGCTCGACGTGGTGCTTGGGTCCGGCTCGCAGACGCCGAACTCTGACAACACAATCACGCTGAGCAACTTCATCTTCACCAACGGCAGCGTCGGTGCGGTGAGTTACAGCGCGGGCGGCGAAACGGGGTCGATGTCTTCGACCGTTACCCTGACCAACAGCGCGCAAGGCAACGAGTTGGCCCAGCAGTTCAGCAGCGGCGTTACGCAGATTCAGTTCTCCGTCAGCATGACCTCCAACACGAATAATCCGTTTCCGGACCAGTTCGACGTGGCGATTCTCGACGGCGGATTGAACAACGTAGCCACCACGGACCCGAGCATGGGTAATACTCTCGTGAGCGTGGACCTCAGCACCGGCCAGACGTTGAACTCGGTGCACACCTACCGCAGCACGGCAAATAGCACGGGACCGGGGATCATTGCTGCGGTGCCCGAACCGGCGCCCACCGCGGGGTTGTTGCTCGGCACCCTCGTCGGGTTCGGCTGGCTCGTACGCCGGAAGACGGCGCGAGCCTGACACCCGTTTGACAGGTTATGCGGGGCTAGCCAGTACGGCGGCCCCGCGGCAAGTTTCGCCCCTGGAAGCGCGGCTGACTCCTTGTCCGCTGCCAATCACGACATACAGCAAAGTGAAAACAACCTTCGGATTTCTCCTGGCTGCCGCGTTCACGGCAGGAACGGCAGACGTGGCTCGTGCGCAGGCACGCGACCCCGGCTACGTGCAAACTAACCTCGTGGCAAACAAGCCGGACTACCATCCGCTGGTGATCGACGAGAAGATGATCAACGCCTGGGGCCTCGCATTGCGTCCCCCCGGGGCAGGTGGACACATCTGGGTCGGCAACGCCGGCAATGGTTCCTCGTCCGAGTACATCGGCGACGTGGCCGACCGTCCACTCCATCAGGATGGCCTGAAGATCGTGTCTCTAGAGACACCAGATTTTACGGACCACGGCTACGCCTTCGTAACGGGGATGGCGTACAACTCCGCCAGCGACCTGCCCGGCCAACCCGAGGAGTTCCACGTCGCCGGTCCCGCGGCTAACCAGCACAAGACGCCGCCGGAGCGGCTCGCCGCCGGCTTCTCCGGTCCAGCGAAGTTCGTCTTCGTGACGGAAGACGGCTGCATCAACGCCTGGAGCGCCGACACCGGCACCGCCATGAACACCGCACCCGTCGTCGTTGATTATTCCAAGCGCGCAAAACACTTCCCCTATTCCGCCAATTGCGTGTTCACGGGCGCGGCCTTGACGAACAACGCCGCTGGTTCGGAGGCCTTCGTCAAGGCACGGGGCAACCATCTCTTTGCCACCGACATCCGCAACGGTGCGATCCAGGTTTTCGACAATCGTTGGAACGATGTGACGGCCGACTACCATTTCCAGATGCCAGCCACTGTGCGCGGGATGCACCCGTTCAACGTGGCGGACCTGAACGGTCACCTCTTCGTGACCTATGCGGTGTTCGATCCTGAAAGCGACGAGGGACAGGAGCAGGTCCACGGCGCGGGCTGCGGACACGTCGTGGAGTACAACGAGGATGGCACGCTCGTGAAGGACTTCCTGACCAAGGGAGTGCTGAATGCCCCGTGGGGAATGGCGATTGCCCCCGCGTCGTTCGGCGCTTTCGCCAATGACCTGCTGGTGGCGAACTTCGGCGACGGCACCATCTCGGCGTTTGATCTGCAGACGGGAGAATTCGCTGGCTACTTGCGTGATCCGGACACCAAGATCATCTGCGTCGAGGGAATCTGGGGATTGGCTTTCGGCAACGGCGTCGGCCTCGGTGACGCGAACGCTCTATACTTCACGGCGGGTCCTAACAATGAGGAAGATGGCGTGTTCGGCCGTTTGAACGTGCGTCCATTGAACAACGGCAAAGACGCACCTGCAGCGCAGGTTTCCGCCGTCCCCGTACTCACCCTTATCCCGGCTGAGTCGGCAAGCCGTTAAAGGCAGCAAAAAGTTTGCTGCTGACTTCGTGCTGAGCCTGACGCAAAGCGCTCTTTCCATCCAGTACAAAGCGAATCAATCCCCACTGCTGCCGTCACCATGCATCTAGCCAAGCTCATCATCCCGACAGTCTCCGCTCTGATTATCTGCGCAGGCACCGCATCGGCCATCAACTTCTCGGGCAACTACTCGGAAAACTTCGACGGCATGGGGACTACTGGCACGACCCCGCCAACGGGCTTTTCGCTCTACGTTGGCGAAGGCGGTTCTAACTCGACGTGGACCAACACCACGGGCATCACCGCCAACGGCACGACGCTCAGCGTTGCCAGCATGGTTGCCACCAGCAGCAACTTGACCGCGTCCGCCGCGCCCACAGCGACCAACAACAACGGCTACAACGCAGCCAATCCGAACAACGCGAGCGACCGCATCCTGGCCACCTCGCCGACCAGCATCGACGGCGCGGCGATCAACCTCAGCCTGACCAACACCACCGGCGCGGCTCTCTCCACGCTGTCGCTCGGCTACGACATCCAGCGTTTCACCGCAGTGGCGACCACCAACGAACTGCCCGGCTACCAAATTTTTGTAAATATCGACGGCGGCGCATGGTCGCAGATCCCGGTGTTCACTCCGACGCTGGACGGCGCCAACGGCACGGTGGCGGTGCCCAACACAGTTGGGGTAAGCTCGGTGCCGTTGACTTCGTTCAACTTACCGACGGTCTGGAACGCAAACTCGACGTTGAACATCCGTTGGGTGGATGACAACGCGGTGCAAACCTCGCCAGATCAAATCATCGGTTTGAACAATGTGACGGTGGTGCCTGAACCGTCCGCTTGGCTGGCATCCGTGTTGGGAATGTTGTCATTAATCATCTGCCAGCGGATGCAGCAGACCAGAGTGTAGTACACGGACGCTATTTGGTGCAGGATCAATGTAAGTAAAGATAGAAAGTCGTTCTGCCTAGGTAGCAAGCTTCCACCTCGCAGCCCCGCTTTTTAGGCTCACCTGCCGCATCCCCCATCGTCCCTCATCC
>CAXUIU010000066.1:0-6580 GCA_964250955.1 uncultured Chthoniobacterales bacterium | reverse complement strand
CGGCCTTACGGCGACTGGCGACAGCACGGCAAGGCTATGCTGCCAGCACATGGCGCTCGTTTCTTAGGTGTATTAACGGGCCGTCTTGCTGCCGGACAAATCTGTGGGTGGCAGCGAACTTACTTAGCGGTCAACACCGGGTAACCTACGTACCAAATGCCGATCGTTTCGCCGTTCGCGGCGTGGATTGGCTCGTAGATCGTGAAGTAGGATTTGCCAAGGATGTCTACCACACCGGTGAAGGTTTTGTTCGTGCGGACCGTGGCGAAAGCGGCGCCATTCTGGTCCAGCTCGGTGCCGATGGCCCGAGTTCCTGCGTTGGTAATAATGTTCGTGGTGACGCGCACGAAGCGATCTCCTGACTTCACGAACAAGGTTGCCGTACCACCCATCGCCTTGGCGACCTCATCCACCACGGTGAAATCGTTAGCGACGCTGTGGTTTCCGAAACGGAGGTCCGGCAGCGCTAGTTCCTTGCCCACAGCCACTTTAGCGGGGCCGATGTTCGGTTGGCCCAAAGCCAGGGTGTTGTCGCGGAACAAGTGGATCGAAGCGGTGACCGAGTCGATGTAAGGCGAGTCTTCCGCTTGCAGGTCACTGGCCAAACCTTGGAGCTGCAAGTTGCGGCTCTCGCGGCTTCGTTCGGTGGCTTGTTCCAACAAATATGTGTAGACCATGTTGCCGGCCAGTGCCGTCAACCCCAAGGCTAGAAAAATCCACAAGAGCTGCGAGAGGCGCTGCTTGACAGACACGCGTGAGACGGGGGCGAAGGAGGGCGGGGCAACTAGCGCAGTTTGGGCCAAGGTCGACATACCTCGCCTGAACAGCAATTCGCTTGCCGAGCCATGCTAGAATCGCGGTTTCGCATTTGCGAAAGTCTCGGGGCGAAGCAAGACCGCAGAGTGTCTCCGGGATTTCTCCAGGTTCATGAACGGGTGCGGACAGATGGGCGTCGCCAGGCTTCGTTCAACTCTCACTTAGTAAAATGGTTACTAGATTTTAATGGCAGGCATTATTTCTGCTGGCGTTGGTGTCTCGTTGGGCTGCCGCGCTCTTTGTCGCCGCTGGCAGTCCGGCATTGAAACTACGTCCGCGATCTCCTGCAAGTTCCCGCCGTCCATCCCGCCTTATGACCGAAGCCTCGCCCCAACTCTGGAAAGAAGTGCTCAACCAAACCGAGTCGTCCGAGGGCAGTAGCTTCTGGAGTGGCGCGCGCACGTTCCTCGCCCTGCTGCTTCCGCTCGGAATTTTAGTCGGGGCATTTTATCTTTGCGGCCGCTTCTACGACCGGGTGCAGCAGGAGGGTATCCAGCGGGATTATTACAGCGTCAACTCTTTCCGACTGTTGCCCAAACAGATCGCCGCCGAACTGAACTCTGCCCACGTCGCCCTTCTGCAGAACGAACCCTACGATGTTCCCATGCGTCATGCGGCCAAGATTGGTGAAGACCTCGACGATATCTTCGCCATCCTGGGCCAGGGAGGGACGCCCGCCGTGTTCGCTTCGGCCAAGCGACACATCCAGATCGAGCCCGTCCAAACGCAGGAGGCAAGAATGGCCTTGAGCCAGGCGGTGACCCTTTACAACAAGCTCCACCTGGCGTTGCAGGGCGCCACCATGGGGGAAAAACCTGACCCCAAAAAGATCGCCGCCGCGGCAGAACTCTTCGACGCCCGCAGCAGCCGTTTCCTGGCGCTGGGCGACGTGGTGCGTCTGCACGCGATGGATGAGTCCACCAAGGCCATCCGTCAACAGGAGCTTTATCTGCTGACGACGGTAGTGGCCACGCTCGCAGTGCTGCTCGTGCTAGCCTGGCTGGTCTACCACGCGCAGGAACGCCGCCGCCAGCGCCTGCTGGCCCGTTCCAACGAGAGCCTCGCCGCCGCTGCCACGGCCATCTCGGAGGCCAAGCAGGAGACCGATCTTATCCTCTCCACCGTCCGTCAGGGCATGCTCCTGATGTCGTCCGACTACACGATCAGCGACCAGCACTCGACGGAGTTGAAGGAAATCTTTCAGACCGAGCACCTCGCCGGCTTTAACTTCCTCAATCTGCTCCAGCGCATCCTCACGGAGAAGATTTTTGTGACTACGCGGGATTATTGCGCCATGCTTTTCGACCCGGCCAAGAAGGAAAAGCTGCTCGTCAAGATCAACCCTCTCGCCCGTGTGGAGGCGAACTTTGCCCAAGCTAAGGGCGGCTTTGCCACCAAGCACTTGGAGTTCGGCTTCCGCCGCATCCTCACCGCCGACGGCGCGGCCGTGGCGCGGGTTTTCGTGTCGGTGCGCGACATCACCCGGCAGGTGGAACTGGAGGCGAGCATCGCGCAGTCCGAAAAGAAAAAGGAGCGTCAGTTCGAGTTGTTGCTCGGCATTCTCCACATCGGCCCCTCGGCGTTGCAAGACTTCCTCAAAACCGTGGAGGAGGAACTCGGCCACATCAACGAGGCGCTCAAGACCGACGATCTCGCCCAAACCAACGGCTCGAACCAGACGGCGGCCCTGCGCGCGCGCCTAGACGTGGTGTTCCGCTCCGTGCACAACATCAAAGGCAACGCCGATTTCCTGAAGCTGGAACACTTCGCCAAGGCGGCTCACACCTTTGAAGACGGCATCAACGAACTCCGCAACCGCCCACGCCTCGCCGGCGATGATCTCTTGTCAGTTGCTATCCATCAGGCCGAACTGCGTAGCGACCTGGCGGAAACCCGCGACCTCACGGAAAAGCTCTTCGCCATGCGCCGCGACCTCGCGCCGGCCGCACCCGCGGTCAGCGCCGAGGTCCCTATCGCTGCCGCCAAGAACAGGGTGGCCCCGGCCGCAGAAGACGATTTGTTCGGCGGTGTGCGTACCCTGACGGCGACCCTGTGCAAGCGACTGGGCAAGGAAGCCGATCTGCACGCCACGCCGCTCGACGCGGCCATGCCGGAGACCCTGCGCCGCCTGGTGCGCGACATCTTGATCCAGCTCACGCGCAACTCCCTGGTTCACGGCGTCGAGCCGGCCGCCGAACGCACGGCCCTGGGCAAGCCGCCGCGCGCCACCCTATCGGTCAGCCCGGCCGCCGATGCAGAGCTGGGTCTCCCCTTCGGGTTCACCTTCCGCGACGATGGGCGTGGCCTAGACCCGGAACGCATCCGCGCCCGCGCTGTGGAACGCGGCCTGATCTCGGCTCAGGATGCCGCCTTGATGGGCGACATGGAATCGGTGGCGCTCATCTTCGAGCCCGGCTTCTCGACGGCGGACGAGGTCACGGGCGACGCCGGCCGTGGCGTGGGACTCGACCTCGTCAAATCCCGCATCATCGACGAACTCGGCGGCGACGTTTTCATCAACTCCGAGCGCGGTCACTTCTGCGAGTTCACCTTCCTGCTCCCCGCGCCGACCGCCGCGCCAGCAGAGAGCCGCTATTCCTTCGCCGCTGCCGAAGCTTGATCCCCTGCCATGAGCCTCAAACTGCTGATCGTTGACGATTCCAACTTCATGCGCCGCAACATCGAGCGCAACCTGGGCGAACACGCCTTCGCCGAGATTCGCACGGCCGGCAACGGCGTGCAGGCCCTGGAGCAATACCGGCAATTTCACCCGGACGTGGTCACGATGGACATCACCATGCCCAACATGGACGGCCTCTCCTGCGTGGAAGCTCTGCTCAAGGAAAACAAGGCGGCGCGCATCCTCGTCATCTCGGCCCTTGCCGATGCCTCCACGGCCGTGGAAGCCGTCAAGCGCGGCGCGCAGGGCTTCTTGCTCAAGCCGTTCTCGCCCGAGGAACTCCAGGAAGCCATGCGGGAAGTGATGGAGGACTGAGGGATATTTCCATTCTTGCCCAAGTACCATGAACGAAAGCGACATGCAGGTTTTCATCCGGGGGGCTTCCCGGTACTTCGACCAACTCTCGACGAAAGCGGAGGTGGGTACGCCCTACCTCAAGGACCAGGAACCGGTGATGCTCGATTTCTCCGCGACCATCGGCATCTCCGGTCCGCGGCGTGGGTGTGTCTACTACACCGCTCCGCGGGCCATGGCTCAGGGCGTGGCGGCTGACCTCGGCGAGCCGGACACCTCGGATGCCCTCTGCGCGGACCTCGTCGGTGAGATTGCCAACATTATTTCCGGCAACGCCTGCGAGGAACTCGGCGCATCGTTCATGATCTCCGTGCCGGTGGTCCTGGTCGGTCGGCCAGAGGGAATCCGTTTTCCCGAAAGCGTGCCGACCTTCCTCATCCCCATCTACTGGCGCAACCACAAATCCCTGCTCGTCATCTGTCTGGAGATGGCGAACGCCTGACGCTTATGTCTACCACTGCTCCCGCCATGCTCACGGAGGAGGAACTCAACTTCTTTGTGGACGCCAACTGCCGTTTCTTTGAAAAGGTTGCCCCCGCGCAAATCGTCCTGAAGGACCCTTCCATCGAGTTCGCCGACCCCACGTTCCTCGACTACACGGGGCTCATCGGGATCACGGGCCGACACCGCGGCAACGTGTACCTGACGATGCCCCGCGCCATGGTGGCGACCCTCACCAGAGCCATGGGCGAGCACGACGCATCAGAAGAAACACTGCGCGACGCCGTTGGCGAGATTGCTTCCATGATTTCGTCCAATGCGCGCGAGCACTTCGGCCCCCGGCTGGAAATCTCCGTGCCACGCTCGCTGGCGGGTGGAGAGCCAGAAGGCTTGGCGCTCGCTCCCACCCGGTTCGTCCTGCCGATTGGCTGGGACGATCAGGAAGCTTTCCTCGTCATCGCGCTCGAAGGCGTGGATGCCACCCCGATCCCAGCCTCTAGCCTGTCCTGATCCCATGTCGGCCCCGCATCCTCAACTCGTATCACTCCCATTCCCGACCGCCATGAACCCGCGTGAAGTCTACGAACGCACCCCAACCGGCACCGACCGCGAGACAGCCTGCAAGCTACGGCCTCACGAATGGGATCTGTACCTGCGGCTCGACGGACTGCGCACCCTGCAAGAGATCGGTGCGGCCTGCAAACTCGACCTGTCGTGGATCGTGTCTGACATTGAGCGCCTCCAGCAACTGGATCTGGTGCGCGTCGTCGAACTCGACCTGGAGGAATACCAGCAGCGTTTTGTCAAGAGCCGGGAGATGACTCCTGCTGCTCCCGCCGCGCCCTCTGCTGTTCCCAGCGAGAAGCCGGCTGACCCTACCGAGGGCAAGCGCGTTTCCTTCTCCTTGCGCCGTGGCGAAACGACCGCGCGCCCCTTCGCCTCGGCACCGCCGCCCGCCCGGCCGGCGGCCCCTGCGAAGGCGGCGCAAGAACATCGTCTCAAGCCGCTCCTGGATTTCATCACCGCGCACTCGGGCGGCGGTACGGTCGGACAACTCGCCGCCTACCGAGTGTTCCTGAAGGTGCCCAATGATCTTCTGCGACAGGCGGGTATCAAATCGCTGAACCTGGTCAGCGAGGATTTTGCCGTGCGCGATCCACACTTGTGGCGCGTGCTGCTGAACGCCGTCGAGGAAGTGCTCGGCAAGCGTTACGTGCCGCCCGCCGCGCCCGCAGCCAAACTCGCGGCGGCCTGAACGGGCGGAGCCGTGCGAGCCGCCTTTTCATAAGCGTGATGAAGAACATCCTGCTGGTAGAAGACGATGATTTGTTGCGCGAGATCATCGCGGAATCGCTGCGGATTTCGAGCGTGGGCTGCACCGTCCACGCGGTCTCCGACGGCGCGCACGCGATGGAGCAGCTCGGCCGACAGCACTTCGACCTGATCATCACCGACCTTTGCTTGCCGGAAGTGGATGGGCTGGCGGTGCTTTCTTTTTTGCGCGAGCGGCGCATTTCCACGCCGTCTATCGTCATCACCGGGCAAGGTACGGCGGGGCTAGAGGCCCTGGTGCGCGGTCTGGGAGCACGGGTGTTCTTTTACAAACCCTTTGACTTAGATGTTTTGCTGGTCACCGCAGAACGTTTTTTGCTGACTGGCGCCACGGAGGATCAGGCCCCGGCCTTCACGCTGCCAAGTTTTCTTCAACTGATGGAAATCGACGGGAAAACCGGCGCGGTGCGCGTTCTATCGACGGAAAACCGAGAAGGTTGGTTCGCCTTCGAAAATGGGAAATTGATCAGCGCGATGACCTTAAATAGTACGGGTGAGGAAGCCGCCCTGGAGATCTTGGGTTGGCCCGCGCCCGAGGTTAGGGTCTTCAACAAGGTGGAGTTGATGGTGCCGAACATGCACACCAGCCTCACCGGCCTCCTGCTACAGAGCAGCCAATGTCAGGACGAACTCTTCAGCGGGAGATTGTAACCAGCTCCAAGCGATTTTTGCTCACACGGAGATGATGGCTTCCTGCACGTAGCGGCGTGCATAGAAGCACTTCCCATCACCACTCCTTTTGCTTCTCCTTCGTTATCATGCCCTGACTCTGTTGCTGTCATCCACTGACCCGAAGTGGCCCGAGCACCCTTTTCTCTTGCGTCCGCCAGATTCTTGGATGTTCTCTCCTTCCCTGCCGCCTCCCGAGGCACTGCAGGGGGGGGGGCAAAACGGGCGGACTCCCCCTGGTTTTCGAGACATCGATGACCGACGGTAGCGCCCACGGCCGCAGCGACT
>CAXUIU010000065.1:0-13428 GCA_964250955.1 uncultured Chthoniobacterales bacterium | reverse complement strand
CGCAACGCGGCTCTACAAGCCGCAGTTCTTCCGCACCGTCCAGAGCATCAGCCGCCGCGGCAAAAACCGGTACGCCAAAGGTCCGCCCACCGCCTGCCACACATTGCCCACGGTACGCAGTGCGCGCCGTGCCGCCGTCGCATCATCGGTCACCAATCGACAGATCACCCGCGCCACAACTTCCGGCGGCGGCGCGCCCGCCATGGAACGGTCGCTCGCTGCTAACGAACCCCGCACCACCCCTGCCACCGGGTCGGCCGGATCGTCCAACCCTCGCCAATAACGCATCACGCGATTGAACCCCGTGTTGATGTCCGCCGGCTGCACGTCGACGAAACGCACTCGGTGTTCGCCGGATCGGGTCGGCGCGCTCTCCTCCATCTGCAATCCCGCCGTGAACGCGCTGAGCGCCGCCTTCGCCGCGCTGTACGCCGCGCCGAAGGGCAACGGCAGCCGCGCCGCCAGCGACGTGACGTTGACCACCAATCCCCCCGGCCGGGTGCGCAGGCTCGGGGTTGCCAGCCGGATCAGCGCCATCGGCCCGAGCGTCAGCGCCCGGAACTGGGCCAGCAGTTCGTCGGGTGGGATCTCCACGCCCGGCCCGAACCATCCGCCACCAGCATTATTGATGAGCGCATCGAAGCGACCCCCCGCGTCCACCAGTGCCGCGCGAAACGTTTCCTCCAACCCCGCCGCGTCCTCCAGGTCGAGCGTCACCGGATGAAACCCCGGCAACTCCCGCGGCAACCGCGCCACGTCCCGCGCCGTGCCCCAAACCTCGCATCCTGCCTCCGCCAACGCTCGCGCGGTTGCCAGACCGATGCCGGCGCTCGCCCCGGTCAGGAAAACGCGTTTAGGTGAAGAAGGCGATGACATTGGGTGCGGCGCGTTCATTCAAGGTAGGGTTGTCTCTCCGAGACAATCCTAGATTCTCTGCCGGGTACGATCACCAATTCAACTTGGACAATCGGCTACGCCGCCTCCCACTTGCGCAACACCGCCGCGACGTTCGTCCCGCCGAACCCGCTGGAATTGTTCATCACGAGCTTGGGCGCGAGGTCCACCGGCTTCGTGATGACCGGCACCCCCTCGCACACCGGGTCCAACTCGGTGATGTGCGCCGACACGGGCACAAAGCCCTCCTTCAAATTCACGCAGCAAAACGCCGCCTCCATCGCCCCGGCGAGCGACAAGCCGTGCCCGGTCAGACTCTTGGTGGAACTCACCAGCGGACGCTTCCCTTCGGGGAACACCGCCTTGATGGCATTGATCTCCGACGGGTCGCCGAAGGGCGTCGAGGTCGCGTGCGCGTTGATGTACTCGATCTCCTCGGGCCGCACGCCGGCGTTCTCGAGCGCACCGCTCATCGCCCGACTGAGCCCGTCGCCACCCGGGTCAGGCGCCAGCACGTTGTAGCCATCTGAAGACTGCCCCCAACCAAGAACCTCGGCGTAAATCTTGTCTTCTGCCCCGCGCTCGCGGGCGTGTTCGAGTTCTTCGACGACCAACACCGTCGCACCGCCCGTGCCGACGAAGCCGTCGCGCTTCTTGTCGAACGCGCACGGCGACTTCTCCGGATCGGTCTGGATGCTGAGGGCGCGCACGGCGGCAAAGGGCAGGATCGAATACTTGTTGCAGTCTTCCGCGCCGACGACGAACACCCTTTTCTGCTGCCCGGTGCGGACGAGGTCCGTCGCCAGCCCTAGTGCGTGCGCCGACGACGAGCACGCGCTCGACAGCCCTAGACTCGCCCCGCGGATGCGAAAGGCGGGCACGAGGTTGATATAGAGCGAACCGGGAATGGCGTTGATGATGCCCATCGGCTGGCAGCGCATGACGCCGCGCTTGTTCATCGTTTCGTAGTTAGCGTATGCCATCCACATCGACCCGCCGCTGGCACACATGAGTCCTGTCAACGGGTCGGACACTTCCTCCGGCGTCAACCGTGCATCCTCGATGGCCTGGCGCAACGCGAAGTACGCGTAGAGCGAGTTGGGAGCCATCGGTCGGAGCGTCTCCCGGCCGATCTTGTAGTGCGGCGGGTACGTCCAATCCTCGAACTCCGTGCTCGGGAAAGTGAATCCCTTCACCGTGCCCGCGAGCCGGACGGGGATCGTCGGATCGTTCTCAAATTCCGCGAAGCGTTCGACCCCCGTGCGTCCCTCGCGCAGGCTGCGGCTGACTTCCTCGCGGCTGTTGCCGATACTCGTGATGAATCCCAGCCCGGTGATGACGGCGCGTTTCATAGGCGAATGTGGGCTGAACGTGCCACGATCCGCCCCCCGGTGCCACCTGGAATCAGGAAGACGAAACGGGGCGCGCGTGCGTGACCGGCTCCGGCTCGGTGGCCGGTTCGAGCGGCAGCTCGGGCGACGCTTCGGCCGCTGGCTTGTGCAACGGTCCGGAAGGCATCCCGGCCGCTTCTTCCTTGTCCAAGTGTTCGATGACCTCCTGGCCGAACGCCAGCTTGAGGTTCTCGATCTGCGCAAGCTTTTCCCCGCCGACCGTTGCCCCGCCGCGGAAGATCGCCAGCGGCGCGCGCAGCCGCACCAGGCTCGCCTCCATTTCGATCACGTCCCCCGGCCGAGCGCGACGGTAGAAGGATGCTTCCTCCATCGACGCGAAGAGCACTTCGTTGGATTGCAGGCTCGCGCGGGTTTCTTCGGGCGAACCTTCGAGCACCCACAGGCAAGCCGCCTGCCCGATGGCCTCGAACACGATGGACGCCGGCATGACCGGATTGTCCTTGAAGTGACCTTCCAGGAACGCCTCGTCGCCGCGCACCTTGTACTTCGCGCGGATCGTGTCGCCCTCGATCTCGGCCTCGTCGAGAAAGAGGAAGGGCGGCTGTTGCGGCAGGCGGGCACTGAGTTCGTAACGGTCGTAGCGGCGGACCTTCTTCGCGGCTTCCGCCGGCTTGGACGATTCGCCGGAAATCTTCTGTTCGATGAAGGCCTTCACCTCACCGAGCGTGCGGATGCTGCGTAGTTCCTCGTTCTCGATGGAGATGCCGACGGCTTCCTCGATGGTGAGCACGATCTCCAGCAGCGTCAGCGAGTCGATACCGAGGTCCTCGATCAACCGGGTGTTGTCGTCGGCAGTGGCGAGGGAACTTTCCTTTTCCGGGGCAAGGTGGCGTTCGATGATCCCGTAAACCACGGTGGGCAACTCCGTCAGGTCGCCGGTGGTGCGGAAGCGGACGGCCGCTTCGATGGTCTCGGGGCTGCAACGCTTCAGGGCGGTGCGGAGCTGTTGGATGTCTTGTTCGGTCGGGGCTGGCAGGGCGGACATGCGGGCTGGGTGGAATTACGCGAACGGACGACACCATTATAATCGGTATCTGACCGCACGTCGTGGAACCTTTTTTTGTTTGTTGTAATGCTTTTGTAATGGCAACGCAACGGGGCAACTTCACGCTGCCGGACCCCGCGCCCCCTATCCTGGCGACTCACGAGTACCTGCCATTTCGCGGCGGGGTAGCCGTCTACGTTCACGAGGTGGCCGGAGCAGCCCGCAGCCAAGGACGCTTGTTGGAGATCTGGACGGCTGACCGCGGCCAGGGTGCTGCCGGAGAACCGGGCGTGGTTCGCTTCGCGTCGGACGGACGGCTGACCCCACGCGGCCTAGGCGCGCTCGCGTTGGGCTGGTGGCGGCGCAGAAAGGAACTGCGCACACGCCCAACCCTGCTGATGAGCGTGGGCGCGCAGATGATCTTCTTCTGGTTCGACCTGTTGGGGATCATGCCGGCGCGAGGCACGCTGGTGGTGTTCCACGGCTCGGAGCTGCTGCGCTTCTCCTATGGTCCAGTGTGGCGCTGGCTGGCGCGCCGGTACTACGCCCGGGCGGGGGGATTCGCCGCGAACTCGCGCTACACGGCCGAGCTGGCCCACGCCAGCGGCTTGCTACCGCCGGGCGCGCAGGTGACCATCGCGTCGTGCGCGCTGCCGGCGGCGTTCACCGGGCGCTCGCTGCCGGAGGTGGAACCAGATGCCGGGGCGTGGCGCGTGCGCACCGTGGCGCGACTGCATCCGCGCAAGGGTCAGCGCGAGGTGGCGCGGGCGCTGGCAGGATTGCCGCCGCAAATGCGGGCGCGGGTGGTCTACCAGGTCGTCGGCGTGGGCGACGCGGCCTACCGGGCCGAGGTGGAGGAGGAATGCCGGGAGAGCGGGGTACGTTCGCATTCACAGGCGGGTTGGACGACGACGAACTCGGCGCGGTCTACGCACGCTGTACACTGTACGTACAAGCCAGCCGGACGTTGGCGCGCAGCGTGGAGGGTTTCGGGCTGTCGTTCCTTGAAGCGGGTTTTTACGGGAGACCCTCCGCCGGATTCCGCTCCGGCGGCGTGGCGGAGGCGGTGGTTGACGGGCAAACCGGCTTGCTCGTACCGGAGGGCGATGTGTCGGCGTTGACGGCCGCAATCATCCGCCTGCTTGTGGATGATGCATTGCGCAAGCGCATGGGCGCCGCTGCCCGCGAACACGCGCTCGGCCTGCGTTGGGAAGACGCAGCACGGGTGTTGTTCGAGCAGGCAGGCCGCCTTGGCGACCGGTCGTAACAACTGGCAGGGACGCGGCTCCGGCGGGTCCCAACTGTTTCTGGCAGTGACCGAGGAATCTAGCGACCGCTCAAAGAGCCGTCAGAACTGGCGGTGTGAGCGCACGCGGACGCGGCGGGAGACTTCTTACACGCCGCGCTCCATCCACACCGCCAGCAACGCGATGTCCGCCGGTGTCACTCCGCTGATCCGGCTGGCCTGCCCCAGATTGATCGGAGCAATGCGCGCGAGTTTCTGACGCGCCTCCGTCCGCAAGCCGTTGATCGACGCATAGTCGATGCCCGATGGAATCAACTTGCCTTCCAACCCGCGCGCACGTTCCACGCCCGCTTCCTGCCGCCGGATGTAGCCTTCGTAGCGCAGATCCGTCTCCACCTGCTCCCACACCTCTGCAGAAAACTCCCCGTCCCGCCGGGTCTCCGCCGGCAGCGCCCGCCAACCGTTCTCCGGCCGGCGCAGCCACGCGTCGAGCCGCAGCCCGTCGTGCCGCGTTGTGCCCGTCCATTCCCGCGCCGCCGCTAGTCGCGCGAGCTTGTCGCAGTGGCGCGACCAACACGCGTCGTCGATCAGGCCGAGTTCCCGCGCGCGGGTGGTCAAGCGCACGTCGGCGTTATCCGCGCGCAACAGGAGTCGGTGTTCGGCCCGGCTCGTGAACATCCGGTAAGGCTCGTTGGTGCCTTTGGTGACAAGGTCGTCGATCAGCACCCCGATATACGCCTCCTCTCGCCCGAGTACGAATGCCTCCCCGCCACGCACGGTTTGCGCCGCGTTGATCCCCGCGACGATCCCCTGCGCCGCCGCCTCCTCGTAACCGCTGGTCCCGTTGATCTGGCCCGCGAAGAACAGGTTCTCCACGCGCTTCGTCTCCAGCGTCGGCCGCAATTGCGTCGGTGGGCAATAATCATACTCCACCGCGTAACCCGGCCGGATGATCTCGGCGCGCTCCAAGCCCGGCACGGTCTGGATGAACGCAAGCTGCACCTCGTACGGCAAACTGGTGGACACCCCGTTGACGTAGAACTCCCGCGTGTGCCGCCCCTCCGGTTCGAGGAAAAGCTGGTGGCTTGCCTTCTCCGCAAACTTCACCACTTTGTCCTCAATCGACGGGCAATACCGCGGTCCCACCCCTTCGATCCGCCCGGAGTACATCGGCGAGCGGTGGAGGTTCTCCCGGATGATGGCATGCGTGCGCTCATTGGTGTGCGTGGTCCAACAAGGAAGTTGTTCCACGTGGAACACGCCGTCGCGCCAATCGTTGAGGGTGAAAAGGTCCATCGGCCCCCGTTCCGCCAGCCGCTCGGGCCAGAACGAAAACAGCGGCGGCGGCTCGTCGCCCGGGTGCAGTTCGCACCGGGAAAAGTCAATCGAACGACCGTTGAGCCGGCAGGGCGTGCCGGTCTTGAATCGGCCGATCTCAAATCCCAGTTCACGCAGAGAGTCGCTGAGCGTGCTGGCCGCGTCTCCCATCCGGCCGCCGGCCTGGTTCTGCTGGCCGACGTGCAGCAGTCCGCGCATGAACGTACCCGTCGTCACCACGACCGTGCGCGCCCGCAGCCGCACGCCGAGCGCCGTCTCCACTCCCGCCACGCGCCCACCGGCGTCTTCGAGGACAAGCCGTGCGGCGTTACCTTGGTGCAGGTCCAGACGCTCCTGCGATTCGCAGACCGCCTTCAGCCGGAACTGGTATGCCTTCTTGTCGCACTGCGCGCGAGGCCCACGCACGCTCGGTCCCTTGGAAGCGTTGAGCACGCGGCACTGGATCGCGGTGGCGTCGGTGTTGAGGCCCATCGCCCCGCCGAGCGCATCGATCTCGCGGACCATGTGTCCCTTCGCCAGACCGCCGACGGCCGGATTGCACGACATCTGGCCGATGGAATCGAGGTTCTGCGTGAGGACCGCCGTCTCGCAACCCATGCGCGCCGCGGCAAGCGCAGCCTCAATCCCAGCGTGGCCGGCACCGATGACGAGCACATCGTAAGTCTTTGGGAAGGTGAACATGCGATTCCGGGAAAGATGCGATCTTTTCTTCGCACGGAACCGGGGGTTGCGCCAGCGCCTGCCTGCGGCGACAATGGCCGCATTCCACCCACGACCCGCCGCCGCCCGACGCCGAGCCGATGAAGAAGGAACCTGCCGCTGGCCTTGACACGCTCCCGGCCGCCTCGCCGTACAAATCGGCCGCGGAGGAACTCGAAGCGTTGCGCAAAACCCTCCGCTTGGCTTGCCAGCACTACGCCAAGCGCATCGACATGGAAATCATTCGCCTGCGCGAACGCGTGGCTGGGGTGGGGGGAGAGCAAGCGGCAGCCGAGGCCAAGGGAAAGGCTTTCCCCGGTGGCAGCGGTCAGTTCCACGACTTGCGCGACGCGATCACGCTGCTGCGCACGCTGGATGTCAAACCGCTCGCCGGCCGCCGCAAAGACCTCAAAAAGATCGAGTCACTCGTGGACGAACTCCGCCTCCTTCTCGACCGCTGGGAGTGAGGCACGACGCGGTGTCAAAATGCGGCCGCCTTCCTGCCGTATGCATCGCCTGATCCTCCGCGATTGCCATCGTCGTTGCTACACCATCAGTATCTGCAAGCTGGTGCGTGCAGCTACCGGCATGGGTTTGCGCGAGAGCAAGAACATCATCGATGAGCTTTACTACGGCAGCGGCACGGTCGCTTTCGAGTTGCCTGCCAGTGTGGATGCCGAATCCTTGGCAGCCGAGATCCGTGCTTGCGGCACCGAAGTCGAGGTGGTCCTCGTTCCAGCGACCTAACACGCGCCCCCACGCTGCGCGCTGACTGGTGCACTCTGGACTCCGGTGACGTTCCGCCGCATCTTGGCGCTATGCAGACCGATGCCTTCGAGCGTAGCTTGCGCGCTTTCGTCCGTCGTACTCCTTTCCAGCCTTTTACCGTTGAGTTGACCAGTGGCGCGCGTTTCCAGGTGCTGCATCCAGAGGCGCTCGCCTTCAACGGCGGTTTGGCGGTTTACATCGGCACGGATGGCACGCCTAGTCTGTTCGATCATGAGAGCGTCAGTCAGCTGGTCGGCAACGCTGATCCACGATCCAGCCAGACTGCCTGATCCTTGCGCTCCGGTGCTGAGCTTGGCGGTGTGATGACGATCCTCCGATGAGGAAAAACTTGTCGTGCGTAACGCCCCTTGATCCCCACGCGAAACTGCCGGACACTGCCGCCCATGCTCCCCGCGCTTTTCCTGATCCCGCTCGTCGCGCTTTTTCGCATCTTTCTCGCGTGGCAACCGACGGGGGCCTCGACCTGGCTGCTGGGGGCGAGTCCATTGGCGGCGGTGGCGCTCTGCGGAGGACTCTTCCTGCCGCGCCGGGTGGCGCTCGCGGTGCCGCTGGGCATCCTCCTGGTGTCCGACGCGGTGATCGACGCCCACTACGGCGCGAACTTCTTCGCCGGCTCGCTGCTCGCCCGGTACGTCCTCCTGGCGCTCGTCGGCCTCGGCGGGATGGCGTTGCGGCGTTCTTCCCTGCGGGCCACAGGCGTACCCACGCTGCTCGCCGCCACGGTCGCGGGCTCGGCGTTCTTCTACGTTGCCAGCAATGCCCTGACCTGGCTCGGCTCGCCCGCGTACCCGCAGACCGCCGTCGGTCTGTGGCAGGCGCTCACCGTCGGGCTGCCGGGCTTCCCGCCAGCTTGGCTTTTCTTCCGAAACGCGCTTGCCAGCGATGCGCTCTATTCTATGGTGTTCCTCGCTTGCGTCCGCCTGACGCGGCCCGTGCAGGAAGCCCACCGCTCCCCGCTCTCGGCCGCCGCCGCGCTGGACGCGTAGCTCCCTTTTGCGGCGTGGGTCCGCCCGCACGGCAAAGGGGACCGTTCTTTGCCGTTCACCTCCCATTTCGCACGCTCCGCCGTTTGACCGGGTTTTCCGTCCGCGGGGCCTTTGACGAACCACCATGCACAAGAATTCTGCCCGTGAGCAGGAGCTAGGGATGCTTTCCCAGATGCTCCTCATCCGCCGTTTCGAGGAGCGCGCCGCCCAGCAGTACCAGCGCGGCGACCGCATCGGCGGCTTCTGCCATCTCTACATCGGCCAGGAGGCTATCGTCGCCGGCCGCGTCGCTGCTACCCGGCCGGCCGACTACCTGATAACCGCCTACCGTGACCACCGCCCCGCGCTGGCCCGCCGCACGAGCGCCGACTCTTGCATGGCCGAACTCTTCGGCAAGGCCACGGGCTGCTCGAAGGGCCTTGGCGGCTCCATGCACTACTTTGACAAGGAGCGTTCCATGATGGGCGGCCATGCCATCATCGGCCAGCACCTGCCGCTCGCCACGGGCCTCGCTTTCGCCGCCAAGTACCGGGGCGAAGACCGCGTGACGCTCTGTTACATGGGTGACGGGGCGATCAACATCGGCGCGTTCCACGAGGCGCTGAACATGGCCGGGCTCTACAAGCTGCCCGTCATCTTCATCTGCGAGAACAATTATTTCTCCATGGGCACGCATTCCCACCGCTCCAACCCGCTCAAGGAGATCGTCAACCGCGGCAAGGGCTACGACATGGCCTGCGCGGTCATCGACGGCATGGATGCCCGGGAGGTGCGCGACGGTCTGGCTCCCATCATCGAAACCGTCCGCACGACCCCGCAGCCCTACTGGGTGGAGATCCGCACGTACCGCTACCGCGGCCACTCCATGAGCGATCCCGGCCTGTACCGGACCAAGGAGGAACTCGAAAAGTACAAGAACCTCGACCCCATCGCCAAGCTCGCCAAGCAACTCACCGATGAGGGCAGCCTGACCTCCGAGCAATACGAGGCGATGGACAACGAGGCTAAGGAGATCAGCGCCCACGCGGTGAAGTTCGCCGAGGAAAGCCCCGAGCCTCCCGTCGAGGCGCTTTACGACTACACGTTCGTGAACACGGCGAACGGGCAGCCAGCGGCATCGTGAAGGCCGACGAATACGCAGGCCGGTTGCTCTTCCGGATAAATCTGGTCGTCTGCGTCATTAGCGGCGCAGCGGCGGCGATTGGTTGCGCCAAAGGGGTTCTGACGGTCGCCGAAGTGCTGCCCTGGTCTGCTTTGGGCTTGGCAGAAGCGGCGTTGCTGCTGTTCCTGCCGGAGAGGAAACGCCGGTCCGCTCTGTCCACCAGAGATGTTTTCTCCGTTGGTGTTCCCTGTCTTCTGATGGTGGGTCTATCTTCCTTTTATCCAGATACCACTCTGCTCAACGAAGTCTGCCGCGTCGCCGCCTTGTTGGCGGGGCTTTCGCTGCTGTTCTGCCTCTTTCGGAGGAGGTATGCACTGCCTGCCACTCGCAAGATGCAGCAACTACAGACCCTCCGTGCACAGGGTATTTCCATCAACGCCTCCCATTTCCGCGACTGAACTTACCCGCTTCTTCTCATGAGAGAAATTACTTACCGCCAAGCCGTCAACGAAGCCCTCATCGAGGAAATGGAGCGCGACCCGAACGTTTTCCTCATGGGCGAGGAGGTCGCCGAGTACAACGGCGCTTACAAGATCAGCCAGGGCCTCTTGGAAAAGTTCGGCCCTAAGCGCGTCATCGACACGCCCATCGCCGAAGCGGGCTTCGCTGGACTGGGCATCGGCGCGGCCATGACCGGGCTGCGGCCGATCATCGAGTTCATGACGTTCTCGTTCTCCCTGGTGGCGTTCGACCAGGTCGTCAACAATGCGCCGAACATGATCACCATGTCCGGCGGGCAGTTTCACGTCCCCATCGTGTTCCGCGGCCCCAACGGTCCCGCCCACCAACTCGGCGCGACGCACATGCACGCCACCGAGTGCTGGTACGCCAACGTCCCCGGCCTGAAGGTCGTCACCCCCGCCACCCCGCGTGACGCCAAGGGACTCCTCAAAACGGCCGTGCGCGACGACAATCCCGTCCTCGTACTGGAAAGCGAACTTCTCTACAGCACCAAGGGCATGATCGAGGAAGCCGGCGAGGAGGTCCTCGTGCCCTTCGGCCAGGCAGCCATTCCCCGTGAGGGTAGCGACGTGACGATCCTCTGCTACGCGCAGACCGTCCGCATGGCGCTCGCCGCCGCCGAGACGCTCGCCAGTAAGGGGGTCAAGGCCGAGGTGGTGGACTTGCGTTCCATCAAGCCGCTCGACATCCAGACGATCCTCAACTCCGTCAGCAAGACCCACCGCGCCGTAGTGGCCGAGCAGAACCGGCCGTTCTGCGGGATCGGCTCCGAACTCTGCTTCCAGATCCAGAAGCACATTTTTGACGAACTCGACGCTCCTATCCAGCGCGTGACGCAGGAAGAGGTTCCAATGCCCTACAACGAGACGCTCGAAGCTGCCGTGTTACCGAACGCGGACAAGATCGTCCGCTCCGTGCTGGACATCTGCCCGGTGTAACCGCCTACCGCGTCTGCGTGACATTCATCCGAGGTAGGGTTGCTTCTCCGAAGCAATCCTGGTTTTGGCTTGGGCCTGCGCGAACCATTGGCTACGCACCCCGGGAATAAACACTGTTCCATGTGGAACATTCCCGCCGCCCAACGCGGCTGCGCTTAGGTCTTCGCGCCGACGGTATCGAGCAACACCGTGCCTGAACGGGTGTGGAACGTCCGTACTACCCAGCCGTTCCACCAATAAATGAAACTGACCAACGGCGCTCGCTGCCGGGCAGGTTTCCTCGCCGGGATCGTGCCACCGTTGGCAGCCACTACCGTGTTGGCGCGCGGCCTCCCGCGGTGCCGGTGATGCCGGTGTGAGATGGTCGCGTAAGTCGTTGCACGCTTCTTGCCCTCCGTGACGGTCTGGCGTTGCGTGTTGTTGCGCCGGGCGGTCGCATGGGAAGCCGCCACTGGGTTCGTAGGAGCCGGCTTGGGCGTCTCGGGAGCGTCCAAGGCATCGCGCGTCAAGAGTCCGTCGCCGGTCCCGCTCGGCCCGGGCAACACAGGATTAGGAACCTGTTGGGCGGGCAGCGTGACGGCCAGAGCGACGCTGAGAACCGTCACAGCCAGGAGCGGCAGGGAGTTGCGAAACCACATGATGTGCTTTCAATCGTACGACCACGGGTAAGAGGCCGTGTGTGACGGCAACCAAAAATGGCGACGGTCTTCCACGAAAATGCCCGTTGAACGGACCCCGGAACGCGGCTACCTCAAACGGTGTTCCATATGGCTCGCCCGCCGCGGGTCGGGCCGGTCCTTTTCAACCCTTTTTCTTTCCTCTTTCCTCTATGGCCGAAATCACCATGCCTAAACTCAGCGACACCATGACCGAAGGCACGCTCGTCGCCTGGAAAAAGAAGGCCGGCGACCGAGTGTCTTCCGGCGACGTGATCGCCGAGGTGGAGACCGACAAAGCCACGATGGAGATGGAATCCTTCGAGGACGGCGTCCTGGCCGAAATTTACATCCAGGAAGGCCAGAAGGTCGCCGTGGGTGAAAAGATTGCCCGCGTCCAGGGCAAAGGCGAAGCCGCCCCCGCTGCCAAGACGCTCGTCGACCAGAACGCCGACAAGCAGCCCGTGCCCGTCGCGGAGAAAGCCGCGGCTCTCGCCGGCAGCAACGTCTCCCCAGCCACCGCCAGCGGCCCGCAGGCAGCCGAAATCCCTGCCACGCCCGCACCCACCGAGGAAGAAGTCCCCATCGGCCGGATCAAGGCTTCACCGCTGGCAAAGAAAATCGCCGCCGCCCAAAACGTCGATCTCTCTCGCCTGACGGGCAGCGGCCCCGGCGGCCGGATCGTCCAGCGCGATGTGCTCTCGGCCGCACCGACCGCGGAGGCCGCTGCTCCGGCCAAGCCGGCCGTATTGCCCGCAGCGCCTACCCCTGCCTTGGTCGCGGCACCGGCTCCGGCCACCACTCCAGTACCGGTCACCAAGCAGCCGGCCGCGCCCGCCAAAAAACCCGCCCTTCCCCAGACCGAAACCCGCGTCACCCTGTCGGGGATGCGCAAGACCATCGCCGACCGCTTGCTCCAGAGCAAAACGACGATCCCGCACTTCTACCTGCACATCGAGGTCGACGCCGCGCCTCTCGCCCGGCTACGCGCCGAAGTGAACGCCGCCGGCGAGAAGGATGGCGTCAAGATCAGCGTCAACGACTTTATCCTGAAAGCAGCGACCAAAGCACTGACCGTCGTGCCGAAGGTCAACGCGTCGTTCGCAGGCGATTCCGTGGTAGAATTTAGCAGTGTCAATCTAGCGGTCGCGGTGGCCGTGGAGGATGGTCTCATCACTCCGGTGGTGAAGAACGCGGAGTCCAAATCACTCGCTGAGATCAGTTTGGAAGTGAAGGACCTCGCCGTCCGGGCGCGTTCTAAGAAGCTCAAACCCGAAGAATACCAGGGCGGAACTTTCACAGTGTCAAATCTTGGCGCTTATGGGATCGACCGTTTTGACGCTATCATCAACCCGCCTCAGGCCGCGATCCTGTCCGTGGGCGGCCTCGTCAAGAAACCGGTCGTCAACGCGGCAGGCGAGATCGTCGCCGGCCAGCGCATCGACTTGGGGCTGAGCTGCGACCACCGCGTCGTGGACGGCGCGCTCGGGGCGCAGTATCTGGCCGAGTTGCGCCGTCTGCTCGAATCCCCGCTGCTGCTCCTGATGTAGCTTAGTCTCAACAAGGCGACGCACCCATCAGCAAATCCTGTCAACGTGCCGGTGAGTAGCAAGGCACGCAGACGACGAACAGGATTTACCACCTTTTCCCTCCTCTGCGTTCCTCCGCGCCCTTCTCCGCGTCTCTGCGTTAAAGCTCCACACCCCCAACCAGCAGCCGCGCCCTTGAACCTTCCCCGCTCGGGTTTACCGTGATGGCTCCCACATGAACTACGATCTCCTCGTCATCGGTGGTGGCCCGGCGGGTTACGTCGGGGCCATCCGCGCCGCGCAGTTGGGCAAGACCGTCGCCGTCGTCGAAC
>CAXUIU010000064.1:0-13523 GCA_964250955.1 uncultured Chthoniobacterales bacterium | reverse complement strand
CCGCTCCCGCCGACCAACAGTTCTTCGCCCAGGGCATTCCGGTCGAGGTCGGCAAGATCCAGCGCGAGTTGAAGAAGCTCTGGCAGGACAGCCACGAGACCGCCACGCGCGCCTCGCGGCTCAACCTCGTCATCTTCAGCACCGCCGAACAGTCTCTGCGTGCCAACACGGCGTTGGTCGAGCAGGTCGCCCGCCAGCACGCCCTGCGCGCCCTGTTGATTGCCTCCAAGCCGCAGACCAACGAGACGCGTGTCCGTGCCTGGGTCAACGCGCACTGCCAAGTTTCCAAGAGCGGGCAGAAGCAGCGCTGCTCCGAGCAGATCGCCATCCAGCTCGAAGGCGACGCGCGCACGAGCGGCCTCGTGCCCAACCTCGTCTTCTCCAACCTCGACAGCGACCTGCCGCTCTACTTCTGGCGGCAGGGGCACTTTTCCAACTCTCCCAGCGAACAACTCATGGCCTGGGTGGACTGCCTGATCTACGACAGCGCCGACTGGCCGTCGCCACGGGCGCAGTTCGTCATCGTCAAGAAACTGGCCAAGGCCGCCGACCTCGAAAACGGCCTCGCCGACCTGAACTGGACGCGGCTGCGCGGCCTACGTACGGCGGTCGCGCAGTTCTTCGACGCGCCGGACGCGCTCAAGGCCCTGAGCGACATGGAGTCCGTGGAACTCGTCCACAGCGACAACCCGGGTTCGCGGACGCGCGCGCTGCTGTTCGTCGGCTGGCTCGCCTCGCAACTCGGCTGGCGGCGCACCGGGCAGATCGGGGCGGACGGCGCGCCCGGCTTCCAGACGGGCAGCGGACGGGACATGACCATCAAGCTCCACCCGGGCGACGTGGGGGATGCCAGCCCCCGGCGAGTCACTCTGCGCGCGGCGGGTGGCAGCGAGTTCACGATTAGCCGGGACGCGGGGTCGGACTTCTTCAGCACCTCGGCCCACTGCGGCGGCGCGGGCGAACAGCGGCAGATGCTGCCGGTCGGGCCGGAGGATCTGGCGTCGTTGGTCGCCGCGGAACTCGTCCACGGCGGCGGCCACAAGGCGTATCTGCGGGCGCTCGCCGCCGTTGAGGACGCGTGGTAAATCTTGAAAGTGGAAGCGCACACCCCCATGGCCCCCGCGCCGGTGTTCCTGTCGGCCGAGTGGCGGCAACTGGCGATGGTCAACTACGAGGTAGACCCGGCCGTGCTGCGCCCGCTGGTGCCGGCGGGTACGGAACTTGATACTTTTGAAGGTCGGTCGTTCGTCAGCATGATCGGCTTCCTGTTTTTGCAGACGCGGGTGTTCGGATTTCGTTTTCCTTTCCACACGAACTTCGAGGAGGTAAACCTGCGCTTCTACGTGCGCCGGCCGGACAACGGGCGGCGCGGGACGGTGTTCATCAAGGAGATGGTGCCGCGGTGGTTCATCGCCACGATGGCGAAGCTGATCTACAACGAACCCTACGACGCGCGCCCGATGCGCCACCGTGTCGAGCCCACGCGCGCGGAGTACGGCTGGCGGCGTGGCGGGCGTTGGGAGACGCTGGCGGTGGAAGGGGAATCCGGTGACTGGCAGGCCATCGCGGCGGGTTCAGAGGAGGAGTTCATCACCGAGCATTACTGGGGCTACAACCGCCAGCGCGACGGCCGGACGCTGGAGTACCAGGTCGAGCACCCCCGCTGGCAGATGCGGCGGGCGAAGGAGTATCGGTTCGAATGCGACGTGGCGGCATTGTACGGCGAGGAGTTTGCGCCGTTTTTGAACGGGAAGGCGGCGTCGGCGTTCCTGGTGGACGGCTCGGCAGTCAGCGTGCGCAAGGGACGTGCGGTGGCGTAGCGAACTTCCGACGGCGTTCGCCCACCGGAAAATCGTGACAAGATTTTGCTGTTTTCTTTGAGCCTTTTTGGGCATCATCCCCGGCGTTAGTTCTGTAGGGAGAGGCAAATGCCTGCGGCGAAAGCCGTCCAGGATCGATGGATCTCTCCGGTGCGCCTACACGAGCCAACAACCGATCATCACCCAATAAGACATTTGAACAGCACCATGAAATACCCCTCTTGCCCCCTCCTTTCCAGAACCCTCTCCACGGGTCTGGGTCTTTGCGCCCTTTCCTTGCCGTAGCTTGCCGCGACCAGCCAGGCGCAAGTCGTGTTTACCCAAAACTTCTCTTCCAGCAACACCACCAGCGACTACGTGGCTAGTCCCGCCGGACCCAACCAGTTCGACAACCTCCCGAACGGTGGCCCGACCGGGAACCCGACCAACGCCTTTGCCGTGGTCGACGGCGCTCTGCAAAGCACCAAGACCGGGGCTACTTCCGCCGCGATCAATCGCGTCACCCCACTACCCACCGCCGGTAAGTGCCTAACCGAATAACCCAGCGGCACGGTAGGCGATGAGCCCGCAGACGAGGCAGAGTATGCTCAGGTAGTTTCGCGCTATCTTGCACCAGCGCGTGAGGATGCTGCGGAAGCGGTTGAACCAGGAGTGCGTGCGCTCGACCACCCAACGGCGTGCTTTCTTGCCCGGCTGCTTTTTCTTGGCAGCGGTTTCCTCGCCGCGCGAGCGCATGCGGGCGATCAGACCGTGAGCCTGGAGGATGGCACGCACTTCCTTGTAGTCGTAGCCCTTGTCCAGGAGCATGTGCTGAGGCTTGGCCTTGGTAGGAACGGGCTTGGCTTGGGCGAAGTTTTGTAAAGTTTCCTCAAGCAGCTTGAAGTCGTTGCGGTTGGCTCCAGCCACCGAGAGCGCGACGGGCACGCCGCCACCCTCCACACACAACGAGCGTTTGGTGCCGGTTTTGCTGCGGTCCACCGGGGAAGGCCCGGTTTTTTTCCCCCGCCAAGAGAGCCTTGGTGATCGCCCCGTCCATGCTCATCCAGGCCCAGTCAATGCCGTTGAAGGCGTCGTAGGTGGCCAGGCCCGCCTGCCAGAAGCGCAAAAAGAAGCCGTCCTCCACCCATGCCTGGAAGCGGTCATGCGCCGTGGAACTGGCACAAAGGCCGGTCGCATTGAGCGCGTTCCACTGGCAACCGGTGCGCAGCACAAAAAAGATCGCCTCGGCGCACATCCGGTCCGGTGTGCGGGGTCGGCCGCCGCCGAGAAAATGCGGGTTCTTGTGCACGGGTAAGAGTGGTTCGATCAAGGCCCAAAGCACGTCGGTCAGCCCGAAGCAGCCACCGGTGCTGGCGATCCGCTTGGCGTGGGGACGGCGGCGTGCTTTCTTCTTGGCGGGCGTGGCGTTCACCCACCTGTATCGCATCTCACCACGCCATTATCCGGATAGGCACTTAGGCGGCCAGCTTCCAGTTTGCTCTCTCGGTGTCCAACGCCGCGACTTCCCAAAGCGCGAACGATCTGATCTTCCAGGTCGGCAATGCACTCAGCAACGGCACCAACCAGGGAACCGGGATCTACCAACAATACAACATCGACCTACAGGGCGGCACCAGCTTTAATGTCGTCGGTCTTGGCGGCAATTTTCAGCGGGACGCAAACTATCACCCTGGACCTCAATAATTCCGGGTCCACGGTGAATTTCTCGACCCCTGGTGGTGGCACCCTCGCGCTGGCCAATGACAACTTCGCCATCTTCGTCGGCGCTACGAACATCATCCCCAACGGCCAGATCGCCGTTGGCACCGGCGGCACCGGCGACGCGACCTTGGACATCACCGAGTTCAGACTGCGTTATCAATCCTCGGGTGACAACGCCACGGTCGCCGTGGATAATTTTGTGGTCACGGTCGTACCGGAGCCGTCCACGTACGTCCTGCTGGGCATGGGGCTGGCCGGGCCGGGCGCGGTGATCGCGCGCCGTCGGCGGTCCGCTTGCTGAGCCAGCCG
The DNA here is from genome assembly GCA_964250955.1 of uncultured Chthoniobacterales bacterium. Classification (GTDB taxonomy): domain Bacteria; phylum Verrucomicrobiota; class Verrucomicrobiia; order Chthoniobacterales; family SZAS-18; genus CAHJWO01. The sequence continues at coordinate 9,693 of CAXUIU010000064.1, read as the reverse complement.
GGCTCCCGGGTTTGTTTCCCGTCAAAACGGCCGGCCTCGCAGCCGGCCGTGTTTGCTTTGCCCGCCCCGGGGTGCGGGGCAGCTTGTCCGGGGGGCTGCCGCCGCGGGTCTGCGTCTGGTTCATCGTGGTGCTAGGCTTGGCGGCGCTCGGTGTTCTGGCGTTGAACGTGAGCGCCTCCGGAGCGGCGCACTTCCTCAACAGCGATTTTCTCACGCCGTACTTCTTCTGCACGGACCTGCTCTCGGGTGAGTACCCGATCAAGGGTTGGACCCTGTCGGCGTCGCCGTACTTCGTGCCGGACCACCTAATCCTCTGCGCGCTTTTCAGCAGCCTCGGCCGCACGGGGTTCGCGTACGAGCTTTTCACGCTGGTGTTCTACCCGGCGCTGTTCGTCCTGGCCGGGCTCTGCGTGCGGACGGTCACCGGGCGCACGGGGCCGGCGTTGGTCGCCGGAATGCTGTTCGGCGTGGGACTGCTGCTGTGCGGGGCGTTGCCGCGCCACCTGCGGTGCGTGTGGTGGATCGGCGCGCCGACTTGCCACGGCGGTGTGCTGCTGGTGGGATTCGCTTACCTTTGGGTCTTAGGGGAAGGACTGCGGCGCGAGCGGGTGGGACGGTTGCCGGTGGGACTGTTCGGCCTGGGATTTGCCGGGCTGTGGTCGGATTCACTTTTTCTTTTTCAGATCCTGCTGCCGGCGGGTGTCGCGCTTTTTCTTTTTCGTCGGAAGTATCCTGACTTTTTGCGCTGGCAAGGCGGGTGCGCCGTCGCGGCGCTTGCCGTCACACAACTCTTCAAGCCGCTGTGTCTGGCGGCCGGCTGGTTTTACTTCAGCAAGATCATCCGCGTGACCCCGACCCCGCCGCACCAGTGGCACGCGCTCGGGCAGTTCGCCGCTGATATGCCCCGGCTGCTGCGGGACGACTGGGCCTTCGCGTTGCTCGTCCCGGTCGCGGCGCTGGTGTGCGCGGCCCAATGGCGGCGTGTGCCGGACCCCACCGAAACGGCCGGTGGCGTGCTGAACTTCTTCCGCGTGTTCTGCGTGGCGAGCCTGTGCATCATGCTGCCGCTGCCCATTCTCTCCTGCGGCTGGCGGGACGCGAACAACGTGCGCTACCTTTTCAATTGGTTTGTCCTGCCGGGTTTTTTGCTGACGTTAGAACTCGTCGCGGACCGGCACGCTTCCCGCCGGAGCCTGATCGGGGCGGGTGTGGTTTTCGCGGCGGTCCTGGTCGGCGGCTTGGTGGAACTGCGGCAGGTAGCGGTCGCGTTCCCCTACCCTGACGACGTGAGGGTGCTGGATTCTTTCTTGCAGAGCCACGGGTTGCGCTACGGCCTGGCGCAGTATTGGCAGGCCAAGAACCTTACTGCCCTCTCGCGCGCCGGGGCCGAGTTGCGCCAGCTTCGTCCCGACGGCACGCCGTTTTTCTGGGACAACAACGTTTTCGCCTATTACGAGCGGACGACTCCCGGGATGCTTTCCTGGCCCGCGTACCAGTATATCCTCACCGACCAACTGGATGAAGCTGCCCTCTTGCGTGTCTTCGGTGAACCGCAGGCGAAGGAGGCCGTCGGCGGGCACCGGGTGTGGATTTACGATGAGGAAGGTCAGCGGCGTATCCGCGCGGCTCTTGAACCTGCCGTGCGAGAGAAGCTCGGGACGCGGCGGCTGATTGGATTTGACACGAAATAGGGCGTTTTGCCGAACCAGCGGCATCGTCACCGACTGGTAGGGGTGGAATAGTTACTCGGCCAAGCCGACGGCGTAGCTGCCGGCCTGTTCGCCGGCGGTCACCTTGAAGAGCCCGCGCTTCTGGCCTTCGAGCAGCATGTCGTTGAATGAACGGAAGCCGTAGGCGCGTTCGTTGAAGCCGGGGTTGCGGCGTTTGAGCGCGGTCTTCACCATTGAGCCCCAGATCGTCTTGTCGCCGCGTTCCTCGCTGAGCGCCTCGACCGTCGCCAGCAGGTCGGCGAACGCCCGGTCTGGAGACGGTCCTTTGTTGGATTGGGCCGGCGCGGTCGGCGGGGGCGGCGTGTTGTTGTTGTTTGCGGGAGCGGACGGCGCAGGCGCAGATGCGGGACTATTGTTGCGAGGCGCGGCCTTGCGGGCGGCGGTGCGCACGAGGTCGTCGTAATAGATGAACTCGTCACAGTTGTTGATGAACAGGTCGCTTGTCGAGTTCTTCACGCCGACGCCGATGACGGTCTTGTCGTTCTCGCGCAGTTTGCTCACGAGCGGAGAGAAATCCGAGTCGCCGCTGATGATGGCGAACGTATCGACGTGCCCCTTGGTGTAGCAGAGGTCGAGCGCATCGACGACCATGCGGATGTCGGCCGAGTTCTTGCCGGACTGCCGCCGCGAGGGGATGTCGATCAACTCGAACGCCGCGCCGTGGAGTTCGCGCTTGAACTCCTCGTAGCGGCCGAAGTCGCAATACGCTTTTTTGACGACGATATGGCCTTTGAGCAAGAGGCGTTCGAGGATCGTTTCGATGTCGAACTTCGGGTAGCTAGCGTCCCGGGCACCGAGCACGATGTTTTCCAGATCGAGGTAGACGGCGATGGTGGAATCGGGGCTGGACGTGGCGGTCATCTGCGCAGGGGAAAGAAGACGGGAAAGAAGCGACATCGAGCTTTATCATACACGTTGACAACGCTTCCCACAGGGACAAAAGAACTTCCATCCCCTCTATGACAAACCCCATCGGCATCCATTTCGGCTATTGGACCCAGACGTGGAGCGACGATCCGCTCCAGTTCATCCCCCGCGCCAAGAAGTGCGGCTTCGACATCCTGGAAATCAACGCGCCGAAGTTCGCCCGCATGAGCGACGAGGAGCGGCGCACGGTGAAAGCTGCCGCGCAGGACGCCGGGCTCGACCTGACGTTCAGCATCGGCATGACGCCCGACATGGACCTTATTTCCGAGGATGCGGCGACCCGTCGCAAGGGAGTGGAGTTTCTCCAGCAGGTCTCGCGGGCGATGGGATCGGTGGGCGGCCGGGCGATGGCGGGCGTCAACTATAGTTGCTGGCCGCGCAAGCTGAACCCGGGCGAGGACAAGGAACGGCTCACGGCGCTGGCGGTCGCGGGGGTGAAGGAAGCCTGTAAGGCCGCGGAGGACAATGGCGTGTGGTTCTGCGTGGAGGTGCTCAACCGCTTCGAGCATTTCATCATGAACACCGCGGCGGAGGGGGTCGCCTTCGTCAAGCAGGTGGATAGTCCCGCCTGCAAGGTGCATCTGGATAACTTCCACATGAACATCGAGGAGGACTCGTTTCGTGACGCTATTTTGGAGACGGGCGATTTGTTAGGGCACTTTCATCTGGGCGAGGCGAACCGGCGTCCTCCCGGGCGCGGCCGGATGCCGTGGGGAGAAATCTTCGGGGCGTTGCACGCGATCAACTACCAGGGCGCAGTGGTGATGGAGCCGTTCCTCGTGCCGGGCGGCGACGTGGGACGGGATATCTCGGTGTTCCGGTATCTGCCGGGGCATGATCACCGCGATGAAGAGGCGACCCGCTCGGCGGAGTTCGTGCGCGCCGAACAGAACCGATGCGCCGGGTCGAACGCTTGATGGCCCGCGGAGTCAGCGTTTGGACCCTGCCGTCGTTGGTCAGTCCACCCGGGAGACAACCCCTTCGTTCAACATGCGGCGCAGGCGCGCGCGGCGGCGTTCAAGGTCGGTGATTTGCCGTTCGAGCAGCGCCAGCCGACGGCGTTGCGTCGCGGCCGTCTGGGGGCACACGCCGCCCCCCTCGACCAAAAGCATGCAGGCAGGGAACGTGCGGATCTCGGCCACGCTGAAGCCTGCCGCGAGCAGACGCCGAACCTGCCGGACCTGCGCGATGGCGGCCGGTGCGAAGACCCGGTAGCCGTTGACCCGGCGCGTGGAGCGCAGGAGGCCGTGCGCATCGTAATGACGCAACGAGCGCACGCTGGCGCCGGTCTCGCGCGCGAGGTTCCCGATGGTCAGCACCTTGGTAGGACCGTGGTCTTCGTGCATGGTCCGGAATCATAGCACTTTTTTCCGCTTGACCCTCACACTGGTGTGAGGGTCGAAGCTGCGTTCCATGAACCTGCTCCGACTCCTTCGTCTCCTGGGTGCGTTGGCCTGCGCCATTGTCCCGTCCCTGCGCGCGTCGCCCGACGCTGCCCACGCCGGGATGAAAACCTACACGGCCACCGCGCCCGACGGTGTTACGTTGGCCATCCAAGAAACCGGCAACCTGGACGGCACCCCCATCATCTTCATCCACGGACTGCTCGGCAGCCACCTGAGTTGGGACGCGCAACTGGGCAGCGCCGATCTGGGACGCTTCCGCCTGATCACCTACGACCTGCGCGGCCACGGCCTCTCCGGCAAACCCACCGACGCCGCGGCCTACCACGACGGCCGCCGCTGGGCGCAGGACCTCGCCGCGGTCATCGAGGCGTCGCACGCCCGCCACCCCGTGCTGGTTGGCTGGTCGCTGGGCGGAGTGGTCATCTCCAACTACCTGGCCGCCTTTGGCGACGGCCAGATCGCCGGCGCGGTGTACGTCGCGGGCGCCATCGAACTGAAGCCGGCGCTGCTCGTCCCGCACCCGGACGTGTACCGCGACATGACCGCCGAGGACCTGCGCACGCACCTGGACGGCGAGCGCACCTTCCTGGGTCTGTGCTTCCACACGCCGCCGGACGCCACGACGTTCGCGCGTCTGCTCGCCAACGCGGCCCTGGCCTCCTGGGAGATGCAACGTGCCGTGCCGACGATGACCGTGGATGCTCCGGCGGGTCTGGGCGCCACGCGCAAGCCTGTGCTGCTGCTCTACGGCGAACGCGACGCGCTGGTGCAAGCCGAGCCGACCATCGCGCGGGCGGTGAAAATCAACCCACACGTCCAAAGCCAGTGCTACGCGCAGTCAGGGCACGCGCCGTTTCTCGAAGAACCAGAACGATTCAACCGCGACCTGGCTGCCTTCGTGGACGCCGCGGCGGGACGTTGAATCTACCGTCGCGGCCCGCCCGTGTCCGGAGGGTTATACGGAGGCCACTTCCTGCGCCGTGCGGACTTCTTCTTGGTGCCGGCCGGCGATGTCTTCCATCTCCGCGAGGGAGGAAACGTGCGAGAGTTGGCCGCGCAGGTTGCGCCCGCCTTCCATGCCGCGCGTGTAGGCCATCAGCCGCGCGCGCATGGAACTCATCGCCGCTCGCTCGCCGCCATGCCGACGCCGCGCGATAGCCAGCCGGCAGTGGCGCAAGATCATCGCCCAACGCTCCTCCAACCCCGGCGCGGGTGGGACCTCGCCGGTCGCCAGGTAGGTCTTGGTTTGTGAGAAAATCCACGGGGCCGTCATCGCCGCGCGGCCGACCATCACACCGGCCACGCCAGCGGTGTCGCGCCGGTGTTTGATATCCTGCGCGCTGGCGAGGTCGCCGTTGCCGATCACGGGGATTTTGACCGTCGCGGCGACCTCGGCGATCACGTCCCAGTTCGCCTCGCCAGAGTATCCCTGGGCTTTCGTACGGCCGTGGACGGCGAGGCGCTGGATGCCGCTGTCTTCCAACAGGCGCGCGACCTGCGGGGCGTTGACGGTTTTCTCGTCCCAACCGATGCGGATCTTCGCCGTCACGGGTACATCCGCCGCCGCGCCGGCCTCGACCACGGCACGCGCGACGCGTTCGAGCAACGGGCAATCCCGCAGCAGCGAACTGCCGCCGTTCTTGCTGACGACCTTGTTGACCGGGCAGCCGTAATTAATGTCGATGAAGTCCGGCCGCACCCAGTCGATGATGGCGCGCGCGGCCTCGGCCAGACGGGCGGGTTCGCCGCCGAAAAGCTGGACGCCGAGCGGACGCTCCAGCGCGGGGTCGAACTCGATGTACTCCTGCGTGCGTTCGTTGCGGTGCAGGATGCCGTCGGCCGAGACGAACTCCGTCGTGAGCACGTCCGCACCCTGTTCCTTGCAGAGTTGGCGGAAGATCACGTCCGTCACCCCCGCCATCGGGGCGAGGAAGAGCGGGAAGTCGGTGTTGGCGGGCAGGAGGTTCACGGGAAGCCGCTAATTTAGCCCGAAAACGGCCGGCTGTCAGGATGCGGGATGCGGGGGATACGAGGCGACCGCGCGCTCCTTCCGTAGCCCTGAAAGGGCGGAATGCGATAGCCCGGGGCAACGCCCCGGGTAAAAAGGCCGAGAGAACGGCCCAGCCCTGAAGGGGAGCACCCTCTGTGTGCGCATGCCGTCCTCCCAGAGGTGCCCCCGTGGCGGGGGTTCGGCTGACGGGGCCGGGGACCCCGGGGGGGCCCCCGGGCCTAGCGCATTCCGCCCTTTCAGAGCTGGAAAGACGTGGCGTGTGGCCGGGTTTCCCGCCGCATCCCACATCACCCAGCGTCCGGGTTTTTGAGGAGTTCGCCGACCTCGCGCTGAACTTCTTCCAACTGGTCCAGCCGCAGCCCCGGGTCGTTGACCACGAACGTCTCGCCCGTGCCGGCGTGTTCGTAGAAGAGGAGACGCCGGCCGTTGTCGGAACGCGTGTCGGTGGGACGCAGGACCTTCTTGCGCTCCAGCATGAGAGCGAGGATGTAGACGGCGCGGGTGTGCTCGGGGCGGTTCTCGGCGAGAAAACGGCGCAGGCGCGTCTCGGCGTCGGCCTTGGGCAAGGCGTCCGGCGCCGGCGGGGGCGGCGGGGGGAACCGTGCCGTCCAAAAGGAAAACGGGCGCGGGGCGGTCCGGTCGGCGCGGAGTTGTTTCCAGCCCTCGGCCGATACGTCGCGGCGCGAGAGTGCATCGTCTTCGCCGTCGCGGTAGAGCAGCGTATAAAAGCTCTCGCCGTCGGCGAACGGCCGGCCCGTCACGTCGCAGCGGTTCGCGCGGGCCTGGATGGTCCAGTCCTGCAACATCACGAAAACATCCGGTCCCGGTTCAACGCGCGCTGGCGCAGGAGCAGCAGGCCGACCGCGCCGAAGACGACGTTCACCGCCCACGCCGATGGCAGCGCCGGCATCCGCGCGCCCTTGCCCAACGCCAGGAACAGGTTACCGAAGAAGAAAATCAGCGCGAAGAGGACAATCGCCGTCGCCACGCCCGAGAGCACGCTGCGGCGTTGGTAGACGACGCCCAACGCGGAGGCGAAGAGCACGACGACCAGGCAGGTCCACGGGTTGGCCCAACGCTGGGCCAGGTACGCGCGGAAGGGCGCGAGTTGCGCGTCGGTGAAGTCACCGTTGAGCGTGAGGTACTGGTGGAGTTCGGGCACGGAGAGCTTGTCGGGCTGGAGGACGGCGCTGTTGATGCGCCAGGGGGTCTCGCTCCAGCCGGTGATCGTCTGCACCGGGGGGAAGGCGATGTCGAGCACGTTGCCGTCCGGGCTGCAATGCACGACCCGGCCGTCGCGGAAGGTCCAGGCGCGCGTGGGTTCGTCGTAGGTGGCGACGGCGGCGTAGTACTTCGTGATGCCCTGCGGGGTGGTCTGCTCGACGCGCACGCCTTCGAGCGGCTGGGAGAGGTTCGAGGGCATCTTCTCGATGAACCACACGCGGTTGTCGGAGCGGTTGGGGAAGAGGTAGCCGGTGGTGAAGTTCAGGCGCTGGAGGCGGCGGCCGGCTTCGAGTTCGGCCTCGGCGCGCTCGCGACGGGCGTCGGCCTTGGGGGCGGCGGAGTATTGCAGGTAGGTGCTCAGAGCGACGGCGGCCACCCCGAGCAGGAAGATCGGCAGGAGCACCCGCCCCAGGCTGACGCCGGCGCTGAGCATGCTCAGGATCTCATTGGACTGCGACATGCGCCCCAAACAGTACAGAAGCGCCAACAGGAGCGCGATGGGCAGGATGAGCACCATGACGGAGGGCAACTGCTCCAACTGGAAAGCGAAGATGTAGCCCAGCGACGCGCCGCCGTTGATAAAGTCGTTGGCCTTCGAGCCGAGTTCAAAGACGAGCCAGATGGCGATGAACCCCAGGCAGCAGTAGACGAAGGGCAGCAGGAAATTCTTTAAGATGTACTGGTCGAGCAGGCGCACGATCCCTGCACGATGGACGGACGCCGGGGAAAAGGCAACCGGCCGGTGCATCGCCCGGGGCTGGCTTGCGGCAGCGGGCTTCTCTGCTTGAATCCCTTATGCCCACCCAAGTCCTGATCGTCGCCTCCAGCATGAACGGCAAGTCGCGCTCCCAGCGGCTCGCCCGCATCGCCCTGCGCAAGCTGACCGACGCCGGCACGCCCGCCACCTTGCTTGACCTGCGCGAGAATCCGCTGCCTTTCGCTGGTTCGCCCGCGGGTTGGGGTGATCCCAACGTCGCCCGGATCAAGGCCCAGACCACCGCGGCCACGCACGTCCTCTTCGCTTGCCCGGTGTACAACTACGACGTGAACTCGGCCGCCAAGAACTTCGTCGAACTCATGGGCGAGGATGCCCTGGGCAACAAGACCGTCGGCTTCCTGCTCTCGGCGGGCGGGGGAGGCTCGTACATGAGTGTAATGGGGTTCGCCAACTCGCTGATGCTCGATTTTCGCTGCTGGATCGTGCCGCGCTTTCTGTACGTGCCGAAGGACTTCGAGGGCGAGACACTCCCGTCTGAACTCGACGAGCGCATGGACGGCCTCCTGCGCGACTTGCTTACGCGCGGGCTGCCGGCGGAGTAGGCGGCGGGCGGCTTGCTTTCCCGGCGGCGGCACCCTACGCTGGGCGCACTTATGTGCGGCATCGTCGGCTACATCGGCAAATCTTCCGCCTCCCCCATCCTCCTCGACGGCCTGCGCCGGCTCGAATACCGCGGCTACGACTCCGCCGGGCTCGCGACCATCGACGGCGGCCAGATCGAGACGCGCAAGTGCAAGGGCCGCATCCAGGCTCTCGCCGACCTCCTCAAGGAAAACGGTGCCGCCGGCCACGTCGGCATCTCGCACACCCGCTGGGCCACCCACGGCCAGCCCAACGACGCCAACGCCCACCCGCACTTCGACCAATCCGGCCGCCTGGCGCTCGTCCACAACGGCGTCATCGAAAACTACCAGGCCCTGCGTGCGCCGCTGGTGGAGGCCGGTCATCAGTTCCGCTCGCAGACGGACACTGAAATCCTGGCCCATCTCATCGGCAAGCTCTACGACGAGGCCGGCGGGCCGCATTCCAAGGCGCGACTGCTCGAAGCCACGCGCGCGGCGCTCAAGCAGGTGATCGGCACCTACGGCATCGCCGTTATGCACCTCGACGTGCCCGACGTGCTCATCGGCGCGCGGCGCGGCTCGCCGCTCTCGGTCGGCCTGGGGAAGGGCGAGAACTTCCTCGCCAGCGATCCGCAGGCGGTCATCGCGCATTCGCAGGAAGCCATCTTCCTGAAGGACTACGACGTGGCCGTGGTCGAACGCGACGGCTTTCAGATCAGCACGCTCGAAGGCGGCATCGCGGGCTCCTACGAGGTGACGAAGGTGGATTTCACGAGCGACGACGTGAAGCTCGGCGACTACCCGCACTACATGCTCAAGGAGATCTTCGAGCAGCCTCACGCCGTGCGCGACGCCCTGCGCGGCCGGCTGTCGGTCGAGGACGCTAGCGCACGGTTGGGCGGGCTGAACATGACCCCGCAGGAACTCCGCGAGGTGGACCGCGTCATCATCACGGCCTGCGGCACGGCGTACCACTCTGGGTTGGTCGGCGAGTACCTGATCGAGTCCCTGGCGCACCTGCCCTGCGAGGTGGAGTACGCGAGCGAGTTCCGGT
>CAXUIU010000063.1:2222-13555 GCA_964250955.1 uncultured Chthoniobacterales bacterium | reverse complement strand
GGCCGGGCGTGGACTGCACTTCCTCGGACGGGCTGCGGTCCAGCGCGCGGCGCGTGTCTTCGTCCAGATTTCCGGTGACCGCGAGGCCGTTGCGAATCTGATAACGACGGAGAGCCTGGGTGGTTTCGTCGCCCGGGTTGCCGTCGATGGGACCGTAGTAAAATCCCTGGTTGCGCAGGGACTGTTGGTAGCGGCGCAGGGTGTCGTCCGCGCGGAGGGTGCCGACCACAGAAGTGGCGAGGAAGCCCGCCGCGAGGCAGGCGCGCAAAATTTTCATGGGAGGAGCAAAGGGAATCTGCTTCAAAACTAGACGCGCCGTGCACGGCGATATTCAAGCCTCCACCGAGGCTGCCGCCACGGCCGCCGGCACCGGTTGGCGCGCGGCTTCTTCCAGGTAACGAACGATACCATCGGCGATGGCTTCGGCAAGTTTCTGGCGGTAAGCCGGGTCACCTAGAAGCCGCGCTTCGCCCGGATGGCTGACGAACCCGCCCTCCACCAACACCGCCGGCCCACGCACGCGCCGGGTGACGTAGAGCGAACGTTCCTTGATCCCGCGGTCCGCCGCCGCCGTGCTCGCCACGAGCGCACCCTGGATCGACTGCGCCAGCGACGCGCCCGCCCGCACGGACCAGCGTTCCACGTCGTGCGCCGCGCCCGGGTCGGCCTTCGCGCCCGCGCCGAAGAGCGACGCCCACATCCAACCGCCGGCCGACGCCGTCATCGCCTTGTTCTCGGAGTAAAACGTCTCGATGCCGCTGGCGCGGTTGGTCGCCACGCGGCCGTCGCCCGACGCGTCGTTGAAGTGGATGCTCACGAACACCGCACCCGGCAGCGCGTTGGCGGCGCGCACCCGGTCTTCCAGCGTGACGAAATGGTCGTCCTCGCGCGTGAGCCGCACCTTGACCCCGCGCGCGGTGAGCGCCTGCGCGACCCGCCGGCCCACGTCGAGGTTAAGATCCTTTTCGACGACGCCCTGCGCGACCGCACCGGAGTCGCCGCCGCCATGGCCGGGATCGACCACAACGGCCACCGTCCCCGTCGCAGGGATCGTGGATGGAGAAACTGCTGGCCAATGCCACACCGGCCACGGACCGCCGATCAGCGCGTGCGCACAAATTGCCAGGAGCGCCAACCCGCCGACGCTGCACCAGTGCCGTCGCCACACGGCGACCGGGACACGTCGCGGAGGCGCAGCTGGGACGAGTTCCGGCGGGAGAACAACCGTGTGTTCTTCCGCGGCGGGCGGCGGCTCGGCGGGGTCAGGAGGCATTGCCTTCCATCAGCGGCCGGAGTTCGTCTTCGGTCAGGCTGCGGAAAGTCACGTTGGAGGACACGCTCGACTCCAAGACCACGACCTCGGCGGTGGCCCCTTCGAGTTGCTCGCGGCGGGTGCTGCCGAGCGCGGCCTCCGTGGGAAGTTCGTCGGCGGCCTTGTCGTCCTGGATGACGAGGAACCCCGTCGTCCAGGCGTCGAGTGCGAGGCGCAACGCGCCGTTCAAGTCGAGGCCGGACTTGTAGTCGCGGGCGAGAAGTTTCTCCATCTGCTCGGTGCTGGCACGCGTGCCGCCGAGCACGGCATACTCCTGCCGCGAACGCGAAAACGGCGTGCCGTTGGACTGGATGGAACCATCGTAGTCCACACGCAAGAACGTGTTCTGCGCGCCATCCGGCCCGAGTTCGGCGAAGAGCACGCGCGCGAGGTACGGCGCGCCGTAGATTTGCTCGAAGGCTGCCTTCAGCGCGGGACTGATGGAATAGTTCGCCATCCGCCGCAGGGACACGTCGCCCGATGAGCGCGTGAAACCCTCGGTGCTAGCGAGTTCGATGGCGGTCATGCGCAACCGCTCGATGTCGCCCGGGTGGCCGATGGCGCCCATGGCGATGCGGTCATAAATCTCGAAAATCTTCTGCCGCTCGCGCCCGAGCGTGAAGAGCAGGATGCCGCCCGCGTAGTTGAGGGCGATGATGGGGCTGCCGGTGGCGATCTGGGTCTCGATGTACTCGCGCCGGTTGGCGATAGCCTCGACGAAACGGAAAGGTTCTTCGATCATGCGAAGGGGATTGATCTCACTCCGACGGGACTAGCCCATCGGCACGCCGCCGCCGAGAAGCTGACGACCGGCGTTAAAGAGGGTGCGCAAGGTGTCGTCGGTCACCGTCTGGATACCGTCTTTGGTGATGATCTTGACGATAGGGAAGATGCGCCCGTTCCGGTCCACCCCGCCGGTGGCGGTGTCGGACTCGGCAGCGGTGTCGAGCGCGCGGAGCGTCAGACGCAGAGCCTCTTCCAGGCTGTATTCGCTAAGCGGTTTGCTGCCCCAGGTGTTCTCGTAGTAGAGGACGCCGCGGACACCCGGCGAACCCGACCCCGTGGCGGCGTACTCGGCCACCTCGAAGTTCGCGCCCATCACATCGTAGAAGTAGAGCTTGCTGCCCGGCTCGGGGCTGGTGGCATCGTACGTGGCGAAGAGCGGCACGACCACACCCACACCCTGCATGACGAGGCCGAAGTTATCGCGCAGCAGCTTCGACAACGCGCGCACCTTGCCGCTTGTGCTCATCTCCTGGAGCTGCGTGCGGCGGTAGTATTGGAACGAGTGCTCCAAGACGCGCGCCATTTCCCACGCGGTTGCGGGGACACCGGCAATGGCCATGACCGAATGGCGGTCGATTTCGAGCACCTTGTCGGCACGGTCGTAGACAACGATGTTGCCGGCCGTCGCGCGGCGGTCACCGGCGACGAGCACGCCCCCGGCGAACTTGAAGGCGAGGATCGTCGTCGCCTGCGTTTGCGCGGGAACTTGGTAATTCTTATTCGTGGCCGTCGAAGGCGGGACCGGACCCGGGTAGAGGCCGCGCGCCTGAAGCAACGCGGCGAAATCGCCAGGATCATGTGACCCCGCGGAGGGCAATACGACGGGCGGAAACAGGGAACCGTTCATTTACTGTCCGGTGCGCTGGCGATAGCGCTTGGACTGGTTCGGGTCGACCTTCTTCATGCGTTTGAGCAAATCATTCGTGTCGGGCTTGGACACGTCGGGACTTTTCGGACCATCGCTGTCGCCGCCCTTGGGCTCCCAGGGGGCCGGGGTCGGTGGTTTTTGGGTGCGCTCTGGCATAGTGCTCTCAGTGTAGTTTTGGAAGGCGTGCAACGCAAGGTTTTCCCGCCCATTAGCACGAGACAAAACGAGGGTTGCCGAACTTCCGCCCGCCCCGTACACTGGCCGCACTGGTCCCATCCCGCCATGATCGACCCGAACGCCACCGCCTTGTACCTGCTCAAGGCCGAGAACAATGAGGTTTTCGGACCCGTCAGCTTCCAGCAGATCAACACCTGGGCGACCGGCGCGCAGATTTCGCCGCTGGACAAGGTGTCCGACGATCAACAGACGTGGTTCAAGGCCCCCATGGTGCCGGCCCTGGCGATGGATTGGCTCATCGAGTTGACGAGCGACCAGCTCTACGGTCCGACGACGCTCGGCGCGCTGCAAGAATTTCTCAATTTGGGCGAGATCAACGCCGACACGGCGCTCATCAACGCGCGCGACGGCACGGCGACGACCGTGCGCGCCGTCGGTTCGCTGACGACCCCGCCCGAGGAGCCCGAGGTCCCTGACGCCGGCAGCGATGGTCCCGTGCGTACCGGCATCCGCGTCAGCCTGCAACAGCGCATCCGCGAACTGGAGAACACGCTCTTCGAGGAACGCCGCGCGTTCGAGGCGCTCGAAGAACGCTACGCGAAGCTCGAAGCCAAGTACGTCGAGATCGTCAAGCAGCGGCCGTAGGCGGCGGGCCGCCCTCAGAGTTCGTCGCGGATGCCGGACGGGTTCCCGTCGAGACGCTGGGAGCCGATGGCTACCACCTTGCTCAGGTGCAGGTCGTGGGTGCGGGGATTGATCTCGGTGAAATCATCCTGCGGCGTGTAACCGAGGAGTTCGCGCGCGTCGGAGATGTCCAGACGCTTGAAGCGGTTGTTGCTCACGCCGTGGAAGACCGCGAAGCGCAAGGTGTTGGGTGCATCGATGCAACGCTGGAGGAGTTGGTTGAGGTCGCGGTGCGAGACGAACGAATGCATGGATAGCGGCCGAGCGATTCGCCGAAGCACTTGGTCACGCCGTAGAGGTCGCCAGGGTTGGACGGTTCGCTCGTCTTGACCTGCACGTCCGGCGGGTACGCGGACACGGCGTGGATCGACGACGCGAAGACCACCCGCCAGCACCCGGCTGCCCGGGCGGCGACGCAGGTCTGGTAGGTGCCGACGATGTTGGTTTCCAGCAGTTCGTGCCAGGCGGACGCCGGTTCCGGGTTGCCGGCCAGGTGGACGACGGTGTCGATCCCCTCGCAGGCGCGCTTGAGGAAGGCGAGGTCGTGAAGTTCGCCCTCGAGGAGTTCGCCGCAAGACCCGAGGCCCGTGCCGCGTTCGGCGAAGGAACGGTCGGTCAGACCGCAGGTCGTACCGGTCGTGGCTGTGTTCGGCAAAGGACGAGCCGATGCGGCCGGCGGCGCCGGTGACGAGGACGCGCCGCCGCAGGTTCGTCGGCCCACCGGAGAGCGGGGCGGCCTGCACGTCGAAGGAGAGCCCCATGGGAACGTTGGCGAAGGGTGATCAAGCCACGGCGGCGCCAGCCTTGTGGACCGACTCGCGTGTGATGACGACCTGGCGCGCGACCGTGGCCATGTGGTTGCCGTTGGCCCTCTGCGCGAGCAGCGTGAGCCGATTCTCTTGGCAGCCGGGGCACTGGTGCTGCGACATCGTCAGCAAGCCTTTGGCGCGGTAGATCTTCTCCCCCGAAGCCGCGTGTTGATCGACCGCGGCCTGGTAGTGCCCGCCTCCAAGCAGGGCGCTGAGTCCGTCGTACTGCTGACCCATCTCCGACAGGTCCTTCCACTTGGTGCCGCGCGACCAGAGCCGGCGGAAGTACATTGAACAATTCGCGCAGAACGGCGTGCCCGCCAGGATGCCGTACACCGCCCAGCCGCCCAGGCAGAAGCCGAGCACCTGGAGCCCGGCCGCCCCCCAGCCCCACTTGCCCAGTTCCGTCGGCTGCTCGCCGGAGCGGGAACTCTTATAGGTCATGTTCTCGATGGACGCCTGGAGGTAGTCGGGGAAGCTCATCACCTGTTCGAGCGGCTGACCCTGGTAGGAGGCGTGGGTGTATTCGAGGTGGTAGATCGAGAAGAACGTGCCCACCGACACGAGCACGATGTTCAGGAGCAGGAGCCTGGTCGGCTTGTGGTTAAACAGCCGCGAGCCGATCCAATACCCGATGGCCGCGACGAACCCGCAGATGATTGCGCCGATGGGGATGATGGCGTCGGCCATCCACGTGTAGACCGCAAAGTCGTGGTAGCGCGCCAGGTAGAACGACCCGTAGGCCACCGCCCCGCTGCTCGCCATGCCGAAGGCGGTGACGACGAGGTCTTCGAGCCACAGGCGCGCGGAGGATTTGGCGGACGGGGCGATGGGATCGGTGGTCATCGGGGACGACGGTGCCACAAAAAAGACCCGGGGCCAACGGGGCTCAAACCCTGTATTTGTCTGCTCATGGTTCTTTCTTGCACCATGGTACTAATTTGGTACTAATTACAAGTGCCCCGCAAGATTCGCCAATTGATCGCCGATCTTAAGAAAGCCGGGTTCGTAGACCGTGGCGGCAAGGGCAGCCATCGAAACTTTGTCGATGGCAAGGGCAACATCGTCACCCTCTCCGGCCAAGAAGGCGCGGACGCAAAACCCTACCAAGAGAAAGACGTGCGGGAATCCATCAAACGAAGCACCGGAAAATGAGCAACACTAAAGCAACGAAGGCCGGGGTGAAAAAACCCCGGGGGGCGGATTATCTCAAGATCGTAGAATGGAGCGAGGAGGACGGCTGCTTTGTCGGTAGCGCCCCCCCCCTCGTGGGTCCCTCCTGCCACGGCGACGATGCGGCAGAGGTCTTCCGCGAAATCAGCGAGATCGTCGAAGAGCACCTCAAAATCCGAGAGGAAGACGGATTGCCCATCCCGCCGGCCACGGCCCGGAAGGAGTACAGCGGCAAGTTCAACCTGCGCACCGGCCCGAACTTACACAAGGCGCTCGCCATCCGCGCCGCGCAGGCGAAGGTCGGCCTGAATGACTACTGCGTCGCCAAGCTCCGCGAGGCGGTCAGCCGCAGATAGTTCTCAGGCGAGTCCCAGGAAGACCCGGAGCCAACGGGGCTCGAACCCGCAACCTCCGCCGTGACAGGGCGGCGCTCTAACCAATTGAGCTATGGCTCCTTTTCCAGCCGGCGGGAAACACGCACCGCGGCGGAGATGCCACCCATACAAGCGGCCGGCAGGGGGTTCAACCCCTTTTCTCGCGCTCTGCGAGGATTTCTCATGCCCGCGTCGGCGTGCGGAAGCACACCGCCACCCCGAACGTCGTCAGGGAGCCGAACATCACCCACCACGGGAACTCCATTACCGGCAGCCATGCCGGTTGCGGGTAGAGGCCGTGGCCCGCAAAGATCTGCGCGACCTGGTTGGGCAGGCCGCTCAGGACCGCCACGACCACGAAGCCCGCGACCATCGCCAGGAGGTTACCCGTGTCATGGCCACGCCTGCGCGTGAGCATCCCGGCGAGGAACACTCCCAGCAGCGAACCATACGTGTACCCGAAGATTCCCAGGATAATCGGGATGATGCGCAGGCCCGGGTTCTTAAGGACGACGTACGAGGTCGCCGACGACACCGCGACCAGGAGCACCGCGAACGCCACCGTGGCCCAGCGCACGGCGCGCAGGGACTGCCCTTCGTCCGCCTGTCGGTTGATGAACGGCTGGTACCAGTCGCGCACGAAGCTCGTCGCTAGGGCGTTGAGCGCCGTGCTGAGCGACCCCATCGCCGTGGCGAAAATTCCTGCCAGCAGCAGCCCGCGCATCCCCATGGGCAGGCGGGTCAGGATGTAGTAGGCGAACACGTCGTTTTCGGCCTTGGGCTGCGCCGGGTCGGGCGTCGCGTGGAAGTACGCGAAGAGCAGGATGCCGATGCCCACGAACGTCAGGGCGATGGGGATGTCCGCCAGCCCCGAGAGGATCAGCGAACGGCGCGAACGGCGCACGTCGGGTGCCGTCAACATGCGTTGCACCATGTCCTGATCGGTGCCGAAAGTCGCCATGTTCAGGAAGACCGCGCCGACGATGGCGAACACGGTGTACTCCGTCTCGAACATTCCCTTCACCTGATCCCAACCGTGTCGCGCGGGGTCGAGGCCGGTGGCGAAAAGCAGGTTGCCGTCCGGCAAGATTTCCTTCACTCCGGCCCAACCGTGGGGGATCGAGAAAAACAGGATCGCGCCAGCCGCCAGCGCACTACCCATCATAATCGACGCCTGGATGAAGTCCGTCCAGATGACGGCCTTGATCCCGCCCAGGGTCGTGTAGATCGCGGTCAACACGGTAATCCCCATGCTAACCAACACATAGACGAGTACTTTGTGGTTGGCATCCAACGGCGCACCGCGGAACAATTCCACGGCGATCACGAGGATGATCGCCGCGACGTAGATGCGCGAGCCCGACGCCAGCGTGCGCGTGAGTAGGAACACCGCAGAGGCGGCGTTCTTGGTCCGTGGACCGAACCGTTGCGCGAGATACTCGTACACTGAGTAAACGTTGTACTCGTAGTATGGCTTGAGGAAGATATAGCTGACCAAAACCCGTGCGATGATCGTGCCGATGGAAAGCTGGATGTACGTAAAATTCCGCAGCTTGTACCCCTCCCCCGGCGCGCCGAAGAACGTCCCCGCGCTCGTCTCCGCGGCGATGATCGACGCCAGCACCGCCCACCACGGGATGCGCCGACCGCCCAGCGCGAAATCGTGCAGGCTATCCTCGCGCCGGCCCATGTAGAGGCCGATACCCAGGATGACGGCGAAGTACGCGAGGACGACGAGCCCGTCGACGAGGGCGGCGAGGTTCATGCGCGGGGACTTCGGCCGCCCTTATTCAATGATGACCTGCGTGCCGCGGGCCACCATGCCGTAGACCTTGAACGCGTCCCAGTTCGAGAGCCGGATGCAGCCGTGGCTGGCCGAGCGCCCAATGGAGTCGGGGTCGCTCGTGCCGTGCATGCCGATGCCGGGCCGGTCCAGCGCGATCCAGGTGATGCCCACGGGGTTGTTCGGGCCGGGGGGCAGTTCGTAGGCAGTGCCGCTGCGCTTGCCGTAGAGCAGCACCGACTTGTCCCAGCGGAACTGCGGCAGGAGCGTCTTGGCGACGACCTTCCAGTTGCCCTTGGGCGTCGGGATGGACGAGGAACCGGGCGTGATCGGGAAGCACGCCACCAGCCGCTCGCCGTCGCGGACTTCGAGGTAGCTTTCCTTCGTGTTGACGTGGAACACCAGCCGGCTCGAATTCGCCGGCACGGCGGTGAGCACAGGCCGGTTGTCGGGAGCCTTCTTCGCTTCCTCGGACGCGGGGCTAGGCGAGGTGTCCGCAACCGGCGCAGCGGTGGGCGACGGCGAAGGCACGGCGTCCGGCGGGGGCGGCGACGCGGACACGGGCACGGTCGGTCCCGGGATCGCCTCGGGAATGGCGGCGGCCGTGGTGCTGGCCGGCGCGGCGTCGGACTTGGGCGCGTCCTTCTTAACGGCCTCAGCGTTGGCCTTGATGATCTTCTCGCGCTCGCTGGTGTACTGCCGCAGCGCGAACACCTGCGCCAAGTTGAAGGGCGGCACGATGTTGGGCACCTTCACCGAGTCGCCTTCCTTAAGTTGGTCGAGGTTCTTGGGGGCGTTGAGTTTCTTCAGAAAATCGACACCGACGTGGTAACGCTCGCCGATGAGTTCGGGCAGGCTGGTGTAGGGCAGCGACTTGGTTTTGGCCTGTTCGGCGAGCGACGAGGGGATCGTGCCGATGGCGGCGACATCATCCTTGGTGACGTTATAAGTCGCGTAGGTCGGGTCCACCGACGCGAACTTCGACGCGTCGAATTCTTCGGTCGGCGTCATGCCCTGCGACTCCTGGTAGCGCATCCAACTCTTCTTGGTGAAGCCGCCGTAGCCGCCGTCGATACGCCCGGGGCCGAAGTTCTGCTCGTCGAGGAAAATCTGGAGCCGTACCACGTCGTCGCGCGACGGCTTGAAGGCGCTCGGCTTCGGTTTGGCGTCGGGCTTGGCGGGCACCGCGAGAGCCGGAGCGACCGCGCCGAGCAGCAGACCCGCGGCGTACAGCAAAGGAAGGGGCTTGATCATGGATGGCAGCGAAAGCGAGCAAGATAGGGACCAGCGCGACCGTTGGCAAGAACGTCACGTCCGGGCCAGCCGCCGCAGGCTCTCGGCGTCGGCCACCTGCAACTCGGCCACGCGCCGGTAGTGACCGTCGGGTTTGCGAAGGAGTTCTGCCGGCGGGCCGAACTCCACGACCCGCCCGGCGTCGAGAACCATCACCCGGTCGGCGCGTCGCAACGTGCTGACCCGGTGCGCCACCAGAAACGTCGTCCGCCCGGCCATCGCCCCATCGAGCGCGGAGAGGATTTCGTGCTCCGTGCCGGGATCGACCGCGGCCGTCGGGTCATCGAGCAGCAGGATGGCCGGTTCCAGCAGGAGTGCCCGGGCGATGGCGAGGCGCTGGCGCTGACCGCCGGAGAGATTGCTCGCGCCTTCGCCGAGCACGGTGTCGTAACCGTCGGGCAGACCCGTGATGAAGTCGTGCGCCTGGGCGAGTCCGGCGGCGCGTTCGATCTGCGCGCGCGTGGCCGCCGGCTGGCCAAAGGCGATGTTGGCCGCGACCGTGTTGGAAAAAAGAAATGAGTCCTGGAAGACCAAACCGATGTTGCGCCGCAGTTCGTCCAACTCGATGCAGCGAGCATTGTGGCCGTCGATGAGTACCCGTCCCCGGGTCGGGTCGTAAAAGCGCGGGATCAAGCCCAGGAGCGCGCTCTTGCCCGACCCCGTCGGCCCGAGGATTGCCACGCACGTTCCCGGGGCGACGTGGAAGTCCATCCCGCGCAAGACGCCCGGTCCGTCGCCGTAACCAAAATGCACGTCCTCGAAGCGCACCTCGCCACGCGCCCGCGGCAGGCGCACGAGGCAGTCAGCGTCCGCGTTGGTGATTTCCACCGGTGTGTCGAGCACCTCAAAGACGCGCCGCGCGCCTGTCAGGCTCGTCTGCACGCTGTTGGCGATGTCCGAGATTTTGATTACCTGATTGGAGAACTGCTGGAGCAGCCCTGCGAACACCACCAGCCCGGAGCCGAGCGGTAGTTCCCCGCGGACGACGAGCGCGCCGCCGTACGCGAGGAGCACGATCAGGTTGACCTGGCTCAAGAAACCCAGGGTCGGAATGAAGGTGCTCAGCCGCCAGAAAATCCAGTTCTGCTGGTCGCGCGCGGCGTCGTTGGCGGCGGCGAACTTCCCGATTTCCTCCCGCTCGCGGGCGAACCCCTTGACCACGCCCGCGCCCTGGACGTTCTCGCTGAGCACGCCGATGAGCTTGTCCACCAACTCGCGGTTGCGCACGTACGCCGGCCGCACCACTTGCGAGAACCACACCGCCCCGATGGCCAGGAGCGGCGTCGTCGAAAAACAGGCGAGCGTCAGCGGCAAATGGAGCGTCGCCATGTACCAAAACGCCAGCACGAACTGCAACCCCAGGATGAACAATTGGATCAACACGAGATCCACGAACGAACGCAGGCTCTGCACGTCGCTGGTCACGCGGTTGATGATCGAGCCGCTCGCATGGTCGTCGAAAAAGCGGAAGCTCAGCCGCTGGAGTTTGTCGTACACGGCCGCGCGCAGATCGACAACGATCTCGCCTTGCACGAGCCGCGCGAGGGACATCTGGTAATAGAAGTCGGTCCACGCCCGCGCGAGCGCCACCGCGAGCACCCCGGCGGCCAGGAACGCCACGACGGTCATCGGCGACCACGCCGCGGGCGGGACCCAGCCGAATGGCCAGCGCGGCGCGGGGCGGGAGGCATCCACCCGGTGCGCGATGAAGTCGATGCCGACTCCCGCCAGGCCGAGGCCGGCGACGTTGCCGGCGAGCAGGACCATTTGCAGGGCGAGTACCTTGATACATCCGCGCCGGTAGGTCCACGCGACGCCGAGCATCCGGCGCAGGAGCGTCGCGTTGGATTGATCGACGGCCGACCGCGCGGTGGCGGCGGGCACCTGGCGGTTTTCGGCGAGAGCGGGAACGGCGGGCACGGCGAGGGAGAACCTGGACAACCCTCCGACCGGAAAGTCCAAGGCTTTATTCGCCGAAAAGACGCGCCCGGCCGGCCGGGATGGTGCGTAAAAGTCTGCGTATGAAGACGGCGATTCATTGGTTCCGGCGCGACCTGCGGCTGCACGACAATAC
>CAXUIU010000063.1:0-2212 GCA_964250955.1 uncultured Chthoniobacterales bacterium | reverse complement strand
CCCGGCCCCCCCGGCGCCTCCACCAAAAAACCCCCCCCACCCCCCCCGCGGGGGGGGCCGACGGCTGCGTGGCGACGGTCTACATCCTCAGCGAGTGGCAGGGCCAGCACCATTGGGTCGGACCGAACCGTCAGGAATTCCTCTGCGAATGCCTGCGCCTGCTCGCCGCCGACCTGGAGAAGGCAGGCGGCAAGCTCATCGTCCGCTGCGGCAAGGCGGAGGAAGAACTCGAAAAGCTCCTCACCGAGACCGGCGCGGAAGCCATCTACTGCAACCGCGACCCCGACCCGTTCGGCCGCGGACAGGAGGACGCCGTGGGCGCGATGGCCGAGCGGCGCGGCGCGCAGTTTCACGCCATGAAGGATGTGGCGATGTTCGAGCGCGATGAGGTGCTCTCGGGCACCGGCAACACCTACCGCGTTTATTCGCCGTACTTCCGCGCGTGGTTGAAGGAAAAGATGCCGCCGGTCGGCTCCCCACTTCGCAGGCTGACCGCACCGCCGAAGCTCAAGAGCCTGCCGCTGCCCGACCTCTCACACTGGAAGCTCAAGAGTGAAGGCGCACGCATCATCGAAGCCGGCGAGGCCGCCGCCCGCAAGCGCCTGCAAACCTTTCTATCCCCGAAGGGCGGCATCAAGGAATACGCCACGCGCCGCAACGTCCTTGGCGACGACACCAGCAGCCGGCTCTCGCAGGATCTGCGCTGGGGCCTGTTGTCGATCCGGGAGGTCTTCCACAAATCCCGCGAACTCGCCGCCGAACTCCCGGAGGATCGCCGCGATCACGCCGACAAGTTCGTCTCCGAGGTCGCTTGGCGGGACTTTTACATGCAGATTCTCTTCCACTTTCCGAACGTGCTGGACGAAGACTTCAACCCCGCCACGCGTGGCCTGCCGTGGGTCTGGGAGCGCGATGAACCGGAACAGTTCCAGCGTTGGTGCGAGGGGCAGACGGGGTTTCCCATCGTGGACGCGGCGATGCGGCAGCTTTCCGGGCTGGGGTTTATGCACAACCGGCTGCGGATCATCACGGCGATGTTCCTGACCAAGGACCTGCGCTTCCACTGGCGCGAGGGCGAGGCGCTCTTCATGCGCAAGCTCGTGGACGGCGAGATCTCCAACAACAACGGCAACTGGCAGTGGAGCGCCGGCACCGGGGCGGACGCCGCGCCGTACTTCCGCATCCAGAACCCTTGGACGCAAAGCGAACGCTTCGACAAGGACGGCGAGTTCATCAAGGAATGGTGCCCCGAGTTGCGCGACGTGCCGGCCGAGCGGTTGCACGTGGCCCCCGCCCCGGGGATGCGGATGGCGAAGAACTACCCGCCGCCGATGGTCGAGCACGCCCAGGCGCGCGACCGGACGTTGGAGATGTTCAAGAAGCACCGCGCCAAGTCCCAGCCGGCGCACGAGTAGTCGCCATTTTTCGCTTCCCTCTACGCCCACGGTGTCGTTAGCGTGCCTCCCATGGAAATCGACGCAGGGATGCAGGCCGCCATCGACGAAATGAAAAAAGGACTCGCCGAAGGGGGCATCCCCATCGGCTCGTCGCTGGTCATCGACGGCGAGATCGTCGCCGCCGGCCACAACAAGCGCGTGCAGGACGGCGACCCCATCACCCACGCCGAGATCGACTGCCTGCGCAACGCCGGCCGCGTCGGCGCGGGCCGCCTGCACCGCGCGACGCTCTACTCGACGCTCATGCCCTGCTACCTGTGCTCGGGGGCAGCGGTGCAGTTCGGCATCAAGAAGGTGGTCGTCGCCGAGAGCCGCAACTTCCCCGGCGCGCCCGAGTTTATGCGCTCCCACGGCATCGAGGTCGTGGACCTCGATCTGCCCGAGGCCGCCGAGATCATGGCGCGCTTCGTGGTCGAAAAGCCCGAGCTTTGGAACGAAGACATCGGCGTCTGAATTTTTGCGCTTGCATTTGGCGAGAAATTCTCCAAGCATCGCGCCCGACCGTGCGTCTCATTGAAGTGAAGCAGTGACAGTTTGAACCTCGTTCGCCCGCTCCTTTTCCATCGCACGGTCCGCAGCAAAACACCCCGTAATCAGCAGCAAGCAGTTCGTTTCTAAGACTCCCATGGGCAATCGACTCTACGTAGGCAACCTGTCGTTCAACGCGACCGAAACCGACCTGATGGACCTCTTCGGTCAGGCGGGGCAGGTCAAGGATGTGGCCTTGATCCAAGATCGGGTCACAGGTAAGAGCC
>CAXUIU010000062.1:0-13615 GCA_964250955.1 uncultured Chthoniobacterales bacterium | reverse complement strand
GCCGCGCAGACCATCCGGTTTACCCGGCCTGGCCCTCCCGCTCCAGCTCCGGTCAGTCCGCCACCTCCGCTCGCACCGGCGGCACCAGCGCCAAAGGAATCACTGGAGGTCCGCATCGGCACGACGTGGCTCGTGCGGATTGGCGTTGTGTTGCTGCTCACGAGCCTGACTTTCCTGGGCACCTACCTCTACAGCCACGTCGTGCCCCACCTTGGCCCGGCGGCGAAGGTCACGCTCCTGTACTTGGGCGCGGGCGCGTTGACCGGTGCGGGCGTCTGGCTCGAACGCCGCCGTGAGGCCGCGCAGTCGTCGCGGATGCTCAACTTTGCCCGCGTGGTGCTCGCCGGCGGGTTGGCGGCCGTCTACTACGTCACCTACGCCGCACACTGGAACCCGAGCCTGCTTGTCCTGCGTGACCCGCTGCTCGACGGTGCGCTCCTGCTCGGCTGGACGGCGTTCATGGTCTGGCTCGCGGACCGGCGGGAATCGGAAACGCTCGCCACGTTCGCGGTCCTGCTGGCGTTCTACACGTCGGCGATCAACGAAAAGGCGGGCTTCACGCTGTTCGCCAACCTCCTGCTGGCCGGCGCGGCGGTGTTCCTCGTGCGGCGGCACCTGTGGCGGGTGTTCCCGTTTGCGAGCCTCGCGGCGACGTACGGCAGCGATTGGTACTGGAGTTTCTTCCACGCGTACGTGCGCCGCCGGATCGAGGGCGTGGAGTCGTCGCACGCCCTCGCCGGGTCGGGCGGCATGTGGATCGAGGCGGGGTTCCTATTGATTTTCTGGCTGCTGTTCACGGCCGTGGTGTTCGTGCCGGGGGTGCGTGGGCTGTCGGAGAGACGAAGGGCGTGGTTCGTGTCGGCCAACAACGGGGCGTTCTTCGCGCTGACGACCTGGCTCTTGCTGGACGAGTACCCGGGGTCGTTCTGGAAGTGGTCGCTCGGCTTCGGCGCGACCTTGTGCCTCTTGGCGGAGGCGAGCCGCTGGCGGCGTCTGGGCCGGGAGACGGAGGGCGCTTACCTGACGGCGGGGCTGCTCCTAGTCACGGCCGGGTTGGTCGCGTACTTCGACGGCTGGCAGCTCGCACTCGCGCTGGCGCTGCAAACCGTCGCCTTGGCTGCCCGCGCGCACCTCCGCGAGGAACGCCTGCCGCTGTGGATGTCGCTGGCGTCGGCGGTGGCGGTGTTCGCGACGGCGGCCGGCCAGTTCGCCGATCCGTCGGCGGCGACGCCGTGGATTTCGGCGGGCGCGGCGGGGGCGCTGCTGCTGTTTGCGGCGTGGTGGAGCCAGCGGCGGCTGGAACGGTTCGTCGGTCCGCCCGATGCGGCGGGGACCCTGCCCGGCTACCGCGCGACGCTCGGGCTCGCGCCGGCTTTCTACGCGCTGTTTGCGAGTGCGGTCTGGCTCGGAACAATCGAGCGCACCCTCGCCAACCACGTCGCGCTGGTGCCGGCCCTAGTGGGCGGCGCGCTGTTGCTGACGGCTTCGGTGTACGTCCTGCGTGTGCGGACGGTGCCGTTTTACGCGCAGGCTTTTTTGCTGGCAGCATACGGGCACCGGGTCGTGGAAGATGCTTTTGCAAATCCCCTGACGGCGCCTGCGTGGAGCCTCGCGGGCTTGCTCGCCGTGACGCTCGCCGTGGGTCAATGGTGGCAACTCGGCTGGCCGGGGGCAGGCGGTGACCTGTCGCCTTCTCCGCGGGTGCGGAGCGTCTTTGGCGGATGGAACGCCGCGCTTGCCGTGTTCTTGATTTTTGACTGGCTGTGCGCCGGCCTCCAGAGTCCGGCGGCGGCCGGTTGGAGCGCCGTGGCGGCGGGGTTGTCGGTGGCGCTGCTGGTGTATGGCTTCCGAACGGGTTACCGCGCGTTGGCCGTGGCGGGACAATGGCTGCTCGCCGTGAGCATCGTCACCTGCGCCGGATGGGTGTGGACGCAGCCGTGGCCGGGCGGTTGGGGGATAGAGATGGCTTGGACGCTTGTGCCGCTGGCCGCTTTGTTGGCGACGATTTTCCTCGTCGGACGTGCGTACGCCGCCACGAAGCAAACTGCGATGTACGTTTGGATCGTCATCGGCGAGGTGGCGGCCACGCTGTTCTTCCTCGCGTGGGGGCTGCGCTACGTGCCGGAGCGCGGATTCTTCGCGTTCTTCGGCACAGCGGGTGGGGCGGTGTTCGCGTGGGCGCTGGTCCGTGGCGTGCCGCGCCGGTTTGTTTGGGGCGGCCTCTTCAGTGCGGTCGGATTGGCGAGCCTCGCCTTGCTCGAACGCGGAGACCGCGCAGCGTTGCTCCAACTGGTCGGCGTCACCGCCCTGGTGGGTCAGCAGCAGTTCGCCCGCCGCCAGGAAGGACAAACTCCCGTACCGCCGCCCTGGCACGCGGCACTCATGAGCGGCGCGACCCTCGGCGGCTGGGTGTGGCTGAGCGCGTGGGTGTCGGGATCTTTCGGTGGGGCGTTCACCTTGGCCGCCGCGTGGTCGCTGTTCGCGGCGGTGGTGTTCGCGGCCGGACTCACCCTGCACGAGAAGATTTACCGCTGGCTCGGCCTCGGTGTTCTCGTCGTCACTCTCGGGCGCATCGCCGTCGTCGATGTGTGGCAACTCGACAGCCTCGGGAGAGCCATCAGCGCGCTGTGTCTCGGCATCGTCCTCTTGGGGATTGGCTACCTTTATAACCGTTTCCACACGAAGTGGCACGGTTTGTTCTGACATAACGCCAGTGTAGCTCGGCCAAGGGTTTGCACGTCTGCATTCGCAATCCTAAGAAAATACTTGCAGATTTGTGAAAAAAATTGTTGCCAAAATCCGGCCTTCGGGCAAAATGACCGCGTTTTACTTCACCGATCAGGGCTTCTTCACATGAAATCTAAATTACTCTATGGCAGCGCGTTCGCCGTGCTTTGTGGACTGGCTTTACCGCCGGTCTGCCAGGTGGCCGTAGCGGCTGACACCACGTTCTCCGATCAAGCGATGAGCCGACTCCAGGCTGGCCTCGCCCGGACCACCCTCGGCACCACGATCCAGGCCCACGGCCCGGCCGGTACCAAGGCGGACGCCGGTGTGTTGATCGGTGACGACGCCGCGCGCGACTACAGCTTGCCCGCGGGCCGGACGAGCTTCGTGCTGAGCTTGTCCAAGGTGGAAGTGCTCAACCATTTCAACTTCGTCAACGCCGATGCCGAAGGCAGCGTGACCGTGTCGGTGTCCACCACGAAGCTCGCCGCCGACGCCCCCGGCTGGCGCGAGGTCGGCGGCGCCGAAACCTTCGATGGCCACCGCGTGGTCGACTGCGACTTCGGCAGCGCCGAGGGCCGCTACGTCAAGATCGACATCGACGCGCGCAAGGCCGGCAAGATCGCCGGGTTCGGCCTCTACGGCACGGCGCTGAACACCGCGCCGCGCCTGAACTACGTCACGACCCCGTCGCGCACGGAAGTCGCCGCGCAGGGTGCCAGCGCCGACCGCAACGGCTTCTACGACTACGCGAGCCTCTCCATGGGGGCCAAGGTCGTCGCCGTTTCGCACGCCGACAGCCTCGCCGACGCGCAGTACATGATCGACGGCAAGGACGACACGGCGTTCACCTTCGACGCGGCCGACCCGAACCCCACGGCCGTCATCGACCTCGGCGTGCACCGCCGGTTGGACCGGGTGACGTGCGCGTTCACGGCCCCGGAAGGCCAGATGGACTTCTACGTCGTGGAGAACGCCCTGTCCCGGGACGACGCCCAGCCCGTCAACCTCAACTACGTCACCCCGCCCGGGGTCATGCCGGTGGCCAACGCCGAGACGCTCAACTACAACTCGCCCGCGATGCTGGCCAACCACCAGCCCATCGCTTCGGTGGCGGTCAAGGGCGACGGCCAGCCCAACCGCGTGACGGTCAACGTCCGCGGCGCGCAGGGCCGCTACCTCATCGCGGCCTACCATCGCCACGGCGGCCAGCACTCGGGCGACTACAAGGACACGGACTTCAAGGATAGGGACTTTAAGGATCGCACAGCCGGTGATTTCAAGGACAAGAACCCGGTGGCCGGCATTGCCGACAACCCGGTGAAGGTTGCGGGTATCAGCGCCTTCGGTGAGCCTCCCGGCGCGCCGGCCGTTCCGCTCGTGCCGCCGGATGCAACCCGGCTCGTCAGCCCCTGATCGACGGGCGGGCGTCGGGATTTTGGGGTGTTGTGGTGGGGGCCGGGGGGGCGGGGGCCGCGCTCAGGAGCAAAACCCCCCGGCGCGGCCCCTCTCTTTTTTAGTCCAGACGCAGATCGTACGTGAGCAACACCGGGTCGGACTTGGCGGCCGGACGGCCCAGGTTCAACGCGTGCACGGCTTCGGCCGGCGAGAAGGCACGGAACTGGTGGTGCTCCTCTTCCATCCGGTAGCAGGTGACGATCTTGGAGCTGGCGCCGGAAGTCACGGCGAGTTCCAGGGGTAGGTGCGGCTTGATCCCCGGATGCAGGGAGGGATAGAGCGCCGTGCGGCGGTAACGCAGTCCGCAGATGTGCTCGTCGCCGCCGAGCGGCTGGAGACGCAGTTCGCGACCGTTGACGAACACCCGGTGGCCCGCCGCGAACTCCGCCGAGGCGGTCAGTTCGAGCCGCTCGATGGAAGTGTCCACGAACCGGCTGGTGGTGCCGCCCTCGCTCGGCGTCTCGCTGAGCAGCGGCCAGCCTTCGCAGGCGCGGCGCACGTCGAGCGTCGCGGCGTTACCCAGATCCGCCGCGAGCAGCAGCGGGAAGCGCCAGCGCCAGATCGCGCGGAAGCCTTCTTCGGGGAAATCGAACCCGTCCGCGCGCAGAACGGCGAGGAGGGCGCGCAGGTCTTCCCACAGCGGGGTCGGCAAAAAGAACCGGTCGTGCAACTGCCGGCCGTGGGCGACCAGCGCGCGGGGGGAGGGGTGTTCGAGCGTGTGCGCCGCCACGGCCTGCCAGAGGAGAGCGACGAGCGACATCCACGCCGCGCGCGGCAGCGACTCGACCGCCCGGAACTCGATCAATCCCGCCGTGCTGCCGGGCGGTCCGCCGACGTTCCAGAATTTGTCGAAGCTGATTTCGCTGCGGTGGGTGTTACCGGTGACATCGGTGTGAAGGTGCCGGAGGGTCTCGCCGATGAGTTGGCGGTGGTCCTCGCCCGGTGGCAACGTGGCGAGAAACTCGTAACCCAGGTCCAGGTCGTAGAGGTCGCGCGCCGACTCATCCGGACGCGGAGCCTGCGAGGAAGCGCCGACGTACACGCCGGTGAAAAGATACGCGAGTGACGGATGCGCCTGGAAGAACCGCAGCAGCGACGCCACCCAGGCGGGCCGTGTGAAGAACGGGTTTTCATCCAGGCTCGGCCCGCCGAAAAGCAGGTGGTTGCCCCCGCCGGTACCGGCGTCGATCCCTTGCGGGTTTTGCTTCCAGGAACGCAAGCCGACGGCGCGGCCGGTTTCCTCCAGGATCGTCAGCCAGCGGTGGTAGTCATGCCACGTTTCGCAGGGCGGCACGTTGATCTCCAAGACGCCCGGGTCCGCCGTGAGGCCGACACGAGTCCAGACGTTCGCCTCATCGGAGGGCAGATAGCCCTCGAAGAACACCTGGCCGACTCCGTGTTGGGCTAGGAGGCGACCCGTACGGTCGAGCAGTTCGCGGAAGGGCGGTTGCAGGAGTGGCGGCAGAAAGACCCGGAACGCGCCGTCGCGGAGTTCGACGGTCAGGGCGCGACGCATGGCCTCGGGTGGGAGTTGGTCCAACGGCAGACGCAGGCCGGCAGGGCCATCGGCGTTGAGGAGCGGCAGGTTCTTGCGGCGGGCGGGGAGCGGCCAACGGTCGGTGATCCAACGTGTGCCTTCGTGGTCGAGCGGCAGGACGGCGACCAAACCCTGTGGATTGGTCGGGTCCACGGCGTCGCGCCACGCGTCGGCGGGGAGAGACAACTCGGTGGCGAGGTCAGCGAGCAGGGCGTGAAAGGTCTTGCGCGCTTGGCGGTGGGAGACGGGGAGTTTGCGCGGTGCGGCAACCGGGTGGGCGACAGGCGTGCCGTCGCGGTGGGCGAGGAGGTTGACGACCCAGCGCGGGTTGACCTCGCCCGGGTACTGTTTGCCCGGCGAGAACACCGTCACCGCGCCGGGCAGGTAGTGCGTGATGATCTGCTCGGCCAGCGCGTAGGCGTAGCGCAGCTTGGTGGGGCCGACGGCGACGAAGTTCCACTCGGTGCCTTCGGGGTTGTCCGGCACGAGGGTAGGCTCGCCGCCGAGCGTGAGGCGCACGCCGTGCTGACTCAGGCGGGCGTTGACGGCGTCGGCCAAAGAGTCGAGTGGCGAAGCGAAGGAGGCGGTGGTCACGGGAAGTTCAAACGGCCGGCAACCTATAGTGCAAAGATCGGCGCGGTGCGAATCTGGACGAGCGTCCGGATTGGCGCAGGTCACACCGTGCAATGGACATCCGCGGGCAGAAATGCCAGGATCGTGCCATCATGGATCAGCCCCGCATGCTTTCCACCGTCGGGCAGATTGCGATCACCGTCAGCGACGTGGCCGCCGCGTTGACCTTCTACCGGGACGCTCTCGGCCTACGCTTCTTGTTCGCGCCGGGTCCGAACCTCGCATTCCTCGACGCCGACGGCGTACGCCTCATGCTCTCCACCCCGCAGGGCGCGGGTGGGGTCGGGCACAACTCGATCCTGTACTTCAAAGTCACCGACATCGTCGCGGTCCACGAGGCGGTCGTGGCGCGAGGCGCCGTCAGCGAACGCAGCCCGCAACTGGCGGCGACCTTGCCGGACCATGAGCTTTGGACGGGTTTTCTGCGCGACCCCGACGGGAACTTGGTCGGCTTAATGGAAGAGAAACGCTGAAGCCGGCTCTAGGGTCCGGTATCCTCCGCGTGCTCGCCCGGCGCGAGCGCGGTCGGTACGCCCGTGGTCGCGGTTTCGTGCGTCGAGGAGAGTGGGGTGGATTGTTCGGCCAAGGCCAGGATCAGGTCGGTTTTGGACAGGCTCCCCACCAGCGTGCGGTCGGCGAAGTTGTCCATCACGGGCAGGCGCTCGCCGTCGTGCTGCGAGAACACGTTGAGCGCGTCGGTGAGCGATTCTTCCGGCGCCAGAGTGGGGAAGCCCTCCCGCACGATGTCGCGGGCGATGACGACGTTCGCCAACTCGGGTTCATTGAGATAGTTCTTCACGTCGTGGAGCGAGATCGCGCCCTTGAAGCGCCGGTCGTCGCCGACGACGTAGAGGTAGTTGAAGCGGTTGGTGAGGAAGTTTTCTGCGACCTCAGCGAAGGGCGAAATCTCGCCGATAGCGACGGGGTCCTTTTTCATCAGGTCGGCCACGCGGAGGTCGGCGAGTTGCTGGCGCACGAACGCCGCGCCCTTGCGCTTGAGCGAATCGCTGTAAATCGACGCCGGCTCCACCGCCGTGGCGACGTAGTGCGCCACCACGCAGGCGAGCATCAGCGGCAGGATAATCTCGTAGTCGAGCGTCATCTCGAAGAGCATGATAATCGCCATGATCGGCGCGTGCGTCGTCGCCGAGAGGAACGCCCCCATCCCCACCAGCGTGAACACGCTCAACACCGGCGGCGTATGCCCGGGCCAGATCGCATCCACGCCTTGGCCCAGGATGTATCCCAGGCTCGCGCCGACGAAGAGCGTCGGCGTGAACACGCCGCCCACGGCTCCCGAGCCGAACGTCGCCGCCGTCGCCACGAGCTTGAGCGTGAGGATCAGGAGCACCGTCTTCCAAAGGAGGCCGCCTTGCAGGAGTTCGCCGACGACGCTGTAGCCGTTGCCGACGACCTCGGGCGTCACGATGGCGAGCGCGCCGACGATGAGGCCGCCCAGCGCGAGACGCGCGTACGTGGGCAGCGCCGTGGCGGCGAAGGCGCGTTCGCTCCAGCGTAGCCCGCGCAAAAACCACGGCCCGACTAGCCCCGCCACCAGTCCGAGGACGATGTGCGGCAGGATTTCCCAGTTGGAAGCGATCTGCACGGTGGTGTGCGGGATCTCGTAAAGAGGGTTCGCGCCCAGGAACTGCCGCACCGTCAGCGTGGCAACCACCGACGAAAATACCAGCGGCCCGAATGACTCCATCGACAGCGTGCCGAGCACGATCTCCGCCACGAAGAGCGCGCCGCCGATAGGAGCGTTGTACGCCGAAGCAATACCGCCGGCCGCGCCGCACGCCACGAGCAAACGCAGGCGCGAGGTGCTCATGTGCATCCAGCGTCCAGTCAGAGACGCGAGCACGGCGGCCAACTGCACGAGCGGACCCTCGCGTCCGATGGAACCGCCCGAGGCAATGGTGAACAGCGCCGAGGCGCACTTCACGAAGCTCGACCGCGAAGAAATGTTCCCCGTGCCGAGCACGATGGCTTCCATGTAGTCGGTGGAACTTTTGCGTCGGTTGAGCCGCGCGCCGAGCAGGAGCGTCAATCCCGCGAGCACGCCGCCGAACGCTGGCGTGACGAGCCGCCGCCAGTCGGGCAGCAGTCGGAACGTTTCCACGTGGCCGAGATCGTGGCCGGTGAGCACATCGTGGATCACGTCCGTCAGCTTGCGGAAGCCGACCGACGACGCGCCGGCCAGGAACCCGACGATGCCAGCCCACACGAGGGTCGTCTGGAGCGAATGCTGGCGGGCAAATTCTCCGAACCAGATACGCGCTTTGAGCAGGGGTAACAGCCAGTTGCCCGTACGGCGGCCCTGGGGTGCGTCCATGTGGCGAGGGGCCTACGCGGCGGCGCGCAGGGCGGCCACGAAGGCTTCGGGAGTCGGCGCGGCGAGGAGTTTTTGCCGGGTAGACTCGACGCGCAGCAGGCGGGCCAGCGTTCCCACGAACGCCAAGTACTGCGGCGCGCGGTCAGGCGGCGTGCCGATGATGAACACGAAATGCACCGGCTCACGCTTGGTGCCGAAGGGGACACCCGCCGTGCTGCGGCCGACGGCGGTGACGATTTCCTTGACCAGCGCCGTGCGGGCGTGCGGGAAGGCCACGCCGCTGCCCATCGCGGTCGAGGAAAGGCGCTCGCGTTCGATGACCTCATCGGCCAAACGTGCGGCGTCGGTGACTTGGGGATCGTGGGCCAGGAGTTCCGTCACGGTGCGGATCGCCGCCGTTTCGTCGTCCGCGTGCAGGTCGAGGAGGACCCGTTCGGGCGAGAGGAGGGCGAGTGGCGAGGGTAACATGGAGTGTCGCCACGAATGAAGCCCGCTTTGCCCGCATGGGCAAGGTGGGGTTACGACTAGAGGGCGGTCAGCTCGATGGAGGCGGTCATGTGCGACTCCACCGGCTCCTTGGAAAAATACCGCCCGCTGATCGGCGTGACCTCCGCCGTCGTCAACCCGGCCGCGGCGGCGATGAACTTGTGGTCGCAGAAAACGCCGTTCGTCGCGTCCAGCCCTGTCCAACCCGCCCCGGGCAAGTAAATCTCCGTCCACATGTGCATGGAACCCTCCGCGCGGCGGTTGGTAGCTTCCTGCCCGAACTCGCACAGGTAGCCACTGACGATGCGCGAGGCGAGGCCGAGTTCGCGCGCGATGGCCGCGAAGAGCACGGACACGTCCCGGCAGGCTCCGTGACCGAGCCGGAGCGTTTCGGCCGGAGAATAGGCTGTGCCCTCGTCGCGCCGTTCGTAGCCGAGGTTTTTGTGCAAGGCTTCGACCAAGCCGGCGAGGAGCGTCACGGTGGGGGTGAGTTCGGCCGGCGCGCTCCAGAACGGCAGGGGCAGCAGACGGACGTGCGGATCGGTGCCGAAATGGATCGCGTCCGAGAAGTTCAGGTATGGCGCGAGGCGGAAGGCATCCTCCAGCGAGTACTGGAAAGGGTGGTTGGCGGCGTCGTACTCCAGCAGGAAATCGAACGGGTTCTGCTCGTGGAGTTCGAGTTCGAGGGTCGAATCAAAGAAGAGCGTGCCTTCCAGCTCCGGGTAGAAACAGCGTGCGAACACGTTGTCGAAACGATCCCGGCGGAACTGCGGGCGCGACGACGGGTTGGTGGCGAAGTCCTGCCGTTGCACCAGCCGGCCGGGCTCCGTGCGCGCGAACAGCCGCACGAAATGCGGCGACAGGCTCACGGGCTGCGCGAACTCGTAGCGGGTGCGGTGATCGATGCGGAGGCGTTGCAGCATGGCGGACTTACCCTTTCTTGAGACCGTCCACCGCAGGGAGCGGGGTCGCGCGGCGGCGGACGAAGACCTTGACCTTCATGTTCTGCTTGCCCGTGCCCTTGAAGGTGCCCCGTAGCGGGGTCGCATCGCGGAAGTCCCGTCCGTACGATACCGTGATGTGTCGCTCGCCGCACCATTGTTTGTTGGTCGGATCGAGCGCGACCCACTGCTTGCCGGGCACGAGCGCCTCGACCCAGGCGTGGGTCGCCACCGCGCCGACGAGCGTCCGTCCGGCCCGGCCGAGGGCGTTGTCGGCCGAGGCGCTCGGCGGGGCCACGGCTTCGATGTACCCGCAAACGTAGCGCGCGGGCAGCCCGGCGGTGCGCAGGACACTCAGCATGACGTGGGTGAAGTCCTGGCACACGCCCTTGCGCTGCTGCCAGATGACGGAAAGCGGCGTCGAGTTCGTCGTCGAGCCGCTGACGTACGCGAACTCCTTGTACACGGCGAGGTTGAGAGCTTCAAGCGCCTCGCCGAAGGGCCGGTTGCCGACGAGGTACTTCTTGACCCACTGCGCGCTCTCGCGGGTGCGCACGGTGACGATGTCGGTCGGCTGGAGGTAGTCGTACACCTCGGCCACCGACGAACCCATGATCTGCCGCGCCTCGTTGATGCTCACTTCCAGCGCCGCCGCCGGCCGCTCGGGGGCGTGGGTATGCACGTCCACGCGGCTCGTGATGGTCAGCGAACGGTGCCGGTACGGCAGGCTGAAGAAGTCCACCGCGTTGCCGAAGTAGTCCAGATAGCCGCTGATCTTGACGGCCGGTTCCACCGTCAAGCGCCGGTTGCGGATCGTCTGGCTGGGCAGGTTCGGCGGGGTCAGGCGCGCCTCCAGGTAGGCTTCGGCCGCACCGTGCTGGTAGGTGTAGTCGGTGATGTGCGAGACCTCAAACTCCATGCGGGAAGCCTTTCAGGTACGGCTGGAGCGGCGCGGAGAGGTGCGCCTGATGATTGAGGAATACGTCGGCGATGACGTTGTGCAAGTCCATCGTGCCGCGGATCAAATCATTGAGGAGGGTGGCCAGGGCCTTGCCGTGGCCGGAATCGGTAGGACGGTCAGACGCAGTAGTGGCGGTGAGTTCCTTGGCCAAGCGGATGGCGCTTTGCGTTTCCTCGACGGGCTGAGCGGGTGGGGAAGGTTCGTCGGCCCCAGCCGGCACGTCGAAGTGCGCCGACCAGTCGATGCGCTGGAGCCGTTCGCAGAACCGCTCGACCGCGGCGAGGGGACGCTGCATGGCGGCCGGGCCGCCGCCCTGGTTGGTGGTGCGCAGGAGCGCGGCGCAGTTCGTCAGCGCGTGGAGTACGGAGCGCGGGGCCTCGGCGTTCTGGAAGAGCAGCCGGAGCACGGGAAGCGGTTCGGCGCGCATCTGGTAGACGCGCCGGTAGGCGTCGCGCGTGCCGAGCAGGCGCAGGAAGGCGGAGAGTTCGATCTCGGTCTGGTGGCCGATGCGCGCGGGCTGGTCGGCCGGGCCGGTGAACGCCTTGATGCAAGCCAGCGGGGCGTTGGCGGTGATGACGGCGCGTTCGAGTTGCTGGCCGAGCCGGCAGAAGCGCCAGCCGTCGTCGTCCATCATGCTGTTTTCGGCCAGACCGAAGAACTGCGGGATGGCGTGGGTGGTCAGTTCGCCCAGCTTGCGGGTGACGCTGGCGCAAACGCCGACGGGGGCGTCCTCCTGGAACCGCTGCTTGGCGAAGGTCGCCCGCAGCCGGTTGAGGGCCGACCACGCTTCGGGGCTGAGCGCGTCCTGGATGGCCCCGGCGTTGTTCATGGCGCGGCGCAGGACGTTGATGAGGGCACCTGGCTCGTCCTTTTGCAGCACGAGCCGGTAGCGGTCGCCCGGTGTGGCGATGGAGCGCCGCCCGCTGCCTTCGAGGTGGGGCAGGAGGCGGTTCCACATCGGGCGGTAGAGTTTCCGCTCGGTGGCGTTGAGTTCCTCCAGTTCGAGGGTTTCGACGACCTGGACGAGGTAGGCGAGGTTGTTGGCGCGCTCCAGGTAGCGCCCCATCCAGTAGAAAACCTCCGCCACGCGGCTGGTCACGCGCCGGGCGGCGATGCGGGACTCGCCGCCGTGGCGCGAACGCGATTGCAGCGTGATCGGCTCCGCGTCGGCGCTGAGGACCCACGTGTCCTTGCTGCCACCACCCAGACCGGCCGCAGTGTAGAGACTACCCTCGGGGGCGACACGGGTCAGCGCGCCCGGGAAGACCTCGATGTCCTGACGTTTGCGCAGGGCGAAGACCAGATGGTCCTGTCGGCGCTCGACGCGGCGGCCTTCCTCGAAGCAAAGCGTGCGCGCCCCCTGCGCGATGGGCTGCGCGACGAAGAGGTGCGGGGCCTTGCGGATCTCGGTGCGCAGGGCGTTCTCCTCGCCGGTGGTGGGCACAAGGCCGCGCGGGTTGCCGTAGATGCGGTCGCCCACGCGCGGGAGGATGCGGTATTCGGCGAGGTTGCCCAAGACGAGTTCGCACTGGTCGCGGTCGCCGCACCAGTAGGTCGGGATCGTCGGCAGGACGGGAGCCTCGCCGAGGTAGAAGCGGATGATGCGTGGCGCGAAGGCCAGGAGCGCGCGGTCGTCGGCGAGTTGGCTGCCCAGCGCGTTGACGAGTGAAACCGTCTTCTTGCGGATGCAGTGTACCAAGCCAGGCACGCCGAGCAGCGAGCCGCGCTCCAGCACGAGGGGGTCGAGCCACTGGTCGGCGACGCGGTTGTAGATGACGTGGACGCGTTCCAGACCGCCGATGGTCTTCAGGTAGACGCAGTCGTCGAGGACCAAGAGGTCGCCGCCCTGCACGAGCGGCACGCCCATGCGCCGGGCCAGGAAACTGTGCTCGGTGTAGAACGCGTTGCCCGGGCCGGGCGAGAGCATGACGATGAGCGGTTCGCCGAAGGCCACGTCAGCCGTGTCGCGCAGGGTTTCGAGCAGGGAGGTCGGCGTCTCCGCGATGGAGGCGACCGATAGGTCCGAGAACGTCTCCGGGGCCACCCGCGCGAGCAGGCGGCGGTTTTGCACCATGTAGGAGATACCAGGAGCCTGGCCGAAGTGCTGGCTGCTGACCTGGATGACGCCGTGCGGGTCGCGCTTGAGGCAGACCGCACCGAGATGGAGGTAGCGTCCGCGCGGGGTTTCCAGCCGCACCGCCGGACGCTGGAAGAACGGCGAGCCGAACACCGGCGGGATCGGCAGCACGCCGTGGCGCAGGATTTCCTGGTTCCCGTAGATGTCGTGCAAGAACGCCTCGAACGCCGTCATGCGCTGGCGCAGCCCGCGGGTGATGCGCGCCCATTCCTCGCCGTTGAAGATGTGCGGCAGCACGTCGCAGGTCCACGGCTTGCGGCTGAGCGGGCGGTCCTTGGTCACGTCGAAGGAGACGCCCAACTCGCGCATGGCTGCTTCCATGCGCTGATCCACGAGGCGTAGCTCGTTGCGCGCTAGGTTGTTGACGCGTTCGAGGAGCGGCGCGTAGGCGGGGCGCGGC
>CAXUIU010000061.1:0-13676 GCA_964250955.1 uncultured Chthoniobacterales bacterium | reverse complement strand
CCCCTCGCCGGCCGGCACGCCCGCTCTGCGCACCCCGCCGCCGCCGGTTGCCGCGGACACTCCGGAGCCGGCCGCCCCCGTCGTGATCCAGAAGTCCGGCGGCCAGAACGGCGACGAAAACACCGACTACCCCGCCCCGACGCGCAAAAAGCGGTACTTCTTCGGTCTGTTCGGCGGCGGGCCGGATTATCGGTTTCTCACGTCATCGGTGCTCGACGCCATCGACCGCGCGCACGTCCGCGCCGGGCGATGGAAGTACATCGTCGTTCACAACAGCGAGACGCGGCAGGGAAACGCGGCGGCTTTCGACTACTACCACCGCAACGTCCGCCACATGCCTAACGGGCTGGCGTACCATTTCGTGATCGGCAACGGCACGAGTACCGGCGACGGCCAGATCGAGATCGGCCCGCGCTGGACGCGACAGATCAACGGCGGCCACGTCCACAGCGACTACCTCAACAACATCGCGCTGGGCATCTGCCTGGTGGGCGATTTCAACCGCGACGTGCCCACGCGCAACCAGTACGCCGCCCTGGACGAACTCATCACCTACCTGCGCAAGCGCGTCGGCCGGGTGGACCGCCGGCTGTCCATCGTCGTCGCGCACAAGGAGATCAACCCCGTGCCGACCGATTGCCCCGGCAACCGGTTCTCCTACGCCTGGCTGCACCGGAAGTTCGACCAGGGGCGCTGAGGCGCCGTTGCGGAGCATGATCCGCGTGCCGCTGCGCCACTGGGCGGAAGGCAGCGCGCCGTCGATCTGAAGCCGCTCCTTCCAGTCGTCGAACATGTCTTGTTCGACGATCAGGTAGACCGCGTGCGACCGATCCGCCCACCGGCGCAGGAACTCGTCGTCGGAGAGGTACAACGCGCGACCGATGCCAAGTTGCCGTGTAGCGAACTCACCGCCCGGCGGTGCACCGACCCAGTGAACTTCGCGGTTGATGTAAAAGAGGATGCTAGGATTGTCGATGGGTTGGCCGACGCAGGCAACGAGCGTGTCGGGTTGGGTGTCGCGGTCGGCGATGAGGGCGAGTTCCTTGAGGGAGAAGTGGTCTTCGAGCACGATCAGGCCCCGCGCCGCACATCCGAGCACGACCAGGGTGGCAACGGCCGTCACCGGCAGGACATGCCGCCACGCGCCGCGTACGGCCAGGACCGTCGCCGCTGCCCCCCCGACGAGGAACGCCGCGCCGGTGGTCCAGATCAACGGCAGCAGCCGGCCCCAGGATGCCAGCGAGATGCCGCTCACCGTGCCCGCGAGCGTGTCGCGCAACGCCGTCGGGGCCACGGCGGCCGGCGCGGTCGCCCACCAGTGCAGCCACCCCGCCGTCCCGAGCGCGGTCAAGCCGAGCACGCCGAGTCCGAGGCCCGGCACCACGCGCGTCCAGACAGGCAGGGCGCGACCATTCTCGTTGGCCCAGGGTCGTGCGAGCCACACCGCCACCGTCCCCCACGCTGTCAGCAGGTAGTAATCTTGCATCGACGAGAAAATGAGGGTTGCCGCCGTCACCGCCAGCCACGTCGCCAGAAGTCCGCGCGCCAGCCGGGCCAGAGTGTCCGCCGGGGGCAAGCGCCGCGCCGCCCACGCCGCCGGGATGAAAAACGTCCACGGCAAAAAGAACACGAGGTGTTCGGGGAAGAACACGTACCACGGCACCTGCGAGCTGTCGGCGGGATAGCGTTTGTTGAAGACGTGGCCGAGTTGCTCGTTGAGGAATTGGTCACGCAAGAACCCGGGGTAACGCGCCTCCACCGCCGCGTACCACGGTACGAGCAGCGCGAGGAAGAGCAGCGGCCCCGCCGGCCGCCACAGCGCCCGCCACGCTGGCCGTGCTGCCGGGACCCGCCACGCGAGGATCGCTCCCACCGCCAACGGGTACAGCGCGCCGTGCAGTCCCTTGCACCCGACTCCCACCGCCATGCACGCCCACGCCGCGAGCGCCCAGCGCCCGGCCCGCGCCGGTTCGCCGCACGCGCGCAGGAAGCACAGGAACGTCCAGGTCAGCGCCGCAGCGAGGAAAGGCTCCGGCGCGATCAGGTGACAGAAGATGAAGGTGCCCGCCATCGTCGCTAGGATCGTCGCCGCCGCCCGGCCCAGCGCCGCCCCGCCCGCGCGCCGGCCGAGCAGAAAGATGCCTGCGAACCACGCCAGAGAGACAAGCGCGTTGGGCAGGCGCGCGGCGAACTCGTTGACCCCGAAGACGCGCATCGACGCCGCCAGCGCCCAGTACACGACGGGCGGCTTCTGGAGGCGCGGCACGCCGTCGTTGGTGGGCACGTACCACCGCCCGCGTTCGAGCTGGCCGCGCACCCCGGGCAGGTAGTCGGCCGGCCGGTTGAGGGTCTCGCGCACGGCCCCGGCGTACTGGGCCTCGTTCTGGTCGTAGAGCGCCGGCCCCACGCTGGCCGCCAGGTACAGGACGGCCGCCAGGCACAACGGCAGCCAGGGCAGCATGGACCGGCGTACAGGCGGACGCGCGGCGAACGGGCGCGGCGAATCCTGTACGAGGGAGGCGGGCATGGCGGAACCAGTCACTAAAGAAACAATCGTTGTGGTCGGCAACGTTTTTTGCGGAAGCTTTACATCGGTACGCACACCGGGTGCAACCGTGCTAGGTTGCGCGACTTTTCCCCATGAAAGTCGGTATCCTCGGAGCAAGCGGGTTCATCGGCAAGCACCTCATCCGCCGTCTGCGCACCCGCGGGCACAAGGCGGTGGTGTTCACGCGCCCGGGCGGCGGCAAGCCCCCGGGCAGCGTTTCGGCCCGCCCCGTAC
Organism: uncultured Chthoniobacterales bacterium; assembly: GCA_964250955.1. Taxonomy (GTDB): domain Bacteria; phylum Verrucomicrobiota; class Verrucomicrobiia; order Chthoniobacterales; family SZAS-18; genus CAHJWO01. The sequence goes on along the minus strand of CAXUIU010000061.1, from coordinate 10,894 downwards.
CCGCCGACGGCCTGCCTGATCTGCGCGGCCTCGACGCCGTCGTCAACCTCGCCGGCGAGACGATTCTCGGTTGGTGGACCAAGGCCAAGAAGCGCCGCGTCCTGGAAAGCCGCGTCGGCACGACGGACCGGCTCGTCGCCGGCTTCCAGGCTCTGCCGCCGGGCAAGGCCCCGCGTGTACTCATCAATGCTTCGGCCGTAGGATTTTACGGCGACCGAGGCGAGCAAACGCTCGACGAAGACCAGCCGGCGGGCAGCGGTTTTCTCGCCGAGGTTTCCCAGCAATGGGAAGACGCGGCAAAAAAGGCAGAGGCTGTCGGCGTGCGCGTTGCCAGGACGCGCTTCGGGATCGTGCTTGGTAAGGACGGTGGTTCGTTCACACTTCAGCACAAGCTCTTCGGTGCCGGCCTGGGCGGGCGGCTCGGCGACGGCAAGCAGTGGACCAGTCCCGTCCACGTCGAGGACGTCATCGGCCTGATCGTGTTCCTCCTGGAACGCGACGGCCTCGCGGGGGCGTTCAACGCCGTTTGCCCTGAGCCGATCCGCAACGGGGATTTCACCACCGCGCTCGCCCGCGTCATGCACCGACCCGCCGTGGTGCCGGCCCCGGCGTTCGCGTTGCGCACGCTGCTCGGTGAGGCGTCGCACATCGTCCTCGACAGTACCCGTGCGGTACCCGCCCGGGCACTCGACGCGGGCTACGTGTTCCGCTACCCGACGACAGAGGCAATTCTCCTAGATGTTTGCGCCGCCGCGCCCGTACGCGCCGGTGGCGTTGACGCCCCTGGAACTGTCCGCTAGAAGCAGGGGCGCGCGTCCTCTTCCTTCATGTTTACCAATCTCAAGCATCTCCATTTCCTCGGGATCTGCGGCACTGCCATGGGCGCGGTCGCCGCCGCCCTGCGCGACCAGGGTTACGTTGTCACCGGCTCAGACGAGGACGTTTATCCGCCGATGTCCACGTTCCTCGAAGAGAAGGGGATCGTGCTGTCCCGCGGCTACCGGCCGGAGAACATCCCGGCGGACGCGGAACTCATCGTCGTCGGCAACGCCATCCGCCGCGGCAACCCCGAGGTCGAGGCCTTGCTCAATCGCAAGCTGCCGTACTGCTCCTTGCCCGAGGTGCTCAAGTTCTTCTTCCTGCGCGGCCGGCACAACATTGTCGTTTCCGGCACGCACGGGAAAACTACCACGACCTCGCTGGTGACGTGGATTCTCCAGTCCGCCGGCCTCGCGCCCGGCTACATGATCGGCGGCCTGCCCAACAATCTCGGCCAAGGAGCACAGCTTAAAGATTCGCCGTACTACGTCATCGAGGGTGACGAGTACGACACAGCGTTCTTCGACAAACGCAGCAAGTTCGTCCACTACCTGCCCGAACTGTTGGTCATCAACAACGTCGAGTTCGACCACGCCGACATCTACAAGGACGTGGACGAAATCAAGCTGAGCTTCCGCCGGTTGGTCAACATCGTGCCCGGCAACGGCCTGATCCTCTTCAACGCCGACGACAAGAATTGCATCGACGTGGTCAGCGCGGCGCTCTGCAAAAAGGTCGGCGTCGGCCTCGGCGTGAACGCCACGGACGAGGGCCGCATCGAAAACATCCGCTATGAGGCGGGCGCCACGCGCTTCCGGCTCGGCGGCGAGGAGTACGCGACGCCGATGATGGGCGAGTTCAACGTGCGCAACTGCGCGATGGCCGTAGCGGCGGCGCGCTTCTACGGAGTGACGCCGGAAGCCATCCGGCAGGGGCTGGCGAGCTTCACCGGGGTGCGGCGGCGACAGGAAGTCCGCGGCGAGGCCAACGGGGTTAAGGTCGTCGATGATTTCGGCCACCACCCGACCGCCATCCTCGAAACGCTCCGCGGCCTGCGCCAACAGCACGTCGACACGGGCAAAATCTGGGCGCTCTTCGAGCCACGCTCGAACTCCACGCGCCGCGCCGTCTTCCAGCACCAGCTCGCTGCCGCCTTTGAGCCGGCTGACGGCGTCGTGATGGCACGCGTCGCCAAGCTCGAACAAATCCCCGAGGCCGAGCGCCTCAACCCCGAGCGTGTCGTCGAGGACATCCGCGCTAGCGGCAAGGCGGCGTTCTACGAAGACGGCACGGCGGCCATCGTCGAGCGCGCCGTCGAACTCGCCGCGCCTGGCGACATGATCGTCGTCTTCAGCAACGGCGGCTTTGACGGCATCCACGCCAAGCTGCTCAGCGCGCTCGCCGCGCCCGCGCCGGTCGCCGCATGAAGAAGCTCGCTGCCTTCGACGAAGCGGGCCAGAAAGTCCATGACTATGGCCACCTTGTCGCGCGCTGGCGGCGGATCGCGCGCGGTGCGGGGTTGGTGTTGAAGCCGTTCTCGCGCGTGGGCGGGTTCCCGGTTTATTCCCTGCGCACGCGCGGTTCGTTGGCGAGTGGATTCTACGTCTCAGCTGGCATCCACGGCGACGAACCCGCCGGCCCCACTGCGCTGGCGCTCTGGGCGGAAACCCACCTTGCCGCACTCGTGCGCGGGCCGAACGCGCTGCCGCTGTTCATCCTGCCCTGCCTGAACCCGTGGGGCCTCGTGGAAAACCGCCGTTCCGATCCTGCCGGGCGCGACCTCAACCGGACCTTCCACCGCCGTGTCCCACCGGTGCGCGAGTTGATGCGCCTCATCGCCGACGAACGCTTCGCGCTCGGCGTGGCTTTGCACGAAGACTACGACGGCCGCGGAGTGTACCTCTACGAGATCAACGACACGCCGCTGGACCTCGGCGCGACACTCCTGCGCGCTTGCAAGTCCAAGGCGCTGGGGATCGACCCGCGCCGGACCATCGAGGATTTCCCCTTCAAAGGCGGCCTGCTGCGCCGCCAAGTATTGCCGGAGGATCTGGACCTGCATCCCGAAGCCTTCGCGGTGTACCCGCGGCACACGCCGCGGTTCATCACGTTCGAGACGCCAAGCGAATTCGGCCTCGCCCACCGCGTTCGGGCACACGTCCGGCTGTTGGAAGGCTGCGTTCGACATCTGCAACGGTCTCGCGCATCATCATTTTCCCATGCAATTTCCCGAACAACGGTCGCGCTACCAGGTCGAGCGAAGGCTCGGTGAGGGTGGACGCGGCGAGGTGTTCCGGGCATACGACCGCGTCCTGCGGCGTTGGGTGGCGCTCAAACGCTTCGCTTCCACCGGCGAAGGCACCTCGCCCGAAGAAGCCTGGCAGGAAGGTATCCACCTCGCCGCTGTCCAGCATCCCAACGTCGTGAGCGTCTACGACTGCGGCGCGGACGAGGCCGGGCCGTTCCTAGTCATGGAACTGGTCGAGGGCGAGACGCTCGAAGAAGTCGTCGTGCGCGGGGCGTTCCCTTTGCGCGACTTCCGCATCCTGGCGCAGCAGAGCCTCGAAGGTCTCGCCGCCGCGCACCAGGCTAGCCTTCTGCACCGCGACCTGAAGCCGGGCAACCTCATGCTCAAGCATGGCCCGACGAACGATCTCCAGGTTAAGCTGCTGGATTTCGGCATCGCCGGGTTCACCGCGCCGGCGTTCGGCGATGTGCTGCCGGCGGCGTCGGACAAGCCGGGGACGATCCTGGGCACGGTGGAGTTCATGGCCCCAGAACAATTTGAAGGGCGGCCAGTCAGCGCCCGGAGCGAGCTTTATTCGATGGGCTGTATTTTCTACTACGCACTGACGGCGCAAGACCCGTTCCTGGGCGAGAACATGGAGGCCATCGTTACCGCTCACCTCGCTGCGGAGGTGGTGCCGCTGGCGGGAGTGCGCCCGGATTTGCCGCGCTCGCTGTGTGACTGGGTGATGCGCCTGCTCGGCCGCCACCCGGAGGACCGCCCAGCATCGGCGGCGGAGGCGCTTTTGATTTTCTACGGAATCTTCGCTGATCTCGCCGCACCGTGAGCGCGCCGGGAGCTGATTCAACGCAGCCCGACCGCGATGCCGAGCAGCGTCGCCAACAGTCCCAGGCCGACCAACGCGAGGTACAGCGGCCACGTGAACCGCAGCCAATCTGAATAACGCACCTTCGCCGCGCCGAGGATCGCCATGAGAGCACCGTTGGTGGGGATGAGCAGTTCGCAGATACCCGCACCGTATTGGTACGCGAGCACGACTACCTGCCGGGGAAGGTGCAGCAGATCTGCCAGCGGCACGAGGATCGGCAGCGTCAACACTGCCTGCCCGCTCACGCTCGGCACCATCGGGTGCAACACCGCTTGCCCGGCGATCATCCCCGTGGCCGCCAAGCCGACCGGCAGCCCTTGCAACGGTGCGAAGAGCCCAGCCACCAGCGTGTCCACGACGTGCCCGGCGTCGAGCACGACGTAGATCGCCCGCGCAAAGCCGATCAGGAGCGCGCCGAACGCCATCGATCCGAAGCCTTCGACGAACGCCTCCGCGGTTCCGTTGACGCCTAACCGTCCGACGATCCCCGCCGCCACGCCCATGACGAAGAACACCGCCGCGTCCTGCTCGAAGCCCCAATCCCAGCGTGTCACACCGAGGATAAACACCGTAAACCCAGCCGCTACCAGCGCGAGGACCACAGTTGCCGACAGTCCTCCCACCGCTTGCCCCGCTTCCTTCGGCGCATCCTCGTCGTTCTGCGCCGCTGGTAAATTCTGTGCGTGGCGATGCACGCCCCAAATCCAAACCGTCAACGCGGGCACGAAAAAAGCCATCCGGTAACCGGCCGCCGAGAGCTGCGGCAACTCTGCCAGCTTCTGCGCGATCACCGCCTGGAACGGGTTCACCGGACTGAACGCCGATCCGACCGACGCCGCGCCGATGCTCATGGCCGCCGCCGTCAGCGGGTCGAAGCCCAGCCGTCGGCATAACAACAGCAGCACAGGCACCAGCGCGATGATCTCCTCTTGCAAGTTCTCCAGCGCCCCACCCGCCGCGAACACGATGCAGACGACCGGGATCACCCATGCGCGGCGGTTTTGCAGCCGGCCGGCGAGCCAATCCACCGCTTGCCGCAACGCACCCGTCTTGTCCACGACCGTGAACGCCCCACCCACCAGGAACACGAAGAACACCACATCGGCCGCGTTGATGAGGCCCTTGGGGATTTGCACCACCGCGTCGAAGGGGCCGACCGGCGCGCGGGGGACGGCGTGGTACGTCCCCGGCACCACCACTGGCTTGCCCGTCGCCGGGTCGTCGCGCCGGTCATACACACCGGCGGGCACGACCCACGTCAGCGCGGCCGACAGGAGGATGCCTACCACCAGCAGCACCAGCGGGTGAGGAAAGCGCAAGCGCATCACTCGCTCAACCGGCCGTACTTGCGCAGAATCTGGCGCAGTTCGTCGTGGGGCAGCGCCGGGATGCGATGGTCATTCTGGCCGGTCATGGGTTCAGCGGCGACGAGGGCATTGACGATGGCTTCCTCCGTTGCCTGCACCACCGCATCGAAGAGCGGGTTCATGCGGTCGTTAGGAAGCATTTCGAGCCGGGCGGTGCCCTCGGGATTGGCAGCGTCCGGGTTGGCCGTCGAAAACGCCAGGAAGATGTCGCCCGAGCCGTTGCCCGACACGCTGCCGGTGCGCGCGAGCCCCATGCTCGCCCGGCGCGCGAGGCGCTTGAGCTGGTGGGGCAACAGCGGCGCGTCCGTGGCGATCACGATGATGATGGAACCCAGATCCTCGTCGCGGAAAGACGGCAGATTGATCTCGCGTCCCACCGGCACGCCGGCAATTGTGAGTTGCCGGCGCAACCCGCAGTTGGCCTGCACGAACACCCCCAGCGTGTACCCGCCGGCCTTCGCGCCGAGTTGCCGCGAAGCCGTGCCCGTGCCTCCCTTGAACTCGTAGCAGATCATCCCCGTGCCACCGCCGACCGAGCCTTCCTGCACCGGGCCGCCGGTCGCGCTGTCGAGCGCGTGGAAGACGTGCTCATCCTTGACGTGGAAGCCGTTCACGTCGTTGAGGTAGCCGTCGTACGTCTCGGCGACGACGGGCAGGCTCCACCAGTAGCCGCTCGCGTCCGGCGCGCCGTGGGACACGCGCCACTTGATGACCGCGTCGCGCACGGTGCCGACGCTGTGGGTGTTGGTGAGCATCACCGGGCCTTCGAGGAATCCTCCCTCCTCGACCCACTCCGAGCCGGTCATTTCGCCGTTTCCGTTGAGGCTGAACCCGGCGGCGAACACCGGATGATCAAGTGTGGCCTCGGGGCGGCGGGCAACAATCGCCGCCCCCCCGGGGCGCTGGGGGCCGACGCCAACCTTGAGCGGTCCGTCCCCCGAGATCAGCGTCGTGTAGCCAACCTCCACGCCGGCCACGTCCGTGATGGCATCGAGCGGTCCGGGCGTTCCCTCAAAAGGAATACCAAGCAGCCGTGCGCGCGGTTTATCACCGGCCACCACTGCCGACGCGCTCGCCAGCCAGAAGGCAGCGAGCCATACCCATCTTCCTCTAGTAGCCAATGTGGTAGCGAGGTTCGTACTTCAAGCTCGGCTGGTCAACCGGCGCCGGCGGCGCGGTCAGACGCTCGGAGACAGATGGCCCACTCGGCAAGGCGACCGGCTGTGCTGGTGCAGGTGGAGGTTCCAGCGGCAGAAAGATGTTCACGCAGAGTCCCGCGCCGCCCGAATCAAGCGACAGACGGCCGCCGTGGTCGAGCACCACCCGCTGGGCGATGGGCAAACCCAGCCCGAGTCCCTGTGCCTTGGTGCTAAAGAAAGGCGAGAAGACCTTCGGCAAATCCTCGGCCGAGATTCCTGAACCGTTGTCCATGATCGCCAGCCGGAAGCCGGTTGTCTCGCTTCCCGCCTCGTGCGCCATCAACCGGACGCGGACCTGCGCGCGCGTCTTGCGCATCGACGCAGCCTCGATGGAGTTGACGAAAAGGTGCTGGAACACCTGGGAAAGCGCCTTGGCGTCGCCACGCAACCGCGGCAGCCCGTCGTCGGCATTGATCTTGATCTGTGCGTCGAGCGCCTCCGTGCTCGTTCGCGCGGCGTCGGCCGCCTCCTGCAGCAGCTTGGGCAGGTCAGTGGAATCGATCACGCCAACCGTCGGATGCGCGAAGCCTTCGATGTGCGCGACGATGCTGTCTAGCCGGCCCACCTCGCGGGTGACCATCTCCTTGAACTCCAGTCGGAAGTCCTCGTCCGTGTAGCGTTGCGGGAGCAGTTGAGTGAAGGTCTTGATGGCGACGAGCGGGTTGCGGATTTCGTGCGAGATACCCGCGGCGAGTTCGCGCCAGAAGCGGGTGCGTTCGAGCTGTTCCTGCTGCGCGTCGGCGGCGAGTTGCTCGGTGAGATCGTCCACCAGTGCCACCGCTCCGAGGCAGCGCCCGCCGCCGGTCAACTGGCGGGTGCGCACGGCGAGGGTGCGCACGTCCGCGCCGCGATTTTCGAGGAAGACGGGTTCGCGTGTCGGCTCCCCCGAGAGCGCGTCGCGCACCAACCCGGCGATGCGGCTGCCGAGGTGCTCGACCGGTATCCGGGGCGCGGGGCGGCCGGACGGCCCGGCGCTGGCCTGCACGAAGTTGCGCGCCAGCGAGGGAAAGAGTTTCTCCGCCGTCGCGTTGCACCACGTCACGAAGCCCTCGGCGTCGGAGGTGATGACCGCCGTGGGCATCAACTGGAGGAGGTTTTCGCCGAGGGTCTTTTGGGACAGGATTTCCTGGTGCCGGATGGCGTTCTCCAGCGCAGTGACAATGTGCTCGCTCAGGAAGCTGAGTTGCGGATGGTCCTGATGGTCGAAGGGCAACCCGTCCGTTTGCCCCGTGAAAATCCAACCCAGCACACGCCCGCGCAGGTTCAGCGGGATGAAGGTCTCCGCGCCCATCAGGTCGAGCGAACGCCGCAGAAGAGTGCGTTCGGCGGGATCGACAATGTGGTCGAGAGACACGCGTGTGATCAAGCGCGGGAACCGCTGGAGCCAGCGCACGAGCGGGTCGCGGTCGTTGAAGACCATCGCCGCAGTGTCTTCCAAACAGCACCGGCCCGCACGCAGGCGGAAGTTTGCCTCGCCCTCCTGCCGGTAGAAAAGCCCGACGCGCGATACCAACGCCGCACCGGCCACGCCGTCCACGATCTTGGAAAAAAGGTCCTCGAGCCGGTCCAAGCCCTGCGTGGCCCTGACGAGCGGTTGCAGGCTGAGGGTGTTGCGCTCGGGGCCGCCGCGTCCTCCCGACCCGCTGTTTCCCCCCATTGCGCGCAACCGCGCCACTTCGTCGCGCAGCATCTGGGTTTCCTGCATCCAGCCGACGCGTTCCAGGGCACGGTCAATGGTGTCGGAGAGCGTCTGACGGGTCGCACGCAGGTCCTCGACGCGGTATACCCCAGCGTCGCGCGCGGCCATGAACGGGTCGCTGTGCGGGTAGCCCAGCGCCACCAGGACCGCCTGCGGGTGCATCCGCCCGAGCCGATGGATTAGTTCCAATATGCCCGTGCCGCGCAGATCCGCGAAAAGCAGGAGTGCCTCCGTGCCCGAGAGCAGTTCCTCCAGTCGGAAGGCGTCGGGCGCATGACAGACGTAGGCACGATCCTGGAACAACTCGGCCAGCCGGCTGCGCAATTCGGCGTCGTCGGAGTGGAGGATGGCGAGTGGTCGCGCGGGGCTGAAGGTCGGATTCATGCGGAGACAACGCGGCAAAAAATCGGAGGAAACAGAATGCCCGAAAAGACTTTCCTCCGGAAGAACGAAGGTGTGCGGAGTGCTTTTTGTTCGGGGCGCGGACGACGTTTGGTCGTTTCAGCAGACCGGCAAGTACATCGAAAAGCAGGTCCCCTCGCCCGGCTTGCTCTCTACCTCCAAGCGGCCCTTGTGCTCGGCGACGATGTTGTAGCTCACGGATAACCCGAGCCCCGTCCCCTCCCCTTTGGTCGTAAAGAAAGGGTCGAAGATGTGCGGGAGGATTTCTGCCGGGATGCCGCTGCCGCCATCGCTCACGTCCAGGCGGATGAGCGCGTCGTGCTCGGCCGTGCCCGGCTCCATCTCCGTGCCGACCTCGATCCAGCCGCCCTCCGGATTAGCCTGGATGGCATTGAGCAGGAGGTTGAGGAGCACCTGCTGGAGGCGGTCCTTGTCGGCGGCGATGTAGTCGCTGTCGGCGCGCAACGCGGTGCGTACGGCGACCTGATGGCGCGATGCCTGGGGCCCGACAAGCTTGACGGCGTTGCCGACGATCTCGTGCAGGTTGACCTGCTCGATCATCAGCGGGGCGGGCCGCGCGAAGGCGAGGAGCTGGTTGACGATGCGCTCGATGCGCGCGATTTCGCTGCCCGCCAGACCGCTGAAGTCGTGCCGGAACTCGGCGTCGTTGTACCGCTTGGGCAAGAGTTGCGTGAAGGTCTTCAGCGCCGTGAGCGGGTTCTTGATCTCGTGCGCCATGCCGGAAGCGAGGGTGCCGATGCTCGCCAGACGGTCGGCCTGACGCACGGCGCGCTGGAGCTTTTCGAGCGTCGTGTGGTCGTTGAGCACGAGCACCGCCCCGAGTCCCTCGCTGTGTTCACCCTCCAAGGGCAAGCAATGGACACGCAGGTTGGCCTGGTCGCGGGAGCCAAGGCGAAGGACGATTTCCTCCGGGATTGACTCGGTCTGGGTGCGCAGGGTCGGGCCGAGCAGGTCGGTGAAGCTGGTGGGCAGCTCGATCTCGCCGGGCGCCATGGAATCGTCCACCTGGAGGAGCCGGCGCGCCTCGGGGTTGAGCACGCGCACCGTTCCCCGGGGGTCCGTCGTGATGACGCCGCAGGGCAGATGTTCGACCAGGAGGCGGTTGTACGCCTGGCTGCGGTAAGCCTCGGTGTAGAGGTGGGCGTTGACGATGGCGACGCCGAGCTGCTCGGCGATCAGGCGCAGGGTCGAGCGCCCATCCACCCCGTAAATACGCCCACCCACGCGGGAGGACAGCAGCATGATGGCGCTCAGTTCTCCGCGGTAGCGCGCGGGCACGATCAGGTCGGCCTCCAGGCTCTTGAGGCGGCGGAGCAGGAGGCGCTGGTCGGCGGTGGAAGCGTGGCGGGCAAGTTCCTCGACGGCGATGTCGGGGTCGCCCCGGAGCAAGGCTCGCACGACCGGGTCTTCCTCGTCCAGGCAGAGGCTGTGCTCGGCCGGTTGGTCGTAGGCGAGGTCTTCCTGGCTCGCATCCAGTTCGCAGAATCCACCGACTGTCGGCACAAGCACCCGTACTCTCTGCGCACCGATGGCCTGGCCGAGCGCCGCACTGAAGTCCATGAGCAGTTCGCGCAGAGTCGCCACCGATTGCAGTTGGTAGCGCACCTGCCCAAAAACTTGCTCGAAGTCCATGTCGTCCGACGGCAGGATACGCTGGCTGATGTGCCGGAACGGTGTGCTCAGCGAGCTGACAAGTACTGTAGCCAAGCAGCCCGCCAAGGCGCTCGGCCAAAACGCCGATTCGTTGCCGGCATAGAGGCAAGCCCAGCGCAGCACCCACCAAGAGACGGCGTAGATTAACCCCGCGTAAGCTGTCACTAGTAGATACGACAAGCCACGGCGCACGAACGAGCGGATCTGCAGGATGCCACGCGACGTAATGCCGTAGGCGATGATTAGGTCGAAGATGATGACCCGCACCGGTGCGGCGTAGCGCGTCAACTGGAATCCGTGCTGGATGAGTTGGAGTACGACAGCCAGGAAGACGGTACCGATGATGGTTAGCCATCCTAACCAGACGAACTGCAACTCCACTTTGTGGACGCCGGTGACCTTCGGCCGCCACTGGTCACGTACCATCGTCCAAGTAATTACCAGCACGGAGAGCAACAGGTAAGCGAAGTGCAGCACCACTGTCGGCGCGTACACTGGCTTGGGCACAAAGCTATAGCCAGCCGTCCCGTCCAATGGAACGAAGCGCACCTCGGTCAAATAAAGCGGCGTGAAGCAAAACACCGCGAAAAACAGTCCAACCATCCACCAGAGCCGCGT
>CAXUIU010000060.1:10239-13745 GCA_964250955.1 uncultured Chthoniobacterales bacterium | reverse complement strand
GGCGCAGGCGCGGCGGCGGGCGTCGGCCGGGGCGGCGTCGCCGAAGGTGCGGCGGAGCTGCTGGCGCCCGTGGAACGTTTGCTGCCGGAATCTTTGGAAGGGGTGCGGGAACTGGGCATGGTGGAAAAATTCGGAGGAAAAAAGGACGGACGTTCGGGTAAGGCTCAGGTTTCTTTTTGGTGCGAAGGCAGAGAGGAAACGCTGAACCTGTTTTTTCCTCCTGCTCCCTACGGCCCGGGCGCACTCATCCGGCGTGTTGTTTGGCTTTGTCGTAAATGGCGGTGGCCTGTTCCAGATCGATGGACAAGATGTCGGCGAGGTCCTGTGGCTCGACCTCGGTCACGGATTCGACGTTGAGCAGGCCGTTCTTGACGAGGGTCTGGGCGATGGGCAGGTCGATGGCGAGGTTGGCGGCGAGCACGCCGGCGGCCTGCGTCACCTTGTTCTCCATGACGACCAGGGCGCTCTCGTCCTTTTCGATGTTGATCTCCCAACCGGTGAGCTTGGCCGTCAGGCGGGCGTTCTGGCCGCGCTTGCCGATGGCGAGGGAAAGCTGGTCCTCGTCCACCTTGACCGTCGCCGTCTTCTTGCCCGCGTCGAGCGACAGGCTCTTGACGCGCGCGGGCTCCAAGGCTTTCAGGATGAAGTCGCGCGGCTCGGCGCTCCAGCGGATGATGTCCACCTTCTCGTTGTTGAGTTCGCGCACGATGTTCTTGACCCGCGAGCCGCGCATCCCGACGCACGCGCCGACGGGGTCCACCTTTTCGTTGGCCGAGTACACGGCGATCTTGGTGCGGTAGCCGGCCTCGCGCGCCAGGCCGCGGATTTCGACCGTGCGGTCGTTGATCTCGCTGACCTCCATCTCGAAAAGGCGGCGCACGAAGTTGGGGTGCGAGCGCGACAGGATGATCTCCGGCCCGCGCACACCATTGTCCACGGACGCGACGTAGGCCCGCAGACGGTCGCCGACGTTGTAGTCCTCGGTGACGACGCGCTCCTTGCTGGGCATGATGGCGTCGAACTTGCCCAGGTCCACGATCACGTCGCTGCGCTCGAAACGCCGCACGGTGCCGGAGACGATCTCGCCCGCACGGTCCTTGAACTCGTCGTACATCATCTCCTTCTCGGCCGAGCGGATGCGCTGGAGCATGGCCTGCTTGGCGGTCTGCGCGGAAATGCGCCCGAAGTCACGCGGGGTCACCTCCACTTCCACGCTCTCACCGATCTGCGCCTCGGGCTTGAAGCGGCGCACGGTCGCCAGGGCGGCCTCGCTGAACTTGTCCTGCACCTTCTCGACGACCAGGAGGCTGGCCATGGCGCGGATCTCGCCCGTCTTCGGGTTGATGTCGATGCGCAGGTCGCGCGCGGGGCCGACGCTCTTTTTGGACGCCTGCAACAGCGCGTTGGAAACGGCCTCGATGAGGATTTCCCGTTTGATGCCCTTTTCGCGCTCGAAATAATCTAGGGCGGCAATCAGTTCGCTGTTCATGGGTAAAAACGGGTCGGCCGACGATCCGGGAGCGGACGGGGCGGGGCCGGTAGGAGGCTCCTTCCCGGCCAGGGACGCGCGCATGCACGCCCCGGTGCGCCAGAACAGTCGGGCCGACCACTGTAAGGGCAATGCCCGGCAGCGTCAAGCCATCCGCACGGGGTCCGGCGCGGGGGACTCAGGGCCGGTCCAGCCGGTAGCAGACGGCTCCGCGCAGGTCGCCGACCGGGGTCAGCCGCCAGCCGGCGGCGCGGGCTTCCGCCACGAGGGGCTTGATCTGATCCGAGTCGGCCACGAGGTACTGCGGGTCGCCCTTGGCCTGGACCCATTCGTACATGGAACGGCGCATCTCGGGCGCCCCGAAGGTGACCTTGAAGGCGGGGTGTCCGGTGTAATAGAGGATCGAGCTGGAATAGAGGTCTGCCCACACCCAGGCGCGCCCTTCCAGCAAGGCGGACGGGACCGGGAAGTCGCGCGGCGGGTCGTCGGGCGACGCCACGACCGTACGGACGAGGTGCTCCAGCGCGCGATGGTAGAAGAGCGCTGCCGGGAGAGCCAAGGCCACGGCCGCGACCGCGAGGCCGGCACGCAACGTGCCCGCGGCCACGAAGTCGCCGGTGGTCCGCTGCCAGTGCGTTTCCAGCGTGACAAACCCCAGGCCGAGCAGCAAGCCGGTCAGCAGCCCCGCCGGGGTCAGGTAGTAGGAGATCGTCACCTGATGAGTCAGGAAGTACGCGGCGGAAAGTCCGGCCGCCACGACCGGGGCCGCCACTAGGCCCCAGTGGCCGGCCAACCACGCGCGCCACGCCGGGACCGCGCCGCGAGGACGCCAGGCCGCGGCGAGGGTCAGCCACAGCCCGATGGCGACGACCAACCCGAGGGCGTGCAGGCAGCCGGACCGGTAAGCGTGGCGGCCGAAGTAGAAGCGGACGTTGTCGGCGACGACCGAGAGGGATTGTTCGCGGTCGCCGTTGTTGTACGTCGCGCCGAACAAACTCCCCGTGATGGCCTGGTTGTGCAGCAGGACCGGCAGCACGCCGGCCAGGAACACGCCCGCGCCAAAGGGGAACAAAATCGGCCACCGCCGCGGCAAGAAAAGCAGCGCCGCCGCTGGTGCCAACAAGGCCGAAGCCAACCGCACCTGCATCAACAACCCGAACAACAACCCCGCTCCGAACCCGAGCACCCAGGCGGCACGCCGGTCTTGCACGCCGGCGGCCATCCACGCCAGGATCGTCCCGGCGAACAGCGGCCCGATCGTCGCGTTGATCGAATAACTGTCCGCCGCGATCCAGCCGTAGGGAGACAAAATCGTCGCCACCGCGCCGGCCAGGACGAGGCCCGACGCCACCAACCCGCGCCACGCGCACCACCCGACCAGCGCCAGCCCGCCGACGGCCACGGACAGGATCGTCAGCCGGTCGAGCGCCTTCACGTCGTCCGGGGCCGGGAACAGCGACAGCAGCCAACCCGTCCCCGGCGGGTACTGCGGGCCGACCTGGTCCGTGCCCGGGAAGTAATGGTGCGCGTGGGTTGTCACGACCTCGTCCCAACTCCCCGCGGGGAAGGGGCTGCGCTTGAACTGGTCGATCAGCCAGCGCGTCTGCTCGTCGTGAATGGAATAGTCGGGCCGGGTGCCCTCCGCCCGCGCGTCGCGGACCACGCGCGCCATGCGTTCGTAGCCGAACGTGTCGCAGCCGAGCACGAGGGTGTCGATCCGGCGGTCGCACCGGTAGGCGTACAGGGCCAGCACGATCACCGCCAAGGCGGCGACCAGGGAACACGCGAGGCCCGGGAGTTTCATTGCCCGAGAGCCTTCAGAGGCGGTCCATCCGGTAGCAGACCTCGTCGCGGAGTTCGCCGATGGGGGTGAGCCGCCAGCCGTCGGCGCGGGCCTCGTCCATGAAAGGTTTCATCAGGTCCGAATCGACCAGAAGGTACTGCGGGTCGCCTTTCGTTTGAACCCAAGCGTACATGAGCTGGCGCATCTTGGGGGTGGAGAAGTTGATCTTGACGG
>CAXUIU010000060.1:0-10229 GCA_964250955.1 uncultured Chthoniobacterales bacterium | reverse complement strand
GCGCTGGACAGCCAATCCGACCAGATCCAGGCGTGCGGATCGAGCAGGGGCGCCGGCACTTCCAGGGGCGGGGGGAGCTGTTCGGAGGATGCCAGGGCGCGCACCTGGTGGCGCACGAAGCGGTGGCCGAAGGCCAGCGTCAACAGAGCGACGGCGACCGCTATCCCCAGAGCGACGGCGGGCGGCTTGCCGGCACCCACGAAGTGACCGGCCTCCGTCTGCCAGTGTTCTTCGAGCGTGACGCCGAGCAGGGTCAGCAGCAGACCGGTCAGCAGGATAGCCGGCGTGAGGTAGTAATGGACCGTCACATCGTGGGTCAGGAAATAGGCGGCCGAGAGGCCCGCCGCGCACAGGGGGGCGGCCACCAACCCGGCGTGGCGCGCCGGCCAGGGGCGCCACCCTAGGGTCGCGCCCCGCGGCCGGGTGGCGGCCACCCACGCCCGCCAAGCCAGGAGGACGACGGCGCGCGGGTCGAGGTGCAGGCAGCCGGAGTCGTAGGGGTAGCGGCCGAGGTGAAAGCGGAAGCTGGCGGCCAGGTGGTCGAGCGTCTGGGCGGTGTCGCCCGCGTTGTACGTCGCGCCGAGCAGGCGGCCGGTGATCAGCCGGTCATGGAGCAGGACCGGCCCGATGCCGGCGAGGACCACGCCGGCCGCGAAGCCGGGCAACAGGAGCCACGGACGCCGTGGCACGAACAGGAGCGCCACCGCCGGGGCGAGCAGGGCGGAAGCCAGCCGGGCTGAGATCAGCAGCCCGCTGCACAACCCCGCGCCGATCCCGAGGACCACCGCCACGCGCCGGTCGCGCACGCGCGTCGCCACCCACGCCAGGACCGTCCCGGCGAACAGCGGCAGGATCGACGCGTTGACCGAGTAGCTCTCGACCTCGTGCCAGCCAAACGGCGCCAGCCCGGCTGCCACCGCTCCGGCGACCAGGAAGCTCGCCAGCGTCAAACCGCGCCATGCGTTCCAGGCCAGGAACCCGCAACCCCCAGCCACCAGGAGCCAGATCGTCGTCAGGTCGAGCTTCTGGATGTCGTCCGAGGCCGGGAACAGCGACAGCAGCCAACGGGTTTGTTCGTCGCGGAAGGAATAATCCACCGGCGTGCCCGATGCGCGGGCCTGGCGGACCACGCGCGCCATGCGTTCGTAGCCGAAGCGGTCGCACCCGGCGACGAAGTGGTCGTCGCTGCGGACGTGCCGGGAAGCCACCAGGCCCAGCAGGACGATGGCCAGGGCGGCAACCAGGGAGCACACGGAGCTAGGGACCGTCATACGGGCGCGCGAAGGTGGCAGCCGGCCGTCGTCCCCGCAAGAAAAACCGCAACTTGCGAATCAAGCCGACGTTGAATACAGAGACCATGATGATGGACGGCAAACACGAAGACCTCACACCCGCCGAGGACGACGCGGCATTGTGGGGCCTGTTGGAACGCGCCCCGCGGCCCAAGCCGGTCAGCCCGTACTTCGCGCGCCGGGTGCTGCGCGAGGTGGCTGCCTCAGAAGAGGCCGGGCCCGCCACCGCGCCGGCCGCGCCGGGCTGGCTGGCGCGGCTGTGGCAGATGTGGCACGGGCAGGCGCGTGGGGTGTTCGCCGGTGCGCTGGGAGCCGTGGCGCTGCTGGCTGTGGGGACGAACGTCTCGCCCTTGCGTCGGCACACGCCCGCCGCAGGAACGGCAAACGTTGCCCAAGCCGCTGCCTCGGCCGCCCCTGCGGAAAACGACGCGATGGATGTCGCCGACCCGGCCGCTGATGCACCCGTCGCCGCGCAGGATGTGGAGGTCATCGCGGACTTGGATAACCTGCTCTCCAGCGAGGAAAGTCGTTTATGGACCGACGAGGACACTACCGCCCGCTTCTGAGCCTGCTGCTGGCGGTGGGTTGGTTCGTCGCGGTCGGTGCCGTGGGTGCGCAACAGCCGGGCAACACCGGCAGTAGCCCCTCGCCGTCCGTGGCCGCGCCACCAATCTCCCCGACGGGGGCGGCGGCTGCCGATGCCCTGTTGCGCAAGCGCATGACCGAACGCCGCCAGCGCGATCTGGCGGCCGGCGAGCAGGACGTGCAGCGCCGTCTGGAACAGCTTTCGCCCGAGGAGCGCGAGTCGTTCAAGCGGAACCTGCGCGTGTGGCGTCAGCTCACCCCCGAGGAGCGCGAGACGGTGCGCAAGGAAGCCACCGACCGCACCCGCGAGGAGATCGAGCGTGCCTACGGGCAGAGCGGACTCCACCTGGACAAGGATCAGCGCGAGGTCTTCGGCCTGCGCTACCGCCAGGAACGCCGCAAGCTGGAACGCGAACTCCAGGAAAAGGCGGACGCCGAACGCGCCCGCCGTTTGCCCGGGTTGGTCGAGGGGTTGAAGAAGGAATTCGCCGACAAGTCTGCCGCGCCCTCCGCCACGCCGCTGGCGGTGAACACCCCGACGCCGACACCGACCGCGCGGATGACCCCGTCGGTGTCGGTGCCGGCGACGACCCGGTAGCCCTCGCCCGGGCGCGAAGAATTACTTTTCGCCCATCGGCAGGGTGGAGGTAGCCTCGCCGATGGTCGCGGTGGCTCGTGAGATGGACTGGGCCGCGGCGGCGAGTGTTTCTGCTCCGGTGCTGCCGGTCAGGAAGCGGTAACAAAACCCCGCCAGAGCGGCGCCGACGATGGGGGCGACCCAGAACAGCCACAATTGTTGCAGGGCCACGCCGCCGACGAAAAGCGCGGGTCCGGTCGAGCGTGCCGGGTTCACCGAGGTGTTGGTGACCGGGATGCTGATGAGATGGATCAAGGTCAGGCCCAGGCCGATGGCCAGGGGGCCGAAGCCTTTGGCGGCGCGGGTGTCCGTCGCGCCGAGGATGATGAAGAGGAACACCGCGGTCATGACGACTTCGGTCACGAGCGCGGCGGAGAGGCTGTACCCACCGGGCGACGCGGCGTCGTAGCCGTTGGCCGCGAGGCCGTCCTTCGCCAAACTGTACGCCGGGTTGCCCGCGGCGATGACGTAGAGCAGACCCGCTCCCACCACCGCGCCAAGAACCTGCGCGATGATGTAGGCGGGCAGAAGCTGACCCTTGAAGCGCCCACCAAGGTACAGGCCCACGCTGACGGCCGGGTTGAAGTGCCCGCCCGAGATGTGGCCGAAGGCGAAGGCCATCGTCAGCACGGTCAAACCGAACGCGAACGACACGCCCACCAGGCCGATGCCCACCTTCGGGAACGCCGCCGCTAGCACCGCGCTGCCGCAGCCGCCGAGCACCAGCCAGAGCGTGCCGAGGAACTCGACCCCGAGACGTTGTCCCAGGGTGGGTTTGACGGGAGTGGCGAGGAGGGTGTCGTCAGGGGAGGTAGCCATATAAGAGAGGTGTTTGTGCCTTGGTAGAAGACGGTTGTACAACCTCGCGCCGAAAAATGTAACCATTTATTTTCGCCCCTCTACCTGACGGTTGTCGCGGTCTTCGCGCGCTTGGCCGCCAGCGCCGTCTCGACCTGATCCAACGGCAGGCAGTTGACCACGTCGGCGCGCGTCAGCCAGCCCTTGCGCGCCTGCGCCACGCCGAACCACAGGTCCTGCAAGCCTTCGGTGCGGTGGGCGTCGGGGTTGATCGCGCACTTCACTCCCTTTTCGCGGGCGAGGTGCCACCAGCGCCAGTCCATGTCCAGCCGCCAGGGATTCGCGTTGAGTTCGACCATCGTGCCCGTGGCCGCCGCCGCGTCGAGCACCGCGGGAATGTCCACCGCATAGGATTCGCGCTCCAGGAGGAGCCGGCCCGTCAGGTGGCCGAGCATCGTCACGTAGGGATTTTCGATGGCGCGGATGAGCCGGCGTGTCATCTCGGCCTGCGGCAGCGAGAACGACCCGTGGACGCTTACCACCACGTAGTCCAACTGCGCCAACACCTCGTCGGAGAAATCCAGCGTGCCGTCTTTGAGCGAGTCGCACTCCACCCCGGCGAACAACCGGAACGCCCCGTCCTTGCTCCCTTCCGAGCGGAACCGCGCGTTGAGCGTCTTGATGGCTTCCACCTGCGCCAACAGCCGCCGCGCGTCCTGGCCGTTGGCCTGGAAGGAACTCCGGCTATGGTCGGCGATGCCGAGGTACTGCATGCCCAGGTCGCGCGCGGCGTCGGCCATTTCTTCCAGGGTGTTGTGACCGTCGCTGGCCGTCGTGTGGCAGTGGAAGGTGCCGCGCAGGTTTTCGAGGGTGACCAGTTCGGGCAACCGGTGCCCGGCGGCGGCCTCGATTTCGCCGAGATTCTCGCGGAGTTCGGGCGCGACGTAGTCCATGCCCAACGCGCGGTAAAACTCTGCCTCGTCGCGCACCTCGGGCAGGGGCTTGGCGTGCTTTTCGGCGTCGGGCGCGACCGTGATGCCGTAGTCGTTGATCGACCAGCCGTAGAGGTCCAACGCGCGGTTGCGGAGCGCGATATGGTGTTCCTTGCTGCCGGTGAAATGGTGCAGCGCGTAGGGATACTGCGCGTCCTCGACCAGCCGCAGGTCGCACTGGACGCCGTTGCCCAGGCGCACGGACACCTTTGTGCGGCCCTTAGCGATGACCTCCGTCACCTCCGGACGCGTGGCGAAGAACTCGCCCACCGCTTCCGCGTCGCGCGTGGACGCCACGAAGTCTAGGTCGCGCACGACCTCCTTGCGCCGCCGGAAGCTGCCGCCCTCGCTCGCGCGGAGCACCGCCGGGTGGGCGCGTAACTCCTCGACGAGCCGCATCGCCGGTCCGGCCACGTCGCCGAGGCGATGGAACGCGGCGTTGCGCTGGCGCTGGGCGATGTTGGCGAGGAGGTTTTTGGCGGTCTTCTCACCGAAGCCCGGCAGGGCGGCCACACGGCCGTCGGTGGCGGCGGCTTCTAGCTCAGCCAGGGAGGAAATTTGGAGTTTGTCGTAGAGCGCCTTGATCTTCTTGGCCCCAAGACCGTTGATGCCGAAAAGCTCGAAGAGCGTCGGCGGGAAGCCGCTTTTCAGTTCCTCGTAGTACCCTAGCCGGCCGGTGGTGACGAGTTCGGCGATCTTCTCGGCGATGGCCTTGCCGATGCCCTCGACCGCGGCGAGTTGACCGGTGGCGACCGCTTCTTCCAGGTTGCCAGCGTAGGTTTCCACGGCGCGGGCGGCGGTCTGGTAAGCGCGGATCTTGAAGGGGTTCTCGCCCTTGAGGTCGAGCAGGCGGGCGATGTTTTCGAGCGTTTCGGCGATGGCTTCCTTGGTCATGGTGCGCGGGTCTGGCACCATCCCGCTTTTCTGGACTTTTGCATTTTGCATTTTGCGTTCATCGTCTTCCGCCATGGACCTCACTACGCTCGAACTGCCCGGCCTCCCGAAACTGCGCTCCGGCAAGGTGCGGGAAGTGTTCGACCTCGGTGCGGACGGGCTGCTTTTCGTGGCGACGGACCGGCTCTCGGCGTTCGATTGCATCCTGCCCGACCCGATCCCGGGCAAGGGAGAGGTGCTCACGCAACTCTCGGTGTTTTGGTTCGGCCATCTGCGCGCGAAGGGGGCCATCGTGGACCATCTTGTCACGGCGGATTTCTCCCGTTTCCCGGCGCGCTTGCAGCCCTTCGCCGAACAACTCGCCGGCCGCGCGATGATCGTGCGCCGCGCCCGGCCGCTGCCGGTGGAATGCGTCGTGCGCGGCTACCTCGCCGGCTCCGGTTGGAAGGAATACCAGGCCGCCGGCCAGGTCTGCGGACACGCCCTCCCGCCCGGCCTGCAACTCGCTGGCAAGCTACCCGCGCCGCTCTTCACCCCGGCGTCCAAGAACGACCACGGCCACGACGAGAACGTCGACTGGGATGGATTCGTCGCTCGTCTGGACGGTGACGAGGCGCTGGCGAACACCCTGCGCACGGCGAGCCTTCAAATCTACTCGCTCGGCGCGCGCCACGCCGCCGAACGCGGGATTATCATCGCGGACACGAAGTTCGAGTTCGGCGTGGACGAGGCGACGGGCGAGATCCTGCTCATCGACGAGGTCCTCACGCCCGATTCCTCGCGCTTCTGGCCCGCGAACGAGTACCGCCCCGGCATCAGCCCGCCGAGCTACGACAAGCAGTTCGTGCGCGACTACCTGGAGACATTGGATTGGGACAAGACTCCGCCTGCGCCCGGGTTGCCGCCGGAGATCATCGCGCGGACGGCCGAGAAGTACCGGCAGGCGTTGCGTGAGATTAGCGCGGGAGCCGCACGGGTGAGCTGATCCTGTCGGGGTTCAGGCCCGCCAGTGGTCGCGCATCGCCCGGGCTACGTCGGGCGGGTTCTCCCGGTGCGGAAAGTGCCCCACGCCGGACAATAAGAGCGGCGTGTAGCCGCCGGGAAAAGCCGCTTCCTGGCCCATCGCACCCTCCGGCAGGTCGCAGGCGTCGGCATCGCCGTGTACGAAGAGGGTCGGCACGCTGATCTTGGGTGATGGTTTGGCGTCGAGCTTGGCCTGAGCTTCGGCGTAGGCGCGCCGACTCAGCGAACCGCCATGACGCATGCGGTAGTAATCGAGGACGATCTCCACGAACTGCGGGTTGCCCCACGCCGCCTGCGCCCCGGCGAACTCCGCCTCCGTGAACCGCCACTGCGGGCACCAGGACCGCCAGAGTTCCCGGCAGAAATCCTGCCGATGCTCTGCCAGCATCCGCCGGGCGGCTTCCACCTGAAAGAAGTATTGGTACCAATACCCGCGCGCCTGCGCCGGTGGGGCCGCCTCGCCACCATAAGCGAGGTAAGGCGACGCTAGCCCGGCCAGGGTGATAATCCGCGATGGCGCGAGCACCGCGGCCGAGTAGGAAGTGCGCGCTCCCCAATCGTGCCCGGCCAGGTGGAAGCGTTCGATCTTCAACGCATCGGCGAGGGCGAGCAGGTCGTGGGCGAGCGCCGCCGTCTGGCCACCGACGAGGTCCGGCTTCGTCACGACCGAGCCGCCGTAACCGCGCAAAAACGGCAGCACGATCCGGTACTTGTCCTGAGCCAACTCCGCGATCACCGCCTCCCAGGACAGTGGCGAATCCGGGAAGCCGTGCACCAGCAACACGGGAGTGCCCTGCGGGTCGCCGCACTCGAAGTATTGCACCCAGCCCGCCTCGGTCTGTACCCGCCGCGCACCATGCGCCTGGCCTCCTGCCGCGAAGGACGGCGCGGGCTCGCCCTCCGTCCGCTCCCCGTCTGAGGACGCCCCGCCGGGCAGCGGCCCGAAGACCGCCGCAGCGGCCATCGCTCCGGCGAACTTCACAAAACCCCGTCGGCCGGTCACGACCGTTCCAGAGTTAGCAGGAGGTTGGACGGGAGGCATGTCGTGGCTGGTGAGAAGTCCGGCGGCAGCGGGGCTCTAGATGGTAAGGGAACGTCGGACAGCCGTCACGCATTTGTCTGCGTCCGCCATTTTCCTGTTGTGCTCATCCGCGCTAGGATGGTGGTTTCATGTCCCAATCCCTTTCCGCCGCGGCGCCGCCCACATCCTCGCCTTTGCCCGTCGCGCGCGAGGCGCTCGCGCTGGCCATCCTGCTCGCCGCGAGTTGCTCGCACCTGCTCAACGACACGATCCAGGCCGTCATCCCGGCGGTGTACCCGCTGCTGAAGGACCGTTTCGGACTGAACTTCACCCAGGTCGGTCTCATCACGCTGGCCTTCCAGATGACGGCCTCTATCCTGCAACCCTTCGTCGGGTTGTTCACCGACCACCGACCGCAGCCGTTCTCGCTGGCGCTCGGCATGGGGGTGACCTTCGTCGGGCTGATCTTGCTGGCGTGCGCGGGGAGCTTCGGGGCCATCGTCTTCGCGGCGGCCGTCGTCGGCATGGGCTCGGCGGTGTTCCACCCGGAGGCGTCGCGCGTGGCGCGGCTCGCCTCGGGCGGACGGTACGGCCTGGCGCAATCCGTCTTCCAGGTCGGCGGCAACGCGGGTTCGGCGCTCGGGCCGCTCTTGGCGGCGCTGATCGTCATCCCGCACGGGCAAGGCTACATCGCGTGGTTCTGCCTGCTGGCGCTGACCGGCGCGGGCCTGCTCGCGGTCGTCGGCCGCTGGTACGCCGCGCGTTTGCGGCAGCGCGACCCGGCAGCCGCCACGGGAACGCTCGCGCCGGGCGTGCGGGTGCCGGAAGCGGTCGACGAAGGGCTGCCCAAGCGGCAGGTGACACTCGCCATCAGCGTGCTCGTCGTGCTGATCTTCTCCAAATACTTCTACCTGGCGAGCATGACGAACTATTATCAGTTCTACCTCATGGACCGCTTCGGGCTGAGCGACTCGCAGTCGAAGATTCACCTCTTCATCTTCCTCGCGGCGGTGGCGGTGGGCACGGTCTTGGGCGGACCGGTCGGCGACCGGTTCGGGCGCAAGGCGGTCATCTGGGTGTCGATCCTGGGCGTCGCGCCTTTCTCGCTGGCGCTGCCACACGCGGACCTTTTCTGGACGACCGTGCTCTCGGTGTGCGCGGGCGTGATCCTCGCGTCGGCGTTCTCGGCGATCCTCGTCTACGCGCAGGAACTGATGCCGGGTAAGGTGGGGCTGATCTCGGGCTTGTTCTTCGGCTTCGCCTTCGGCATGGGCGGCATTGGCTCAGCGGTGTTGGGCAAACTGGCGGACCGCACGAGCATCACATACGTGTTCTCGGTGTGCGCGTACCTGCCCTTACTCGGGTTGCTGACCGCTCTGCTGCCCGACACGCGGCGGCGGTAATATGGACACGGCCGCCGCCCGCCCGGTCGTCCGCCGGCCGCGTCAACCCCTCGCCGGGTTGGCCCTCGCGGCGGTGGCGGGCATCCTCCTGGCGGAGGGCGCGCGGCGCGGCCTGCTCACCGTGCCGTGGGAAGAGAACTTCCTCGCCTGGATCGCCGATGCGGGGTTTCTGACGTTTGCCGTGGCGTTCTTCGTCCGGCCGCGGGCGTGGACGTTCTGGCCGGCGGTGGTGGCGGGGTTTGCGGCGCTGCACGGATTCCAGTCCGACCCAGCCGCGTCCGGGGCGCTGGCGCGGACCCTGGCCGTGTCCGATCCGGCGGGGCGAGCCAGCCACGTCGTGCGCGCTGCTGGCCGGGTGGACGGATTGCCGCGCCGGCTGCCCGAACGCGACGGTACGTCCACTCAAACCGGGGCGGCTTCCTGGCGGTTCGACCTCGCCGCGGAGAGCGTCGCCGTCGACGGACGCGCGCAACCGGCGGGCAGCCTGCCGCTGGCCGCCGTGTGGCGGGACGGCCCGGTGAACCTCACCGACGGCGACCACGTGGAACTCACCGGTCTCGCCGTCAACGCGCAAGGTCCGCGTAACCCGGGTGAGTTCGACCTCGCCGCACTCCAGGCCCGGCGCGGGGTCTACTCCGAACTCCGTGTCGTCGGCGCGGCCGACGGACGCGTGACGGGCTCCGAGGGCGCGGGCTGGCTGGCGGCGCTCGCGGCGCGCCTGCACGACGGGATCGAACACACCGTGCGCACCGACTTGGAGGATGATCCGGAAGCAGGGAACATCATCGCCACGATGCTGCTCGGGTTGCGCGACGACCCGGGCCTGGGTGAACTTTCGGACGCCTTCCAGCGCACGGGCACGCTGCATTACTTCGCCGTGGATGGACTCAAGCTCGGGCTCGTGGGCGCGGTGCTGTTGCAAACGTTCGTCACGCTCGGGCTGTCGCGCCCAGCCGCGGGGGTGTTGACGCTGCCGGTGCTGGCCGTCTACGCGCTCGCCACGGGACTCGGGCCCGCCAGCGGGCGGGCGCTGCTCGTGGGAGCGGCGCTGCTCGGCGGTCGCTGGCTCGACCGGCCCGCGCGTCCCCTCAACGGTCTCGGCGCGGCGGCGCTCGCGCTCCTGTGCCACGACACGGGCGAACTCTTTGCCGTCGGCTTCCAACTGACGTTCCTCGTCGTCCTGGCGATCCTCCTGCTCGCGCCCGGACTGGCGCGTTGGCTGCGGCGGATCGGCGCGCCGGATCCGTTCGTGCCGACGGGGCTGTTTTCCTGGCCGCGCCGGGCGTGGGAATGGCTGCGACGCGCCCTGTGCGAACTCCTCGCTGTCGGGCTGGCGGCGTGGGTGGGTTCGCTGCCGGTGATGGCGCTCGTTTTCGGCGTGGTGTCGCCGGTGTCGCCGCTGGCCAACGTCGCGGCGTTCCCGCTGGCGTTCGCCGTGGTGGCGCTGGGCGTGCTCTCGCTGGCGGGCGCGTGGGCGTCCTCCTCGTGGGTCATTTGCGTCAACCCCGCGCACAGGCTGGCCGCCCACGCGCTGCGGGTCGTCGTGCGCGCCGTCGCCGCGGTGCCCGGCGGCCGCGGGGCGCG
>CAXUIU010000059.1:1943-14175 GCA_964250955.1 uncultured Chthoniobacterales bacterium | reverse complement strand
GAAGCGCCTGAGACTCGACGTGATCGACCTGTTCTATCAGCATCGCGTCGATCCCGGCGTGCCCATCGAGGAAACCGTGGGTGCCATGGCTGAACTCGTCCGCGCCGGCAAGGTGCGTGCGCTGGGCCTCTCCGAAGCCGCGCCCGACACCCTGCGACGCGCGGCGGCGGTTCATCCCATCGCGGCGCTGCAAAGCGAGTACTCGCTTTGGACACGCGACCCAGAGACCAACGGGGTGCTCGACGCCTGCCGCGAACTCGGCACGACGTTCGTGCCCTATAGTCCGCTCGGACGTGGGTTCCTGACCGGCGCGATTCAAAAGCCCGAGGACCTGCCAGAGGGCGACTTTCGGCGCACCAACCCGCGTTTCGCGGAGGAAGCGATGCAGCAAAACCTCCGGCTGGCCGAAGCAATCAAGGCGCTGGCGGAGAAGAAAGGCATGACCCCGGCGCAGTTAGCGCTGGCGTGGGTGTTGGCACAGGGCGACAACCTTGTGCCCATCCCCGGCACCAAGCGCATCAAGTATTTAGAAGATAACATGGGTGCGGCACACGTGACCTTGAGCGACGCTGACCTGGCCGAAATCGACCGGACGTGCGGGGAACTCCAGGTGGCGGGTGAACGCTACACCAAGGACATGATGGCGATGGTCCACGCGTGATTTCCTCAGGCCACGCAGTGGCCACTCGTCCAATTGGTAGCGACGCCTTGGAGAGACATCGCTACCAACTGGACGAACGCCTACGGCGCGCCACATCACTCACCATCGCGGGGCGTCTTTTTCCCTGCCGCAGGCGTATTATTTTTTGATGTTCGCCGCTCTGCAAGTTGTCTGGCTCAAGCGGGATCTGCGTGTCCGCGACCACCGTCCTCTCGCCGAGGCGGCACGGGCTGGCGGACCGCTTTTGGCGCTCTACGTCTACGAGCCGGAGATGGTTCGCGCCGACGACTTCGACCCGTCGCATCTTGTCTTCATCAATCAAGCCCTCGCGGAACTCGACGGCCGCCTGCGCGCACTCGGTGGACGGTTGACGACGCGCGTCGGCCGGTTGCCGGAAGTGTTCGACGAACTCCACGCCCGCCACGGCGGCATCGCGCGTCTCTGGAGCCACGAGGAAACCGGCAACGCGCTTTCCTACGCCCGTGACAAACGCGTTGCCGCTTGGTGCCGGGAACACGGAGTCCCATGGACCGAGATTCCGCAGCACGGCGTCTTCCGTCCGCACCCGAGCCGCGAGGGTTGGTCGGCGCGGTGGACGGCGCGCATGTCCGAGCCGATCACGCCCGTTCCGACGGAGCTCTCCGCCGCTCCTGACATCGACGCCGGCCGCCTCCAGACCCCTACCGACCTTGGTCTGCCCGCGAGCCAGCGCGACCTCGCGCAACCCGGCGGCGAACGGCCAGCGCGTCGCTTGTTGGAATCCTTCCTGGAAACGCGCGGCGTCGATTACCGCCGCGCCATGTCCGCGCCGGGCACCGCGTGGAATTCGTGCAGCCGGCTCTCGCCGTACCTAGCGTTCGGCTGCCTGTCGATCCGTGAGACGTTTCAGCGCACGCGTGAGCGTCAGCGCGAGGTGGACGAACTCGACACCGCCGGCATCCCGCTCGACGGCCGCTGGCGGCGCTCGCTGGCGTCCTTCCAGTCGCGGCTGCGCTGGCATTGCCACTTCATCCAAAAGCTGGAGGACGAGCCCGCGCTCGAAAGCCGTAACTTCTCCCGCGCCTACGACGGGATGCGGGAGGGGAGTTTCGACGCGCGGAAGTTCGCCGCGTGGTGCGAGGGGTACACGGGTTATCCGCTGGTGGACGCGTGCATGCGGGCCTTGCAGCGCAGCGGGTGGATCAACTTCCGGATGCGCGCGATGCTGGCGTCCTTCGCGGCGTACCACCTGTGGCTGCACTGGCAGCCCACATCAGTGTACCTCGCGCGGCTGTTCCTCGACTACGAGCCGGGCATCCACTATCCGCAGTTCCAGATGCAGAGCGGGGTGACGGGGATCAACTCTGTGCGCATCTACTCGCCCACCAAGCAAGCGCTTGACCAGGACCCGGATGGGGTGTTCATCCGCCGCTTCGTGCCCGAGTTGGAGAATGTGCCGGCCGAGTTCATCGCCGAGCCGCACCGGATGCCGGGTGACCTGCAAAAGAAGTACGGCTGCCGGATTGGGCGCGACTACCCGCTGCCCATCGTGGACCACGCCCAGGCACAGGCCCGCGCCAAGGAAATGCTCGGAGCCATCCGCCAGACGGAGTTTGCGCGCCGCGAGGCCCAGCGCGTCTACGCCCGCCACGGCAGCCGCGAACGTCCGCTCCACACCCGCGCCGGGGTCGCCCGCCGGCGCGGCGTGCCGAAACGTAAGAAAGCCGCCGAAATGTCGCTAGCGACGGCGCAGGGCGAGTTGTTGTTACCCCTCGTTGGTTCCCAGTAGCCGGCGCAAGAGCCACGGCAGTGTGGTGCCCTGCACGAGGATGGAAAACGCGACGACCGCGTACGTCACCGTCAGGATGAGGTCGTGCTCACGTCCGGGCGGCAGGGAGAGTGCCAGCGCCACGGAGATCGCCCCGCGCAGCCCGCCCCAGGTCAGGAGCAGGACGCCGTGGCGTTCCGTCGCGCCGCCGAAGATCCGCAGCACACCCGCCGGGAGACCCACGCTCACTGCCCGCGCGAGGAGCACTGCCACGACCATGAGCCCCGCGGCCAAGAGGTAGTCCGGCTCGAAGCGCACCGCCGTCACCTGCAAGCCGACGAGGACGAAAAGCAAGGCGTTGAGGATCTCGTCCACCAGTTCCCAGAAGGCGTCGAGGTTGTGGCGGGTTTTTTCGGACATGGCCATCTCGCGGCCGAAGTGGCCCACGATCAACCCGGCCGTCGCCACCACCAGCGGCCCACTGACGTGCCACGCCAGTCCCAACGCGTACCCGCCGCTGACCAGCGCGAGGGTGAGAAGGACTTCCACCGGGTAGTGGTCCACGCCGCGGATGAGCCGGACCGTCAGCCAACCCAGCACCAGCCCGAGCGCGATGCCGCCGCCCGCCTCGCGCACGAGCAGGAGGAGCGCGTCCGTCCAGACCACGTCCATCTGTGGGCCGGTGGCGAGCAGAGAATCGAGGAACACGGTGAACGCCGCCAGGCCGACGCCGTCGTTGAAGAGGGATTCGCCGGCGATCTTGGTTTCGAGGGAGAGCGGGGCGCGGGCGCTCTTCAGCAGGCCGAGGGTGGCGACGGGGTCGGTGGGCGAGACCAGCGCGCCGAAGATCAGGCAGTAGAGCAGGGGGAGGTTCAGGCCGAGCCAGCGGAAGATCGCCCACGACAACGCGGCGACGAGGAACAGCGACAGGGTCGTGCTCAGGAAGGCGAGGGAGGCGACGCGCCAGCGTTGTTCGTGGAACTCGCGGAACTGCACGTTCAGCGCGGCGGCGAACAGGAGGAAGCTCAGCGCGCCGCCCAGGAGTGTCTGGCTGAGGTTCACCTCGGCGAGGAGATGTTCGACCATGGCCTGCAACGGCCAACCGAGACGGCTGAGGCCGACGGTGCCGAGCGCGAGGAGAAGCGAAATGCCCATCAGCGCCACGGTGGTCGGCAAGCCGATGAAGCGGTGGTTCACGTAGCTGGACAACGCCGCGAGCGTGAGCAGCACGGCCAGCAGGAAGAAGGGGTTGGGCATGGCAGCCCGCAATCTAGAGCATTCTCTCCGGATGGCAGCCGCTGTCTTCCGTAGCGCAACGATGCGACTTCCTTATCAGCGTAAACTTCGGCAGTTTACGGGCGTACGGTCAGGTCGAGATGGGCAGTTGCACGCGCAGTTCGAAGTGTTCGGCTCCGTGCGCGAGGGGCCGTCCGATCCAGGCTTCAAAGCAAGGTTGGTTGGCCGGCACGAACGGGCTGGCGGGCAGCCAAGTACCGTAGAGTCAGTCCAAGGCGCGTGATTCCAGGTCGAGACCGCCACGGACCTCGACCTCGGCCACCTGCATGGCCGGGAACACTAGGCGGCTGACCTCTCCCTCAGGCGCAAACGGCATGGAGACCTCTACGCCCACGTCGTAGCGGCACCGTTCGTGGGAGGTGATGTCCGGGTCGTCCCACATGTAGCCCAGCCACTGCCCATCGGCCAAGCCGTGATCTTCCGCCCAGCGCACCAGTCGCTCGGCCGCCCGCTGCACCACGCCGGGGCGAAAGGGACGCGGCACGCGCAGGGATGCCACCTAGCGGGCGGGTGGCGGCGCTGCACCACGAAGCCATCGGGGTTCGCTCCGGGCAGCAGGCTGTCGAGTACGGGGTCAGCAGCCTCTTGCTGCCACTGCTGACGGCGCTCCTCCCGGTACGAGCGCAGATCAAACCGGGAAGGCGACACGTCAAAACGTTGCTCGAGAAGGGGCGGCTCCGAAGAAAACCGCCCCCTTTTTGCATCAGCAACGGCGTGCTTACCAGATCAGCACCTTCTCCGCCGCCGGGCGCACCATCGGCGAGCCATCCGGGATGTTGAACGCCTTCTGGAACTCCACCAGGTTGCTCAGCGGCCCGTTGCAGCGGAACTGCCCCGGCGAGTGCGGGTCGGTGTTCAGCCGCACCCGCGCCATCTCCGGGCGCATGTTGATGCGCCACACCTGCGCCCAACTCAGGAAGAAACGCTGGTCGGGCGTGAACCCATCGATCTTCTTCTCGCGCGCCTCCGCCCCTTGGCGGTCCAGCGCCTTTTGCAACGCGGCGAACGCGATCTTGGAACCGCCAAGGTCGGCAATGTTCTCGCCCTGCGTCAACGCGCCGTTGACGTGCAGGCCCGGCATGGGCTCGTACCCATCGAACTGCGCCACCACCTTCTCGCTGCGCTCCTTGAAGTTCTTGATGTCCTCCGCGGTCCACCAGTTTTTGAGGTTGCCCTCGGCGTCGTACTGCCGTCCCTGGTCGTCGAAGCCGTGCGTCATCTCGTGGCCGATCACGGCCCCCATGCCGCCGTAGTTGACCGCGTCGTCCGCCGTTGCGCTGAAGAACGGCGGCTGCAAGATGCCCGCCGGGAACACGATCTCGTTGCGCGACGGGTTGTAGTACGCGTTGACGGTTGGCGGCGTCATGCCCCATTCGGCCTTGTCCACGGGCTTGCCGATCTTGGCGACTTGCCGCTTGGTCTCAAATTCGTCTGCGGCCATGACGTTGAGCACGTACGGCTGGCGTGAAATCTCCAGCGCCGAGTAGTCACGGAACTTGTCGGGATAACCGACCTTCACACCGAAGGCGTCGAGCTTCTTGAGCGCGGCGGTGCGGGTGTCGGGTCCCATCCATTCCAGGTTGGTCAGGCGTTCGCGCAGGACGGATTTGAGATCATTGATCATCGTCAACGCACGCTGCTTGGCCTCGGGCGGGAACGCTTTCTCCACGTAGAGTTGGCCCAGCGCCTCGCCGACGCCGCTGTCCACGGATTTGAGCACGCGCTTCCAGCGTGGCTGGTTTTCCTTCGCGCCGGTCAGCGTCGTGCCGTAGAAGGCGAAATCCTCATCCTCGAACGGCTTGCTCAACAAGGACGCCGTCGCGTGCGCGAGGTGCCAGCGCAGGTAGGTCTTCACGTCGGCGAGCGGAGTGTCGCTGGCAAGCTGGGCCGCGCGCGTGGCGAACTCCGGCTGCTTGATGTCCACGCTGCCCGGCTCGGGCGCGCCGAGGGCGGTGAAATACGCTTTCCAGTCGAAGCCCGGCGCGGTCGCGGCCAATCCGTCGAGGGTCATCTTGTGGTAGTTGCCCTCGGGGTCGCGCAGTTGCACGCGCGTCTTGCTGGCCTGGGCGAGTTCGGTCTCCAGGTTGAGCACGGTCCTGGCTTCCGTGGCGGCCACGTCGGGTGCGTCGCCGAGCAGGGCGAAGATCTTGGCGACGTGTTCCTCGTAGGCGGCGAGCAGTTTCTTGGAAGCCTCGTCGGTCCGCGTGTAGTAGTCACGGTCGGGCAGGCCAAGCCCGCCCTGGAAGAACTGTGCGATGTCCGTGTCCGAATCCTTCTCGTCGGCGCTGACGTACACCGCGAAGAGCGCCCGCACACCGTGACCGTGCATCCCGGCCAGGAGCGCCGGCAGGTCGGCAGCCGTTTTGAGCGAGGCGATTTTGTCAAACCACGGCTGCACCGGGCCGACGCCGGCCGCGTTGATGGCCGCCTCGTCCATGCCGCTGGCAAAGAAGTCACCGACCTTCTGGCGCGGCGAACCGGCAGTACCCGGGTTGGCGGCGCAGTCATCGAGGATGGCGTGGAGCACGTCTTTGTTGTGCTCGGTCAGGATGTTGAACGATCCCCAACTCGTCTGGTCGGCGGGGATGGGATTGTTCTTGAGCCACGTGCCGTCGGCGTAGTGGTAGAAGTCGTCGCCGGGCTTGACGCTCTGGTCGATGCTGTCGGGCGGGTCGAGCGGGGGCGGCGAGAGCGGGACGGAGTCGGCACCGCGCGCGACAGGAAGGAGAACCAATCCGGCGGCGAGGGCGAGAACGGGCTTGGAGAAGAGCATGACAAACGCGAAATCGCGTTCTATGCGGTGCGCGGTCTCTTCTTTGGAGGAACTTCAGACGGTGGACACGTCCGCCGCGTCCTCCTCGTCGAAGATGTGCTCGGCCGCGCTCGTCGGCGCTTTGCCAGCCTCCGCCGGGGGGAGCCAGGAAGGCAGGGGCAAGAGGAAATTGTCGGCGAGCAGGTGCGCGGTCGGCTCGTAGGTCGCACGCAGGCGGCGCAAGGTTTCGTCAGCGCTCGCACTGGCCTGAAGGGGAGCCTCGCCGTGTAGAAGCCGGCGCAGGCGGACCAGTTCACCGGCGGGCAGGCGGTCCGGTGGGTCGGGGAGGGCGTCTTGGTCGGCCTCGCGGAAGATGTGCGCGATATCGAGCAGCGTCCGGCGCGCCATGGCGAAGGTCAACGCGGCCTGACGCGTCTCCAAGCCGTCGATGCCCACGAGCAACAGCGCGCAGGTGTCTAGAACCGTCGTCAAAGTTGCCAGCCAGGACTGGTCGTGGTGCTGCGAGCGGTAGAAACACAGGATCGGGTACGAAAGGTGGCTTTCCAGGACCTGCGCGCTCCACAGCTCGAAGTCGCGCAGGAGGGCGGTCAGGTCGGCCGAACCGCCGCGACGGCCCTGTTGGCGGAGCAGTTCGGCGGCGCTCGGCGGCGAGCCGGCGCGCACGGCCAGGCGCAGGATGGTCACCTCGCGCAGGGAGAACGCCGCGTAGATCACCGGCAGGTAGCTGATAATGCACGCCAGGAAACCAAAACCCAGCCCCGCCTCGCTCATCGCCGAGAACCGCGCCGCGGACGTTTCGGGCTTCACGTCGCCCAGGCCGAGGGTAAAAAACGTCGTGCCGCTCAGGTAGAGGCTTGTTTCCAGTTCGCCGAAGCCGGTGCGGCCGGGCAGGAACCCCCACTGCACCAGACCGAAGCCTACAATCAGGACCACCGCCCAACTGATCATCAGCAGGAGGATCGACAGCGGGCCGAAGAGCCCCAGGCAACGCTCGCGGTTCGGCCCCGGCCGCATCCGCCGCGCCACCGCGGACCAGGGCAGCCACAGCGCCTGGAAGAAAAACCGCGTGAACCGAAATCGCCGCGAGGCCGTGCGTGGCAGGAGGATCGTCTCGAACGCCTCCCACAGCATGAGGACGATCAGCGCCACGCCGGCGAGGATCGGAACGAGGCGCGCGGCCGTCACAAGGCGATACCTTTAACCTTGAACGACCATTTTGGAAAGCCGCTGATTTCCGGCGCGCCGCCCGGCCGTTCGCCGCGTTTGTACGAAATAAAGGGCATGCCCGCGCCGTCTGACCGTTTGTTCATGCGCTTCCTCCCTCTCGTCATGGCTCTCCTTTTCGCCCCGTTGGCTGCCTCCGCCCTGCCGGACACGGCCGACAAGCCGCTCTCCACCTACCGCGACAAGAACCGCGTCTTGCTCGTCTTTGCACCAACGGACAAGGACCCCGCCTACGTCGAGCAAGGCCGCCTGTGGCAGAGCGAAAAAGCAGGCTTCGACGAACGCCAACTCGTCGTCGTGCCCGTCCTCGCCGACGCCGCAAAGGCCGCCGGCGACATGCCCGCCACCCTGCAAAAACGCTACGGCGTCGAGGCGAGGAACTTTGCCGTCGTGCTCCTCGGCAAGGACGGTCATGACGCCTACCGCGCATCGAAGCCGGTCAAGGGCACGGCGCTTTACGAGGTGATCGACGTGATGCCGATGCGCCGCGACGAGGCCAAGCGCCAGCGTTCCGCCTCCACGTCGTCGGCATCGGCGCAGCACAACGAATGAACCTCGCCGACATTCGCAAAAGCTACGAGCGCGGCGAACTCCACCGCGCCGACCTGTCGCCCGACCCGCTGGTGCAGTTCGACCGCTGGATGCAGGAGGCCACCGAGGCGAAGGTGGTCGAGCCGACCGCCATGAGCCTCGCCACGGCCGGGCACGACGGCGTGCCGCGCGTGCGCACCGTGCTGCTCAAAGGCCTGAGCGAAGCAGGCTTCGTGTTCTACACCAATTTCGAAAGTCGCAAGGGCCATACCCTCGTGGAGAACCCGGTGGCGTCCCTGCTTTTCCCTTGGCTGGCGCTGGAGCGGCAGGTGCTCGTCACCGGCCAGGTCGAGCGCGTGGACGACGGCGAGGCGGCGCGCTACTTCGCGTCCCGCCCGCGCGAGAGCCGGCTCGGGGCGTGGACGAGCGGCCAGAGCCAGCCGGTCGAGTCGCGTGCGGCGCTCGACGAGGAACTCGCCCGGGTCAAGGAACGCTTCGGTGCGGAGGAAGGTGAGGTGCCGCTGCCACCGTTTTGGGGCGGCTTCCGGGTGCGGCCGGCTACCGTCGAATTCTGGCAGGGCCGCGCCAACCGGCTGCACGACCGCTTCGAGTACACGCGGGGGGCCGCTGGCAATGGCTGGACGATTCAGCGTCTTTCGCCGTGAAGATGAAAACAGGACGCGCCGTTTCGTGGGTGAGCATCATTTGTGCTAACTTTCCTTCCATGAGTATCAACGTGGGACGCTCGAAACATTGGCTTTGCCTGCTCGCGCTGGCGGGTGTGTCTGCCACGACAGGCCGGGCCGCCTCCGACCTCGCCGGACGTTATGTCATGGCGACGAACGCCGCCGCGGTGAACCCCGACAGCAAGGTCTCCGGGGACCAGGAAGTCTACGGCGGCGCGGTCAGCGTGCTCGCCCGGCGCAACGCTTACGAAGTGGATTGGCAGTTCGCCGGCAACTACCGCTCGCTCCACGGCCTCGGGCTGTTGGAAGACCACGAACTGCTCGGCGTTTCTCTGTCCACGGGCGGCGGTGCGTACGGCACCGCCGTCTACCACCACAGCAAGAACGATCCCCAGTGGAAGGGCCGCTGGGTCACGAGCATCGACGGTGCGGCCAACGTGGGCGACATCGAGTTCGAGGCTGGTTCGACGCTTGTCGGCACGCACGCGCTGACCTGCAAACGGCCGGGCGTCGGTTCCTTCGTCGGCACCGTGCAGATCGAGGCCAAAGGGAACGACTACCTGCTGACGTTCCTGCTCGGCCACGCCGTGTTGTACAAAGGCTTGGGCACGCTTTCGGGCGATGGAAAACTGGTCGTGGGCTGGAGTTTCGGGAGTTCGCCCGCGTTGGGGGTGTATCGGTACAGTTCAGAGGGCACGCTCACAGGCCGCCGCCTGTCGCTGAAGTCCAACGGCCAGGTGACGAGCACGACCGAGCGCATGGCCCGCGAGGGCGAGGTCGCCGCGCGCCTGTTGCCCGTGGCCGCGCACGGCAACTTGGAGGAACAGTTCGACGCCGGCCCGCTGCCGGGAGCATTCGGCACGTTGACCGACCCGGTGCTGGCCGTGTTGGAGCCCAACCCGCCCCTGGTCAAACAAATGACGTACGACCAACTGCAAAAAGCCGGTCCTGATGGTTGGGCCGAACGCTGGCTGGCCGGTCAACTCAGCTCTGAAGACCGCGCGGACCTCGCCAGCGCCCGTCAGCACCTCGCCGATACCAACCGCGGCAAGGGCAAGAACGTGGCGGCGTCAGGTTCTTCCAAGACCATTGGCGAGTTGATCGACGGTGAACGCCAGCGCCGTGCGGGCAAGTCGCGCCGTTGAGACGTTTTTAGATTGGAACACCATGGCCGAAG
The DNA here is from genome assembly GCA_964250955.1 of uncultured Chthoniobacterales bacterium. Classification (GTDB taxonomy): domain Bacteria; phylum Verrucomicrobiota; class Verrucomicrobiia; order Chthoniobacterales; family SZAS-18; genus CAHJWO01. Next base: position 4,080 of record CAXUIU010000059.1, on the reverse strand, counting down.
CCGCTTCCCGACTGCAAACGCTGCTCCAGGAACTCCACGGCGAACTGTCCCGCCTGCCGGAGGACGATGCCCGGCGGACACCCTTGCTCGACCTGAAAGCGGACGTCGAGCGCGTCCTCGCGCGCCGGGAAGAGGATACGTTGCCTGAGCGAGGGCACTTGCAAGGCCGCTTGCAAGAATTGGCGGCTGGCTTCGAGGGCGCGCACCCGCAGCTCGCCTCCGCTTTAGAGCAGACGATGAACGCCCTGAGCAACATGGGGCTTTGAGGCGGCGGGGCCGCCGTTGCGGTGTACGCTTCGCGCACGTTGCGGGTTACGGGTTGCGGTATCGCCTGCGGCGACGTTGGTAGAAGAGAAGATTCTCCGTCTGCCTTTCGGCAACGTACCCGCAGGGCACATCGCAACCCGCAACGGTGCGTCAGCGCCACCGCAACGTGGCTCCCAGCCACACCGTAACGGCGGCCCCGCCGCCAGACCTTTTTCATGCGCGCGCTTCCTTCCCGCCGCCGGACATGGTACGATCAACCCCGACGCATGTTCCGACTGATCCGGCGGCTTTTCCTGGGTTTGCTGATTGTCCTGCTCCTCTTGGCGGTGGTGGGTGGCCTTTGGTGGCTGCGTACGCCCGACCCGATGTACGCCATCTACGAAACGGTCTACCGCGACCGGTTCCACCGTTACGACAGCCTCATTGAGGAAGCCGCCGGCCGGCACCACGTCGACCCCATGATCGTCAAGGCCGTGGCGTGGCGTGAGAGCCGGTTCCGGCCCGAGAAGGTCGGCACCGAAGGCGAACGCGGCCTCATGCAGATCACCGACGCCGCCGCGCGCGAGTGGGCCAAGAACGAAAAGCGCGCCGACTTCGTGCCCACGGACCTCTTCGACCCCAAGGTGAACGTCGAGGTAGGTGCCTGGCTCCTGGCCCATGCTCTGCATCGCTACGAGGGCAAGGATGATCCGCTGCCCTTCGCGCTCGCGGAGTACAACGCTGGCCGCTCTCGTGTCGTGCGCTGGACCGGCGAACGCACCGACGGCCACGGCGACGCTGGCGGGCAGCCAACTCCCGGCGTCACCAGCCAGGAACTCGAAGCCAAGATCGACATCGCCGACACGCGCGCCTATATCCGCACCGTGCAGAACCGCGTGCAGTTCTACCACCAGCGCGGCCGGCTCTAGTTGCACCTGTGTGGCGTTCGACGTGCTGTTATGAAAGGAGAGATGGTGAACAGACGATCCTCCCCGGGGCGTTGGCTGCTCGGCTTGACGGCGGCAGTCGTCCTGTGGGGCGTGGGCGCGGCCCCGGCAGTCATCCACCACGACACCGGCGACCCCACCGCTGACACCACGACGCCCGGCGACGGCAGCGGCTGGCAGTACGAGGGGCAGTGGGGTGGCTTTCTGGGCACACCCATCGCGCCGTACTACTTCCTGAGCGCCGCGCACATCGGCAACGCGGGGAGTGGCACCTTTGTCTTTCACGGTGAGACGTTCAACGTCGTGGCCGGCTACGGCGACCCCGCCAGCGACCTGTGCCTGTGGCAGGTGGACCACGCGTTCGCCACCTACGCGCCGTTGTTCCATCCGGACGGGTCGGGCCGCGCGGAGGTCGGCCAGGGGTTGCGCGTCTTCGGCCGCGGCACGCAGCGCGGCGACGCCTTGACGTTCGGCGGCACCCTGCGCGGCTGGCTTTGGGGAGCGGGTGATGGCGTCGAACGCTGGGGGAGCAGCGTCGTCAGCGATGTCGTGCCGGGCGGCGACCAGTGGTTCTTCCTGCGGATGGCGTTCGACGCCCCTGGATTGCCTGGCGAGGCGCACCTGTCGGTCGGCGACTCGGGCGGCGGCGTGTTCATCCTCCAGGACGGACTCTGGCGGCTGGCGGCTATCAACTACGGCGTGGACGACCTTTATACCGACGCAGACGGCGGGGGGCACTTCGTCGCCGCGCTCTTCGACGCCCGCGGCTACTACACCCAGACGGACACGAACACCTACACGCTCATCACCGGCGACACGAACCAGCCGACCTCCTTCTACGGCACGCAGGTCTCCTCGCGTCTGGCGTGGATCGAGAGCGTTGTGGGGGGGGGCGCCGGGGCGCCGCGGGCGCCGGAGAGCGACGGCCACGGGGCACCAGACAA
>CAXUIU010000059.1:0-1933 GCA_964250955.1 uncultured Chthoniobacterales bacterium | reverse complement strand
CCCCCCCCACAACGTGACGAATCTGCCCACGGAGAGCTACGACCAGTGGACACACGCCTACTTCACGCCGGCCCAAATTGCCGACAACACCGTCGCCGGCTTCGGGGCGGACCCCGACGGTGACGGCGTGCCGAATGGGCTCGAATACGCCTTCAACCTCGACCCCACCTTTGCCGAACCCGTCACTATGACCGCCGGCACCGGCCTGCGTGGCCTGCCGCTGGTCCAGCTTGAAAACATCGCCGGCGTCGGCCCACGGCTGACGGTGGAGTTCGTGCGCCGGACGGCGACGAGCGGTGCGGCGCTCACCTACACGACGCAGTTCACTGCCGATCCCGGCCATGCCGGCGGTTGGCAAGCCGGAGGGACGGAGAACGTCACGGCGATCAACGAACGCTGGGAACGCGTGAAGGTCACGGACAATACCCCGGCCGCCTCGGCACGGTTCGCGCGCGTGCTGGTCACCCGGACCGCCGCTGCGCCTTGAGCTTTGGGCAGAGATAAGGGCACGGGCGTTGAGGAAAGGACCTTGGGCTCCGTGAACCCCTTTTCCGCCGAATACTCCACTTGTACCACGCTGCGAGTGGACGGCTGGCGCGGCCCACCGTCACGGATCGACTGGATGACGTAGGCGTCCACGCCGTCCTTGCCGCTGCTTCGCTGGACGTTGATCTGCGCGACCGCACCCTGCGCATCGGTGGTGACCACCAAGACCAGTTCGTGCCGGCGGGTGTCGAGGGGCTTGTGCTCGCGTTCGCGCGGGGCATCCATGCGCGCAACCGTGTCGCTGCGACGGGCAAAAGGATTCTGGCAACCGGTGCCGGCCAACAGCAGACACAAGGCACCGGCCGAGAGACGAAGGGAAAGGCGGTTCATGGGCGGAAAAGTTCCCATGTAAGTTCGCCGCACGGCGGATGTCCAGCCTTTCAGATGTCGTAGGAAAGAGCCTCCGCCGCCGCGTCGGGGGCGGGGTCGCGGCTCTTCTTGGGCATGATCTTGAGCCCCGTTTCCTCGTAGATGACCAGCGAGTCCGGCGGCACACTCTGCGTGAGAAACACGTTGCCGCCGACCGTGGTGCCACTGCCGACGACCGTATCCGCGCCGAGCACGACCGTGTTGGCGTAAATGATGACGTGGTCGCCGAGGTCCGGGTGGCGCTTGCCGCCTTTGACCAACCGGCCTTTGGCGTCCTTCTGGAACGAACGCGCCCCGAGCGACACACCCTGGTAGAGCTTGACCCACGCGCCGATCACGCTGGTCTCACCGATCACCACGCCCGTGCCGTGGTCGATGAAGAAGTACGGCCCGATCTGCGCGCCCGGGTGGATGTCGATGCCCGTGCGTGCGTGCGCCCACTCGGTCATCATGCGCGGGACCAGCGGCAGGTCCATTCGATATAGAACGTGTGCGAGCCGCTGGATGGCGACCGTCTCGATGGAGGGATAAGCGACGATGATTTCCTCCAGGCTGGTGGCCGCCGGGTCGCCCTCGTAGGCGGCCTCCACGTCGGTGCGCAGAAGTTCGCGCACGGCGGGCAGTTCGTCGAGGAAGGCGAAGACGATCTCGTGCGCCCGTTCGCGCGAGCAGCCGCCGGGTAGGCGGGTACGCAGACTCTTGCGGATTTCCTCGCTCAGTCGGTCGGTGAGCTTCTGCACACGCCGCTCGGTGATGGCGTGCAGTTCGCCGGAGAGGAAGGGTTTTTCGTCGTGGAAGCCTGGGAAGAGAAGTTGGAGTAACTCCTCGCACATCGCGCCGACGGCGCGTTTGGAGGGTACGTTGACGACCTCGATGTTGTTGATCCCGCCGACGTGACGGTAGGAGTTCAGCAGGCGAGCGGTCACCCGGGGCAGATTATGATCCATGGAGTTGTTCCCAGATTAACTTCGGTCAAAATGGAGCGGGAGCAAACGGGAAGGATGCGGGATGCGGGATG
>CAXUIU010000058.1:13992-14319 GCA_964250955.1 uncultured Chthoniobacterales bacterium | reverse complement strand
CCCCATGCCTGCCACGCCGCAAAATCACTGCAACCCTACTTTTTAGACAGTTTCTAAGGCAACGCGACGAGCAGCGTGACGGTCGGCGCGGACAGTTCGCTGCTCACCTTCCCGGGCCAGACGCCCTCGGCGGCCCTCGTGGCCAACGGCAACTACACCGTGGACCCCGGGATCGTGTTCGCCCCCGGCACGTACGAGAAGCGCCTCGCCGCCACGAACACCACGGCCGCGGTGGGGGCGACGTTCACGGGCGGGATCGATCTGGGCAGCGCCACGGACGTGAAGTTCACCGCCACGGCGGCAACCGCCCGGCTGAACTTCACCGGC
>CAXUIU010000058.1:0-13982 GCA_964250955.1 uncultured Chthoniobacterales bacterium | reverse complement strand
GGACGGCACGCTCGGCGGCAGCGGCGGATTGACGATCAACGCGGGCATTCTGACGGGCAGCGGCACGGTGAACCGGACGTTCAGCCTCGGCCTGGGCGCGGTTCTCTCGCCCGGCAACGGCGTGGGCACGCTGACCACAGCCGGCGAAACGTGGGCGGGTGGGGGATCGTACCTCTGGGAAGCCAGTGCCGCCGGGCAGGACCTCGTCAGCATCGGCGGCAGCCTGAGCCTGAGTGCGAGTGCGTCGAACCGCTTCACGCTGGGACTGCGCACGCTCACGGCTACTGGTGGGGCGGGGTTGCTCGACGGGTTCAATCCCGCGCAGAACTACACGTGGCGCTTCGCCACGACGACCGGCGGGATCAGCGGGTTCGACCCCGCGGACTTCCAGGTGGACAAGAGCGGTTTCGCCAACGCGAGCGGGACGTTTCCGTCAGTCAGGTCGGCAACGATCTGTATCTAAACTACGCCGCGGTGCCCGAGCCCTCGACCTGATGGCTCATGGGATGCGGGTTGGGCAGCTTGTTCGTCTTCCTGCGGCGGCGATCCTGTTGAACACGGACCTCGCCGGGTGCGCAGCGGTGTTCGTCCCAAGGTAGGGTCGCCTCTCCGAGGCAATCCTATTTTTTTGTGGACCCAGCAGAGCGGACGAGCCGAATCCTTTAGTCCTCGTACAAGGGTAAGATCAAAGCTTGCAGCTGGAGCTTTTTCCCGCGATGATGGGGTCGCGCGCGTCGCCCCCGTCAAACCATGAGCCGGCTCCGACACTCTGACGTGACCGTCTTCTCGCGCGCGCTGAAGACCCTGTACGCTGACGGGCGTGCGGAGACCTTACCCAGACGAGTATTAGGAGCGTTGCGCGGGCTTTTTGCGTGCGACTTTGCCAGCTTCTCGTTGATGGACCTGCGCCGGCGGCGCTGGCATGTCGCCGTGCTGGAACCGACCGTGCGGGAGTGGCCGGGGATGGACGCGTACCGACGGCACTTGGGCGACGACCCGGCGGCGGTCCACATCATGCGGACCCGCACCCGGGAAGCTCTGAAGATCTCGGACTTCTACAGCCTGCGTGAATACCGCTCGTCGCCCCTGTACGCCGAGATGTTCCGACCGGTGGGGTGCGACCGGCGGCTTGGGTTCGCCGCCCGCAACGCCGGGCCGACCACCTTGGCCGTGACGCTGAACCGCCAGGGACGTGACTTCCGGGAGGAGGATCGTGTGCTGCTCAACCTCCTGCGCGATCACCTGTTGCAGGCCAATGCCCTCGTGCAGAGTCAACGCTCGGTGGACGCCGCGCGCCTCGAAACGCCCGAGCGTGGACGCGAGACGTTCGGCGTCGGCTTGGTCGAGTTGAACGCCGATGGACGTACCCGGTGGATGACGGCGCGCGCCGAGGTCCTGCTGCGGAGTTATTTTCCCGGAGAGTCACGTCGCTTCACCGCCAACCGCCTGCCTGACGAGTTGGAAAGCCAATACAAGCGCCGCAACAGTCCCGAGGCCACCTTCGGGCTAAACCCTCTGGCCCGCGTGTGGCACCACCCGCGCCCCGACGGCCGCAAGCTGAAGGTGCGTCTCGCCGCCCGCGGCGCGGACGGAAGCTGTCAACTTCTGCTGGAGGAAGAAGCCGACGCCACCGAGGCAGCCGGTGATCTTTCCCTGGCGCTCGGCCTGACCGAGCGCGAGGGCGAGGTGTTACACTGGCTGGCGGAAGGTCTGACGAATTGGGAGATCAGCCAGGCGCTCGGCAACCGCGAGGCCACCGTCAGCAAGCATCTGGAACGCGTCTTCGCCAAGCTCGGCGTGCCGAACCGCGCCGCGGCGGTGCGTGTCGTGGCGGAAGCCCGCGGGGCACGCTGAAGAAAACCCGGCGCGGGCGGCCCAAGGGTGCCGAGGTCAGGCTGTCGTGGAGAGCTTCGGACGGCCGCGCTTGGGCTTGCCGGCCGTCGAAGGGGCGAGCAACGCCTCGCCGGTGGGCAGGGTGCGCGCGTGGGTCTGCGCGAGGTTGCGCACGAAGCCCGAATGACTGCCCAGATACTTGAGCGTGAGGAGTTCCTCCCGCAGGCCCTTGGCGGCGGAGGCGCGCACGTGTTTGTCCTGCACCAGCCAGGCCACGAGTTTCTCGATGAGCTTCTCGCTCGGCGAACGCTGGCCGTTTTCGAGCTTGATCCAACCGGGCGCGGAAACGAACCCCTGCGCGCCGAAAGCTTCTTGGGAAAGACCGCTTTCGCGCCGGAGCGCCTTGAATTTTTCTCCGAGTGTCATGGCGGGTATACTGGCAGGCGTGTTGTGCCCTGCCAAGGGGGATTTTACCAAAAATGTTAGTTTTATACCACCTGCCAGTTTAGTACGGAATTAACCGTATAACACAATTTTGTGTACTATCTGGTGAGATGCTCGCGGAAATACGTGGCGATTCTCTCCTCCAGTCGGGAGCGGACGACGGGGTCGGGCACCATGTGGGTGAAGTTGCTCAACGGCAGGAAGTCCGCTGCTTTGCCGGCGCGGAAGAACGCGTCCATCAGGCGCAGGCTGTGGCGTAGGTAAACGTTGTCGTCGGCTGTGCCGTGGACGACCAGCAGAGGGCGCGAAAGGCCGGGGGCGTACGTCAGCAGCGAACCTTCCTCGTACGCCTCCGGCCAGCGTCCCGCGCCGGGAACGCCGAGGTAGCGCTCGGTGTAGCAGGTGTCGTAGTCCAGCCAATCCACCACGGGCGCGCCGGCCACCGCGGCCTTGAACATGTCCGGCCGCCGCAGGGTCGCCAGCGCGGACATGTAGCCGCCGAAGCTCCAGCCCGTGATGCCGACGCGGTCGAGGTCCATCTCCGGATGAGTTTTGCCGAGGGCTTGCAGCGCCGCGACCTGGTCGTCCAACGGCACGCTGCCGAAGTGCCCGGCGATGGCACGCTCCCAGTCGCGTCCGCGGCCCGGCGTGCCCCGGCCGTCCACCGCGACGACGATGAACCCCTCGTCGGCCAGCCATTGGTCGAGCAGGTAGGGACGCCGCGTGTGGGTGACCTGTTGGTGCGAGGGGCCGCCGTAGACATCGACGATCACCGGCCAGCGGCGCGCCGGTTCCTCCGCGGCCTGGCGCGGACGCACGATCACCGCCCGGAACTCCGGTTCGCCGTCCGCGGGCGTGGCCGTCGTGTATTCGGCCTCCATCGGCATCGTCGGTGACTCGGCGACGGAGGGCAGCGTACCGACGGCTTCCATGTCGCCGAAGCGGTGAACCTCCGTGGTTGCCAACTCGTCGGCGGCTTGCTTCTGGACGGCGAAAACTCGTTCGCTCTCGCCAGCCCGGGTATTGATGACTCCGGCGCGTTCTTTGGCAGAAGCGGGGTGCGGGAAGCCGTCGGCGGTGCCGCGGAGAGATACCTTCCAGACGTTCTCGTCCCAAGCCGATCCGGCACGCAGATCATTTAGGGAATGAAACCCTCCGACGAAGTACGCGTCCCCGCTCGCCACCGCGACAAACTGGCGGTAGGGCACGTCGGAGGTCAGCGCGCGGTCGAGGCTGCCGTCCTCGCGGTGATGTTCGAGTTGCCAGCGGCCGGCGCGCTCGGTGGTCCACAGGAACCCGCCGCCGTCTACTTCTTCCAGCCAGCGCGGCATGTCCTGGTCGAGGTTGACCCAGGCGTCGTCGTGTTCGGTGAGCAGGGGGGCCGTATCGCCCCACGTCGGGTCGGCCTTGAGCAAGGCGAGGTTCGTCTGGTCGCGGGAGAGGACCGTGAGCGTGAGCGGGCCGTCCTTCGCCCAGGTGACCTTGCCCAGGTACGGATATTTCGCGCGGTCCCAGTCGAGCCAGACCGTCTCGCCGGGAGCATCGACGAAGACGACCCCCAGACGCACGTCGACGTTGTTCTTGCCCGGGCGAGGGTAGAAGCTGCGGACGGGTTCGCTGCCCGGCTTAGAGGGGTCGGCGACGTACCAGGTTTCGACCTGGGCTGCGTCGCTTTCCTGGTACACGATGCGACGGGAATCCGGCGACCACCAGTAGCCGGAAAACCGCGCCATCTCCTCCTGTGCGACGAACTCCGCCAGTCCGTGCGACACCGTCTCGGTGCCGCCCGTGGTGACCGCCGTTTCCTTGCCGGTGGCGAGGTCGAGGACGCACACGTCCTGGTTGCGCACGTAGGCGACGCGGGTGCTGTCGGGCGAGAACTTGGGGTCAACGATCACGCCTGGTCCGGTGGCGAGTTCGCGTGCGATGCGGCCGACCCGGTCGAGCACGTAGAGCTTGCCCGACAGGCTCAGGAGCACGAGGCGGCTGTCCTTCGAGATGCTGAACGCCGTGAAGCCGCTGACGCTGATACGCTGGCGTTCGCGGCGGGATTTTTCCTCGGGCGAGAGGCTCTCCGCTGCGCCGCGGAGCGCGTCGTCGGGTGACAGGAGCCGGCGGGTCTCGCCGGTGGCGACGTTGAACTCGTAGAGTTCCTGGCTTGGTTCGCGTGCGGACCGGGCGCGCAGGAACAACACGGCGGTGCCGTCGGGCGTCGGGGTCGGGTTGACCGGGCGGCCGAGCGCGAAGCCGCGGGTCTCGGCGTAGTCGCGCAGGAACGTGTCCCCTTGGTCGGCCGACGCGGCACGGGCCAGGAAGACGAGGGAAAGGAGAACGGGAGCGATCCGCATGGGCCTCCGATACGGCGGAACCAGCCCGGGGGCAATCGCTGGGGCCGAAAACAAGCCCGTGCGCGGCCGGGCAGGGGACGCTATGTTGGCGGGCATGGCGTCCATGCACCTCCCGTTTCGTTCGATTTACCGGCACGGTTTCGTGCGTGCGGCGGTGTGCGTGCCGCGGGTACGCGTGGCCGATCCGCTCTTTAACGCCGAGCGCACCCTCGCGCTCGCCCGCCGCGCCTCGGACCAGCAGGCCGCCGTGGCGCTTTTCCCCGAACTCGGCGTCTCTGCCTACACGAACGAGGACCTTTTCCACCAGGACACGCTCCTGGATGCCACGCTGGAGTCGCTCGGGATATTAGTTGCAGCTAGTAAGGATCTTACACCCATTCTGCTCGTCGGCGCGCCGTTGCGCTTCGAGGGCAAGCTCTTCAACTGTGCGATTACGATTTACCACGGTGACGTGTTGGGAGTCGTGCCCAAGAGCTTCCTGCCGAACTACCGCGAGTTCTACGAGAAGCGGCAGTTCACCGCCGCGCGTAACGCCGTGAGCCGCGAGGTGACGCTGCTCGGTCAGACGGTGCCGTTCGGCAACGACCTGATCTTCGACGCGACGAACGTGCGCGACTTTTCACTGCACGTCGAGATCTGCGAGGACGTGTGGACGCCGATCCCGCCGAGCACGTTCGCGGCGCTGGCGGGCGCGACGGTGTTGACCAACCTCTCGGCCAGCAACATCACCGTCGGTAAGGCCGACTACCGCCGTGACCTGTGCGCCGCGCAGAGCGGCAAGTGCGTCGCCGCCTACCTCTACAGTGCCGCCGGCCCCGGCGAATCGACCACCGACCTCGCTTGGGACGGCCACGCCCTCATCTACGAGAACAACGAACGGCTTGCGGAGGCGGAGCGTTTTTCCGCGGAGGAGCAAATCATCTTCGCCGACCTCGACCTGGAGCGGCTCGCGCAGGAGCGGATGCGGCTGGGTTCCTTTAACGACGCCGTGGCCGACCATCGTGAGCGCGTGCGCGCGATTCGGCGGGTGCCGTTCGAGTTCCGGGTGCCGGTGGGCGACGTGGCGCTGGTGCGGGACGTGGAGCGTTTCCCCTTCGTGCCGAGCGATCCCGCCAAGCGCAACGACCGCTGCTACGAGGCGTACAACATCCAGGTCCACGCCCTGATGAAGCGCATGGAAAGCGCCAAAGTCGAGCGGCTGGTCATCGGGGTTTCCGGCGGGCTGGATTCCACGCACGCGCTGATCGTTGCCGCCAAGACGATGGATCGTCTCGGCCTGCCCCGCGAGCGCATCCTCGGCTACACGATGCCTGGTTTTGCGACGAGCAGCACCACGCTCAAGAACGCTCACGCGCTCATGCGCGCCTTGAAAATCAGCGCGAGCGAGATCGACATCCGGCCGAGTTGCCGCCAGATGCTCGCCGACCTCGGCCATCCGTACGCGCGCGGTGAGAAGGTGTACGACGTGACGTTTGAAAACGTCCAGGCCGGCGAGCGGACCTCGCACCTGTTCCGGCTGGCGAACTTCCACAACGGCATCGTGCTCGGCACCGGCGACCTGAGCGAACTCGCCCTCGGCTGGTGCACGTACGGCGTGGGCGACCACATGAGCCATTACAACGTCAACGCTTCCGTGCCCAAGACGCTCATCCAACACCTGCTGCGCTACGTGATCGGTACGGGCCAGTTCGACGCCGAGACGAACGACGTACTGCAATCCATCCTCGACACGGAAATCTCGCCCGAACTGGTCCCGCACGAATCCGACGACGCGAAGGAACCCGCGCAGAGCACGGAGGCGAAGGTCGGTCCATACGACTTGCAGGATTTCAACCTGTACTACGTCTCGCGCTTCGGCTTCCGGCCGAGCAAGGTGGCGTTCCTGAGCGAACACGCCTGGGCCGACAAAGGACGCGGCGACTGGCCCGACAACCTGCCCGTCGAGCGTCACCGCGAGTACGACCTGCCGACGATCAAGCGGTGGCTCGACGTGTTCCTGTACCGGTTCTTCCAGATCAGCCAGTTCAAACGCTCCTGCTTACCGAATGGCCCGAAGGTGGGTTCGGGTGGCTCGCTGAGCCCGCGCGGCGACTGGCGGGCGCCGAGCGACTCGGAGGCGACGATCTGGCTGGATGAACTACGCCGCAACGTGCCGGACCGCTGACGCACTTCAGGTCGCCGGGTGGCGCTCCCGCTCGATCTCACGGATGTTCCTCACCCGCTCGGATGTGGCTAGATAGATGAACCACAAGATGCCAAAAAAGGCGGCTGGAACGAGCGTTGCGCCGAGTTGTTGCGCGATGGCACCCATCCCCAAAGCCTGGAAGATCAACGCCGTGCCCAAAGGCAGCACCACAGAGGCAACGAGATAGATCTTCGCCAGCAGAATGCCTCGGGCTCGCATCTGCCAGAGCAGCGAACCCGCCCAGATGCCGAGAACCGTCAGGAGCACGTCCACGCCGACCAAGACGTAAAACAACGGTGTGCGCGCGAACACATTTGCCGGGCCGCCGAGCCGCTCGAACACAAAGTAATACTGGATCGCTTTGAACACCGGCGAGATGACGGTGCGCGTCACGCAGAACAGCAGAAGCAACCCGCCGACCGTGCGCTTCTCTTCCTCCAGCGTCTGACGGTAGAGCGAACTGCGCGGGTTCATGCCCACGTCACCGCGCCTTTCGCGTCGCGCAGGATGATGCCGCGCAGGAACTCGACGCCCTTGCGCAACCCTTCGTTGGGTGACATGAGGCTGTCCTCGTGTTCCATGCTGAGCGTGCCGTCGTAGCCGACCATCCGCAGCGTGCTCACGAAATCACGCCAGAAATCTTCCCCATGCCCGTAGCCGACCGTGCGGAAGATCCACGCGCGGTTGGCCTCGTCGCTGTAAGGCTTCGTGTCGAGGTAGCCGTCGTAGTCGGCGTTGACCTTGTAGAGGCCCGTGTCCTTGGCGTGAACGTGGTGGATGGCTCCCTCCGCGCCGAGCTTGCGCACGGCTTTGATCGGATCGATACCCTGCCAGAAGAAGTGGCTGGGGTCGAAGTTGGCCCCGAGGACCTCGCTCGTCGCGTGGCGTAGGCGCAGCATCGTCTCCGGGTTGTAAACGAGGAAGCCGGGGTGCGCCTCCAGGGCGACCTTCTTGATCCCGTGGTCGGCGGCGAACCTGACCTGCTCCTTCCAGTACGGGATGGCGACTTCGTTCCATTGATAGTCGAGGATTCGGAGGAAGTCCGGTGGCCAAGGGCAGGTGACCCAGTTGGGGTACTTGGCACCCGCGGCGTCACCGGGGCAGCCGGAGAAGGTGGTCACGACTTCCACGCCGAGCTTGGCGGCGAGTTTGACGCTGGCCTGGAAGGCGGCGTGGTGTTCGCCCGCGAGCGCCGCGTCGGGATGGATGGGGTTGCCGTGGCAGGACAGCGAGGAAATCGTCAACCCGCTCTCGGCGATGGCGGCCTGGAACTCCTTGAGCTTGCCCTCGCTGGCGAGGAGTTCATCGGGTTTGCAGTGCGCGTTGCCCGGGTACGCGCCGGTGCCGAGTTCGACCGTGTCGCACTGGAGGCCGGCGACGTGCGCGAGGGCGTCTTTGAGCGAGAGCGAGCTGAGGATGGCGGAGAAAACACCGACTTTCATGGGAGGGCAGAAGGTTGGGAGGCCGATCCGAGAAAAACAGAAAGCAAGAGGGGCAGAAAGGCTTTTCGCCGCGCGAGTCAACCGACGAGGTTGGCCGGCTGGCCGTTGAGAAAGCCGAGGATGTTCTCCACCGTGACGGCGTTGATGCGCTCGACCGCCTCGACGCTGTTGAAGGCGACGTGCGGGGTGAAGATCACGTTGGGCCGGGCGGTGAGACGTTTGTTGCGCAGGAGGTTCTGGAGTTCGCGGACACGGTTGGGTTCGCGTTCGGTGATCTCGGCGGGGTTGGTGACGGCATGCAGGCGGCCGATGATCTGGTCGCTGATGAGGCGGGTCATCTCTTGGCGGGCCGTGCCTTCTTCTTCGAGCACGTCGAGAGCCGCGCCGGCGACCTGACCGGAGTCGAGCGCGTCGATGAGCGCGTCGGTGTCGATGAGCGCGCCGCGGGCCGTGTTGACGATGAACACACCGGGCCGGCAGAGCGCGAGCGTGTCGCGGTTGAGCAGGTGACGGGTCTCGGGCAAGAGCGGCAGGTGCAGGGTGAGGATGTGCGAGGCGGCCAAGACCTGCGCGAGCGGGGCGAAGCCGAACCCGGCTGCTGCCGCGTCGGCCCGCGGCGGGCGGAGGTCGTAGGCCAGCACGTGCATCCCGAACGCCTGCGCCACGGCGATGACGTGCCGGCCGATCCGGCCCGCGCCGAGCACGCCAAGAGTCTTGCCGCGCAGCTCCGTGGCGCGGTTGGCGGCGTACGAGAGCCGGCCTTCCCGCGCGGTTTCGCTGGTGACCTCGCGCAGCCGTCGCGTGAGGGCAAGCAGGAGTGCCACCGTGTGCTCGGCGACGGTGTGTCCACCGTGGAACGGCACGCGGGCGATGGCCACGCCACGGGCGCGGCAGGCAGGGAGATCGATGTGCTCGACCGCCGTCGAGCGCGTGGCGACGAGCCGCAGCGCCGGGTGCGCCCCCAGGAACGCCGCGTCCACCGGCGTGTGGATGAACCCGGAGACCACCTCCGCCGCCAGCCCGACCTGCGAGGGCCGCGCCACGCAGCGCACCTCGCCCTGCCCGGCCAACGCCGCCTGGAAGTAGGCGGCCTCGGCCGGTTCGGCGTCGAGGATGTAGATGGGACTCACGGCAGGAAGATTCGCGCCGGGCACGGTCGCTGCGTGTCGCGTTGGACAAGACCGCCGCTTTGCTGTTTACATGAAACTTTCCTCCCAGCATGGACGGCGGCATCTTCATCACCTTCGAGGGCTCGGACGGCTGCGGGAAGTCGACCCAGATCGAGCGCCTGCGCCGCCGCCTGGCTGGCGGGGGCACCGAACGGCCCGTCACCTTCCTGCGCGAACCCGGCGGCACCCCGCTCGGCGAGGAGATCCGCCGGCTCCTGCGCCACACGGCTCCCGGCTGGAGCGTGTCGCCCGAGGCCGAACTCCTCCTTTTCGCCGCCAGCCGCGCGCAACTCGTCCGCGAAACGATCCTGCCCGCCCTCGCCGCCGGCAGCGTGGTGGTGTGTGACCGTTTTCTGGACTCGACGACCGTTTATCAGGGGGTCGCCCGGCAGCTCGCGCCGGCCGCCGTGGACGCCATCAACCAATTCGCCGCCGGCACCCGCCGGCCGGACCTGACGATCCTGCTCGACCTGCCGCCGGACGTGAGCCTGCTGCGTGCTTACCACCGTGCCGGGCCGGAGTTGCTGCCCGCCGACCGGATGGAACTCGAACCGCTCGCCTTCTACGAGGCGGTGCGTGCCGGTTACCTGCGGCTCGCCGAGATGCATCCGGAACGCTTCGTCGTGCTCGACGCCCGGGGCAGCGTGGACGAGATTGAGCAGGGTGTCTGGACCCACCTGACGCAACGCTTCCATGGCTTTCGCTCCTCCCATCGCGCTTGATTACCTGCGCCGCGCACACGCCGCCGGCCGGCTCGGCCACGCGTACCTCCTGATCGGCGACGAGGCAGCCGGCTTCGACCTCGCCGCGGGGATCGCCGCGTTGGTGGTCCGCGCCGGGCCGGAGGGCGCGTTGCGGCACCAGGACGTGCACGTCGTCGAGCCGGAGAGCAAGGCGCGGCGCATCCTCATCGAACAAATCCGCGACCTCGAAAGCGCCCTCCGCCTGCGTGCGTCAGCCGTCGGCGGGCGCAAGGTCGGCATCCTGCGCCAGGCCGACCGGATCAACACCCAGGCGGCCAACGCGTTCCTGAAAACCCTGGAAGAACCGCCCGCCGATTCGCTCCTGCTCCTGGTCAGCGCCTTGCCCGAGAGCCTGCCGGAGACGATCCTGTCGCGCTGCATCAAGGTCGTCCTGCACGCCGGCGCCGAGCAGCCTGTGAGCGAGGAGGAAGCGGCGTTGCGCGAGACGCTGGGACGTTTCGGGCAAGGCTCGCTGCCGGCTGCTTACGGCTTGTTGCGGGAGTTCAACGCGCTGCTCGCCGCCGCGCGCGGCCGTCTTCAGGACGAGGCCGACACCGCTCTGGAGGCCGAGGAGGAACGCTACGGCCAGACGACCGACGGCGCGTGGTTGTCCGAACGCGAAACGTACTACAAGTCGTTGGTCGAGGCTCGCTACGTCGCCGGCCGCACGCGGCTGGTGGAAAGCCTCGCGCGCTGGTGGGGCGACATCCTGCGCTTCCAAACGGCAGGGAACGGGTCCGACGTGCCCGCCGGCGTGGAAGCCCTCGCATCGCGGCTGTCCACGGCGGAAATCCTCCGCCGGCTCGCCGCCCTCGAACTCCTGCGCGAAAACTTCGACCGTAACATCCAAGAAGCTCTCGCGCTGGAGGTGGCGTTCCTCCAGGTCTTCGGAAGTTAAGGAGGTCAGGGCGCGGCGCTCGGGGCGGGCGTGGTCGCTCCCGTGGCCGCGGCGGGCGAGGTGGCAGCCGTCGGGTCCACCGCTTCGTTCGCGTTGATCTCGTCGCGCAGTTTGTTCTGCGAGGCGACCTGCTCGCCGTAAGTCTTCGCCAGCGCGCTGAAGGGGTTGCCGTCAGCAGGTTTCTTGAAGACGAGGTGCTTCTCGGCGTTGACGCTCCACGCGCCGAACTTTGAGTCCAGGTATCCGAGCATCTGGTCGCCGGTTTTCAGCGATTCACTCTGGAGCGTGCGCAGTTGGATCATCTTGTCCGTCGGCATCTTGGCGCCGGTGAGGGAGGCATCCACTTCCACGTCGTTGGCGGTCAGCGGCGTCTTCTTGAGTTCGGCGGTGTAAGCGGCCTCTTGGTCCTTGATGAAGGCCGCGTAGTCGTCGTTGGCCGCGAGACACTTCTTGAGCAGATCGCGCCGGGTGCTGATCGCGTCCTTGGAAGAAAGGCCCGCCGCGCTGAGTCCTCCGGCGGCCGAAAACGCCGCGAACGATTCGGCGAAAGGTTGGTACTTGGCTTGCCGCAGGGTCTTGAAGGCTTCCACCGCCGTCTGGATGTACCGCTGGCGTGTGGCGTTATCGTAGCCGGTCGGGGCCGGGGTGGCGGTCGGCACCGGGGCCGCCGTGGCCGCCGCGGGGGGCACCGGGGTGGAGGCTGCTGCCACGCTCGCCGCCGTCTGCTTGTAGGACAGAAAATAGTAGGCCGCGCCGCCGCCGAGGACGATCAACAGCAGAACCACAAAGAAAATCCCGCCCCCGCCGCCCTTGGCCGGGGTGGCGGTCGTCTGGTAGAGGCTCGGTGGTTTCGGGTCGGACGGATCGGTTGGCATAAGCAGATAGGTACGGCGCTTTTAACGTCCATATCGTCCGCCGCCCGGCGGTGGGCTTGCCCGGACGGCAAAAAAGTGACGCGTCGGCCGGAGGGGCGGGGGAGGTTTCGTCTTGGCGACGGTTTCGGCGGCAGCCTATGCTTTTCGCCATGAAGAAACCCCTCCGCGTCGGCATGATCGGCTACAACTTCATGGGCAAGACCCACTCGAACGCCTGGCGTCAGGTGGGCCGTTTTTTCGACCTGCCCGCCGAGGTGCGGCTCGGGACGATCTGCGGGCGTGACGCCGCCAAGACCGAGGCCGCGGCGAGGCAGTTCGGCTGGGAGAAGTCATGCCGCGACTGGCGCGAGGTGGTCGCCGACCCGGACATCGACATCGTGGACATCACGACGCCGAACGACTCGCACGCCGCCATCGCCATCGCCGCGGCCGAGGCGGGTAAAGCCGTGCTGTGCGAGAAGCCGCTCGGCATGAACGTGCCCGAGTGCGAGCGGATGGTCGCCGCCGTGGAAAAAGCGGGCGTGGTGAACATGGTCTGCCACAACTACCGGCGCATCCCCGCGGTCGCGCTGGCCAAGCGCATGATCGAACGCGGCGACCTGGGTGACCGGATTTACCACTACCGCGCGCGCTACGCGCAGGAGTGGATCATGGACCCGAATTTCCCGTTGGTGTGGCGGTTGCAGGCGGACATCGCTGGCAGCGGCACGCACGGCGACATCGACGCACACATCATCGACCTCGGGCGCTATCTGGTTGGCGAGATCAAGGAAGTGTGCGGCACGATGGAGACGTTCATCAAGGAGCGCCCCGTGCTCGGCGGCGCGGGCGAGGGGCTCTCCGCGCAGGCCGGCCAGCAGAAGGGTGAGGTCACCGTGGACGACGCCGTAAGTTGGATCGGACGTTTCCAGAATGGCGCGCTGGCGAACCTGGAAGCGACGCGGTTCGCCGGTGGGCGCAAGAACCACATCACCTTCGAGATCAACGGCAGCCAAGGCACGCTGACCTTTGATTTCGAGGACATGAACCGCCTCGGCTTCTACAACGCCGCTGACCCGGCGGACGCGCGGGGGTTCCGCGACATCATCGTGACGGAAGCAGAGCACCCCTACGTCGGCGCGTGGTGGCCGGCCGGGCACATCATCGGGTACGAGCACACGTTCGTGCACACGTTTGCTGACTTTGTGAAGGCGGTCGTGGACGGCAAGAGCGTGCAGCCGACCTTCGCCGACGGCTTGGCGAACGAGCGGGTGCTCAGCGCGGTTTCGGATAGCGCCCGGACCCGACAGTGGGTAACGTTGTGACATGCCGATAGAACCTAAAAGCAATCGTCCGGTCGTGTGCGCCATTGGAGGGCCGAACGGTGCAGGTAAAACGACGTTCGCGCGCCAATTTCTGCCGGCGGTTGATGTCGAACAATTCTTAAATGCCGACTTGATTGCGGCTGGCTTGTCGCCGTTGCGACCGGAGGCGATGGCCATCCCGGCAGCGCGGCTGCTGCTCAAGCGTTGGCGGGAGTTGGTGGCGGCACGGACGACCTTTGCTTTCGAGAGCACATTCAGCGGCCGGACATACGCGCCGATGCTGCGCGAGGCACGGGCGGCCGGGTACTCAGTGCGAGTATGTTATTTATGGCTACCGAGTGACGGTGCTTCCTTGCGCCGTGTCCATAACCGTGTCCGGCAAGGTGGGCACAACGTCCCGGCAGAGGACATCCGCCGACGCTACCTGCCGAGTGTGCGCAACTTCTTCGAGCTTTATCTCCCGCTGTCTGATGATACTTTGCTTTTCGAAGCTACCAGCAGCCCACCGCAGCTTGTGGCTCATTGGACAGACACTTCGCTCGAAATTCTGCAACCGGAACTCTATGAAAACATCCGACGGCAAGCCGACCCCGCTTTCGAGCCTTGACTCTGCCGCGTTTGCCGCGGCGGCAACCAAGGCCATGCGGCGGGCCTACCTCGTGGCGAAAAAAGATGCAGCCCGCTATGGCTTGAAGCTGGTCGTGAACCGTCCGCGTCGCTCCCCGCGCAAAGCGGGTGCCG
>CAXUIU010000057.1:0-14334 GCA_964250955.1 uncultured Chthoniobacterales bacterium | reverse complement strand
GAGGCGTCGTACTTAGCGGCATCAGCCAGAACGGCGAGTTTGGCGGAGAGGTCCACAAATTCGAGTTTCAACCAACCACTGCCCTGTTGTGCTTGCTACGCAGTTCGGTGTCGACGGCACACCCTTGGATGGAGACGCCTACTGCCTGGAACGGTTCCTCAAGAACGGTCTCTAAATTGCGGCGGCAGTTCTATACCTTCCGCCACTTGTTAGGACCGCCTGCATCCGTGTGACGCACACGTTCCACGCGTGGTTTAGCACTTGGCTCCAACTCCTTGGCCCGCCCAATAGCCTGGCTCTGGGTCGGCTTTACATCACTCGCTCTTTGGGAGCCAGCCCGCCGTATGGCATAGTCGCCTGCATCACGGCGTTCAACATAGATTCTTTTGTCTGCCATAATGGACAGGAGGATAAGCCTATTTTAATCCAAGTTCAAGATGGATATACAACAGGTAGTATGCGCACGTAGAAAAAGACAATTTTTGTACAAAATATATGTCTTGTCGATAGGATGGCCCAAGAGGATTTGAGTCAATTCATCCGGTGTCTTCCCGGCGATATACAGCCAACCTGCACTCCGCCTCGGATTGTATCACAGTCAAGTTCCCCCGGCGGGAAGGTTGCCGATGGTCTGTCGCAAGCCCCACGGTTCCTCGCACACCCGCCAACGTCGCCGGGGGCATCCTGCACGGCTTTCACGCAGTTTGTTCTGACCTGGAAAGATGCCGTGGCAGGGCAGACCACGGCGACGTTCCATCGATAGCCTTGTCCGGGCCCTCTGGGGTTCGTTCGGCGTCAACTCTAACCTTTTCCGTCCCGGATCAAACCAAAATGCTTCTAAAAATCGTTGCCGGCCCATCGATAGCTACCGGTGGACGGAGACTAGAAGCAGTCTCATAAACAGCAGCGAGGCAAAATTTTGGTGCAGCCGAAATGGACGAAGCCAAGAGAGTTTCTAGGTGAAGTTCGTGCCGCGTGAGGAGGTGTTGTTCGTTTTGTAGCCAAGCAAAGTTCGACCGGGAGCCGTGATGAACCTCGCAAGGGATACGCCGTTCGGATCGTTGTACATCGCGTTCGCCGAAGTTCAACTTGGGGCAACCGTGAAACCTGCCCCCTCTCGTCCGGAGAATGAAGCCTCGGTTATTGGAGCAAAGTAGCTATCTGCTCTGAAGGGATCATCACCAAAGATAAACCCGGCTAGCCTCTCGGGATTGTCGCACAATCCTGACAAGAAGTTAGCCGGGTTATAATGATTGCGTGCTTCGAACAATTATTTGCTCATCAAGTCTTTCTGGTGCTGGAGGATTTGGTCAGCGTTCTCCGTGGTGATCACCGTCCAAGGAATCAGGTATTCCTTTTCCTTGCCGTCTTTCCAAGGCATCTCGCTCTCCCATTGCTTCCACACGCCCGCTTGCGGCTTGTAAGAGTCGCCGATCTTGGCGCGCAGCACCAAGTCGAGGCCACCCTGCGCCTGTCCTTCAGCATCTTGCAGGATGCTGTACATTTCCCCAGCCTTGACCGCCGCAATCGCGTCCGGAACACCGTCCACGCCCACGATGGTGAAATCCTTGGGATTCAAACCGTGTGCCTTGACCGCCTGGATCGCGCCGAGGGCCATCTCGTCGTTTTCACCGATGATACCTTGAATCTGGTTCGGATGCGCGGTGAGCCAGTTCTCCATGAGTGACAGGCCTTCCGCCCGCGACCAGTTTGCGGTCTTCATCTCGAGCACTTTGATGTCGGGATACTTGGCGAGGACGCCTTTGACGCCCTTGCTGCGGTCGATCTCGCCGGCTGAGCCAATCGGTCCCTGGAAAACGACCACGTTGCCCTTGCCGCCCATCTTCTTGGCCGCGGCCTCCATGATGAGCGTCCCGGCCTTCACGTCATCGCACTCGATGGTAGAGACGATGTCGGGGCTGTTGACGCGCGAGTTAGAAATGACCACCGGGATGTTGGCAGCCTTGGCCTTTTTCATCTGCGGAGCACTGCCGTTGAAGTCCACCGGGATCATCTCGATGGCGTCGAAATGCTGGGTGATCATGGTGCTGATCTGGTTGTTCTGGACGACCGCGTCGTAACGTCCGTCGAACACCGTCAGCTCCACTTTGCCGGAGGCGACTTCCGGATGTTTCTTGAGCGCGGCTACCCAGAGGTTGGCGAACTCTGCCCGCAAGCCGTACGGGGCAGCGCCTACCTTGAGCTTATCGGCGGCCTGCGCGCTGACCGAAGCGGTCAGGATGCCGAGGCCAAGGACGATGGTTTTTCTTAGCATGATGTTAGGTCTAGTGTTGGTTTGTTTTTCTGACGGGGAATGTTCGGGGATAGCTGGTCTTCAGTCGTTGGAATGACGGCTGTAGTCGAGCAACACGGCGACGACGATGATGCATCCTTTGATGATCTGCTGGTAAGCCGAGGAGACGCCGAGGATGTCCAAGCCGTTGTTGATGGTGCCGATGATGAGCGCCCCCAACAGGGTGCCGGCAACGCTGCCGACTCCGCCGGTCAGGCTCGTGCCACCGATCACGACCGCGGCGATGGCATCCAGTTCGTAGCCGACGCCGGCCTGCGGTAGCGCGGCGCTCGTGCGAGCCGCCAGCACCAAGCCACCCGCCGCCGCCAGTGCGCCCGAGAAAACGTACACCGAAGCGATGACCGGCTTGGTGCTGATGCCGGCCGTGCGCGCGCTGCGGACGTTACCTCCGACCGCGTAGATACTACGCCCGTAGGTGGTCTGAGTCAGCAGCCACCACAAAGCGCCGAAGAGCACGGCCAAGACAAGGATAGGTAAAGGAACGCCCAAGACCGCTCCTTCACCGAGGCTAAGAAAACTATCGCTGAGGTTCGGCACGGGCATACCGTCCGTGTAAGCGTAGGTCAATCCGCGCGCCACGCTCAACATCCCGAGGGTCGCCACGAAGGAAGGCACCTTGAGGTAAGCCACAACCAGTCCGTTAACCAACCCGAGGAATGCCCCGGCGAACACACCGAGCGGCAGTACCAGCCACAGCGAGCGCGGATGGTCACCCGTGACGAAGGTCGCCGCCATGATGGACGAGATCGCCATGACCGAACCCACCGACAGATCAATGCCCCCGGTCAGAATCACCAGCGTCATGCCTAGAGCCAGGATCCCGTTGATCGAAGTCTGTTGCAGGATGTTAACGACATTGCCGGTCGTCAGGAAATACTTGTTCGCAAACGTCAGCGCCGTGCAGAGCAGAAAAAAGGCGATCACGATGCCATACTGCGTGGCGAGCGCCTGGATCTGGTTGCGGCCCGTACGCCCGGCGGGAGCATTGGCGACGGCGGCTTGGGACTGGGTCTGAAGTTCTGATTCCATGGCATCTACGATAAGAAACTCTCCCGCGTGAACATCAAGATGCCGCGTGGAGCAGGTCAGCGCCTGACACGTTCTGGCTCTCGAACCGAGCCGTGATTTTTCCACGCCGAAAAACGACGATGCGGGTGCTCATGCCCAACATCTCGTCTACTTCGGAGGAAACCATGATCACGCCGTTGCCTTTCTGCCGGTAGCTCTCCACGAACCCATAAATCTCCTGTTTGGCACCCGCGTCCACCCCGCGCGTGGGTTCGTCGAGCAGGAGGAGTTTGGGCTCTGTCTCCAAGGCGCGGGCAAGAACAACCTTTTGCTGGTTGCCTCCACTCATGAACTGGACTTGCAGCTTAGGGGAAGCCGCTTTGACCCGGAGGGTTTTCATCCAGTGATCCGTCCACTCCATTTCACGCAGACGCCGCATGATGCCCATCCAGGACAAGCGCGGCAGCGAAGCTAGCGACATGTTTTCTTTGACGGAAGAAGTAAGCACCAAACCGGTAGCCTTGCGGTCTTCGGTGACCAACGCCAACCCGTGGTGGATCGCATCCTTCGGGGAACGGATGCGGACGGTCTGCTCGTTGATGGTAACCTCACCGCGGTCCATCTTGTTCACGCCGTAGAGGGTGTTCAGGAACCGGCTTCGGCCCGAACCGCCTAACCCGTAAATTCCCAACACCTCGCCCGGGTAGACTTCCAGATTGATGTCGGAGAGCCGGCCCCGGATGTCCATGCCTTTGACGCGCAGCAGCGGCGTCGTGGTAACCTCGGCCTTTGACTCTGGAAACTGGTCCTGGTAGTCCCGCCCGATGATTACGCTGACAAGACGCCGCCGGTCCGTGTCGGCAATCCGTCCTGTCTCGACGAACTGGCCGTCGCGGAAAACCGTGTAAGCATCGCACAGCTTGAAGATTTCCGTCATCCGGTGGGAGACGTAGATGATCCCTTTGCCGAGGGCGGCCAGCTTCCGCACGGAGGTAAACAGGAGTTCCGTTTCCTGTTCGCCAAGCGCGGAGGTCGGCTCGTCCATGATCAGGACGCTGGCGTCCTGCCGGTTCATCGCCTTGGCGATTTCTACCAACTGAATCTGCGCGAGGCTCAACTCGCTCATCTTGCGGCGAGGATCGATTTCAAAGCCCAGCGTCTCCAGGAGCGCGCCAGCACGCCGGTAAAGCTCACCCCAGTGAACCATGAGACCGCCGAAACGCTTGGGCAACTGCCCGAGGTAGAGGTTCTCGGCGACGGTCATGCCCGGGATCGGGCTGAGTTCCTGGGTGATGATGGAGATCCCGGAATCGAGAGCTTCTCGCGGTCCGCGAAAATCAACTTCCTTGCCCTTTAGCTGAATCACCCCTTTGTCGCGGCGAATGATGCCCGTGACGATGTTCAGAAAAGTCGATTTGCCCGCGCCGTTGCCGCCGCACAGCGCATGGATGGAGCCCGCGCGCAGGTCCAACTGACCATTGCTCAGGGCCGGGACGCCGCTGAACGCCTTGCTGATGGCGCGGGCCTGAAGCAGGGCAGGCCCGGCCTCTTGGGCAGCGGCAGCGGCGGAGTTTTGCGCAACAGGGTCGGTCATAGGGGGGACGACGAACCAGCCCCGCGGACGATCCCCGGGGTGCACCTACTTCTATCCGCAGTTTAGCATCTCGCGCAACATTTTTTAGGTGAGCGATACATTTGTTCAAGGCACGCGCCGGAACGGCAGGGACGCGCGGGACTCTATTGGATGGTGTAGCCGCCGTCGATGACGAGGTTTTCGCCGTTGATCATCGCCGCGGCGTCGCTGGCCAAGAACAGCGCGCAGGCCGCGACCTCCTCGGGGTAAGCAAAACGACGAGCGGGGATCTTTAGCTTCATTGCCTCGCCGACCTCACCGGCCCAGGCTTTTTTGCCGAGTTCGGTAAGTACGACGGTAGGCGAGATGGCGTTGGTCTGGATGTTATGCGGCCCCCACTCCAAGGCGAGCACCTTGGTCATGCTGATGATCGCCGCTTTGCTCGCGCAGTAGGCGACATGACGGTCCAAAGCGACCACCCCAGCCTGTGAAGCCAGGTTGACGATCTTGCCGCCCCCCTGCTTAACCATCTCGCGGCCGACCCGTTGCGACAGGAAGAAGGCCGTGCGCAGATTGATGTCCATCGTCAGGTCCCAGTCTTCCTCGCTGGTCTCCAACGCCGGGGCGAGGCGCACGATGCCGGCGTTGTTCACCAGGATGTCGATGGCAGCGAATTTTTCCAGGGCAGCTTGCACCAGCTTCTCGCGCTCGTCCGCCCTGGTCACATTGGCCACGACTGTCTGCATCCTCTGGGCATCGGCGGCGATCTCCCGGCCGACGGTGTCGATGCTCGGGTTGAGATCGGCCAGAACGAGGTTCGCGCCTTTCTCGTAGAAGAGGGTGGCGATGGCGCGGCCGATGCCGGCTCCGCCTCCGGTGATCAGAGCCGTTTTTCCAGCGAGGCTGAACCCGCTGTCATAACCTTGGTAGTCCATGTGGGGGGATTGACACTGTTTAGCAACAAATGTTCGCGCGAACAACAAAATCTACCGTCGTGCGCGGCGCAAGAATGTTTGCCGTCCGCCGGGCCGGTCGCTAGTGTGGAACCGGTCGTTGGCCCTGGTAGATCGACGCCGAACAACGCTGACCGTATGGATCGAGATCCTTTCCTGGAAGAGGTGCCCGAGCAAACCGCCCGGGCAGCGTGGCTCTACTACGTGGGCGGGTACCGGCAGGAGCAAACCGCCAAGCTGCTGGGAATCTCGCGTCTGAAGGTCCACAAGATCCTGGCGGAAGCCAGGGACCTGGGCATCGTCAAAATCTCGATCCAGCACCGCTTCGCGCGGATCGCGGAGGTCGAGGAGACCATCCGGCGCAAGTACGGCCTGAAATTCTGCCGGGTGACCCCGCCGCTGGTGGCCGAGTCCGGCAAGAAGTCGGGTTCGTCCACCCAGCCGCAACTTGCCGAGCACGGCCCTATCGCACGGCGCGGCGTCAGCATCGTCGCGGCGGAGTTGCTGGATAAAAAGCTCCGGGCTGACGACCGCAGCATCATCGGGGTCGGCTGGGGCAGGACCATCTCCCAGATCCCGGTCCACCTGACGGGCACTTCCAAACCGAAGGCGAAGTTTGTCTCCGTCATCGGCTCGCTGACGCGAACGTCCGCCACCAACCCACTGGACGTGGCCTCGCTTTTCGCGCGCATGACCGGCGCGGAGGGGCACTTCCTGCCGGTGCCATACATCGCCAACACCGTGGCAGACCGCCAGGTGTTCATGTCGCAAACCGTCTTCCAGGAAACCGTGGCCCTGGCCCAAAAGGCCACGTTTTTCCTGATCAGCCTGGGCCGGTTCGACGAGAACAGTCCGCTCTACAAACAGCGACACCTCTCGGCCGCAGACGTGCGAGGTCTCAAACAGGCCGGCGCGGTGTGTGACTTCATGGGGAAATTCTTCGACGTGGAAGGACGCATCGTGGACCACGACGCCAACGAGAGAACCCTGGCGGTGGACCTCAAACATCTTCACAAGCGCGAGGTGGTCTTGCTGTCGGCCGGGCAGGAAAAACTCTCGGGCGCGCGAGGACTGCTGAAGGCGGGGCTCGCCAGCGGCCTGGTCATCGATGGCGACAGCGCATTCCGCTTGGCCGAAGAGGATTGAACCGGGCCGCGCTACACTTTGCCCTTCGGACCGTAGCCGGTCTGGAACTTTGCGACGACGGTAGCCATCTCCTCGTCGGACAGCACGACCGGTTCGCCGAGCTGAAGACTAAGGAAATACTGCTTGGCCAGCACTTCCACCTCGTTGGCGAGCCAGAGAGCTTTGCGCAGGGTGACGCCGCACGCGATCAACCCATGGTTGGCTAGCAGGCACGCCCAACGCCCTTCCAGGGCCTTCACGGAGGCGGCGGAAAGTTCGTCGGTGCCGAACGTCGCGTAGGGGGCGCAACGGATCGTGGAGCCGCCGGCCGCCGCGATCATGTAATGCACGGCTGGGATCTCCCTGCCGAGGATGGCGTGCGCGGTGCAGTAGGCGGGGTGGGCGTGCACGACAGCGTGGACATCCGGGCGCGCGCGCAGGATGTCGCGGTGGAAGCGCCACTCGGACGACGGGCTGTGCGGCCCGTGCGGCGTGCCGTCCATTTCCAGATAGATAATTTCTTCCGGGGCCATCGTCTCGTAGGGCAGCCCGGAGGGAGTGATGAGGAGTCCTTCCTGCCAGCGTGCGCTGACGTTCCCCGAGGTGCCCTGGTTGATCCCCTTCCGCTCCATGGCGAGACAGGTGGCGATGATTTCCTTGCGTAGAGAATATTCGGAGTCCTGCATGAAATAATTGGCTCCTGGTTAATTGCCGAAGAAACTGGCTTCCAGTTCGGCGAAGGACGAGGCGGCAAAATCCGCGCCTGCGTCCAGTAAAGTCGCGGCGGGGAAAGAAGTCGTGATCGCCGCCACCAAACAACCCGCGGCCTTGCCTGAAAGCACCCCGGTGACGGCATCCTCAAGCACCATGCAGCGGTCGGCAGGCAAGCCGAGCTTGGCGGCGGTCAGCAGGTAGGGCTCGGGGTCGGGCTTGCCGATCTTCACGTCCTCCCCGGTGATGATCGCGTCGAACAAGGGCGAAAACCCGAAGGTCGCAAAGGCGAGTCGCTGGATCGACGGGTCCGCCGAGGTGGTCAGCCCGAGACGGTAACCGGCCGCCTTGCACCTTTGGAGGAACACATCGGCCCCCGCCACCATCTTCACCCGGTCGAAGTGCTGCCGGATTTTGTCCAGCCGCAACGCGATGATCTCAGGGGCGCTCAACGTCACGTGCGGGAAGAGCGCACGCAGGCGATTGGCGGACGTGAGTTCCGGCAATCCTTTGAAGGTTTGCAGTTCCGCGTGGGTCTCGAAGCGCCGGCCAAACTGGCTGCTGAGTTCGAGCAGACTGAACTCGTGCAATGGCTCGGAATCGATCAACACGCCGTCCATGTCGAAAAGGATCCCTTCGATCCTGGAGACCGCGGCGCGGTCCAAGGTGTTTTTTGTCGTCACGAAGAAATAGGTTCGGGCGGGATCAGTGGCAAGCCGCCGCGAAGGCGTCGAGTTGTCCGGTGTCGCCGGCCACGTCGAGGAACGAGAAGCGGTCGCGGATGAAGCGCGAGTAACGCACCGCCTCCGGGTAGAACCCCGGCTTCAGGCCCAGGTCGTCTCCGGTGAGTTGGCAGCCCGCTTTTTGCATGGCGTCGTGCAGGGTCTGGAACGGCAGCATCACCGTGCGCAGTCGTTCAGAGAAGCGCGGCCATTCGGCGGAAAGCTTCGCGTTGAGCGTATCGGCGGCGTGACCGTCGAGCGCCTTGCGTTTCGTCTGGGCGATCATCTCGTCGGCGGCGGTGCCGAAGCGCGCGCGCAGTTCTTCGTCCGGGATGTGGGTCGGACGGAAAACCGGCGGCTGGTCCGCGAGCACGATCTGATTTTGCAGCTTGGACATGGTCAGCGTCGCCACGCCAACCTGTTCGCCGTGGGAGGTGTGCGGATGATCCGCGCCCGCAAACATGTCGATGAAATGCGAGATCATGTGCTCGGCCATGGAACCGACGTGGGTCGTGCCGGTGAACGAGGTCGCCAGTCCCATCAACGCGGCGATGCGCGTGAGCATGGCGAGCGCCTCGAACTCGCCGTGCACGATCCCGTCTGCCGCCGCGATCATCGGCGCCTCGTCGTAGGCCAGCAGCGTGTAGGCGGTCTCGTCGTAGGCCGTGTCGAAGAACAGATGCGAAGCGAGCCAATCGACCTGCGAGGTGGTCCGGCACACCACGTCCGCGAAGGCCGCCGCGATGAGACGCTTGGGACACCGCGACACCACTCCCAGGTCGAAGAACACGCCCTTGGCCGAGTGGCAGGTGATCGACTGCTTGAAGCCGTCCACCGACACGGACGCCGTCGGCGTCGTGTACGCGTTCATGGGTGAGGTGGCGAAGACCGAGTACTCGCGCTTGTCCAGGAACGTACCGTACTTCACACTGTCGCTGATTGTGCCCGAGCCCACCGCGATCAGCGCCTCGGCTCCCCGTGTGCCGTCCGCCAGTTCCTGGATGCCGTCGGGGGTGATGCGCGGATTCTGCCAGATGAACTCGCCTACGTTCCCGCGGGCGCGCAGGGCGCGGAGGACGCGTTCGCCGAGCACGGCGCGGGTGCGCTCGTCGCACACGACGGCCAAGGACTTGCCGGGATGCACCCGGTCGATCAACTCCTCTTCCGCCCCGTCGAGCGAGCTGGCGATGACGATGCTCTCCACGGGCACGGTGCGACGCTGACCCGTTTTTGGGTCCTGCCAGCGTCCTGCCACCAGTTCGCCGATGATGCCGGAGTAGTCTGCGTGTTCGGTCATGCTGTCCCTTCTTGAGTTTTGAGGTTTTCGCGCGCGAAGCCGACAAGCCGTCGGTTGATCTGCGAGCAGGCTCCGTAGGCATCCTGGTAGATGTCGAGCAAGGCGGCGTAGCGTTCACTTGCCCGCGGATCGGGCAGAATGGTTTTGGTGCGGCCGACCATGCCGTGGGCGGCCTCGGCGACGGACGGGAACCATCCCGCGCCGTACGCGGCGTTCATCCCTGCACCGAGGGCGGAGGCTTCCACGGTGTCGCTGATGAGCACGGGCTTGCCCGAGGCATCCGCGAGCATCTGCCTCCACAGCGGACTGCCGGACCCGCCGCCGTTGGCGACGTAGTGGTCAATTTTGTGGCCGCTCGCGGCCTCCGTGCCGCGGGTGCGCATCACCTGGTCCAGCGTGATGCCTTCGAGGATCGCGCGATAGAAGTGCGCCGGCTTGTGGCTGCCGCTCTGGCCGAAGGTCACGCCCCGCGCGTTCACGTCCCAGTAAGGGTCCATCACCCCGGAAAAATAGGGCTGGATCATCAGACCATGGCAGCCGATGGGAATTTCCTGCGCCGCGGCTTCCAACCGCCCGAAGACCTTCGGGTCCGTGCGGCCTTGCGGGACGAAGTTATCCACGAACCAGTTCACGAGGAAAGCTCCGCTGCGCAGGACATTTTCGAAGACGTAACCCTCACCCTGGGCCGCGAGCAGGGTCCGCCACCCACGGTCGTAGCGGTACTCTGGTGACCAAACGCCCGAGACCACAGCGGTGCCCAGGTTCACGTAGGCGCGGTCGGTGCGGGTGCAATCCGTGCCGAGTCCCGCGTACGCTCCGTCGCCGCCGCCCGCAAAGATCGGCAATCCTTCCGGCAAACCGGTGTCACCGGCCGCCGCGGCGGTGACGCTGCCGAGCAACGTCCCCGGCGGCACGGTCAGCGGCAGTCGGTCCGGCGACAATCCGGTCGCTTCCAGCAAAAGCGGCGACCATTCCCGGGCTGCCATGTCGAAGATCCCGAACGAATCGGCACTCAGCCAACTCGTGCGGAAGGGGCCGCCGACGAGACGCTGCGCCAGGTAGCCCTGCACGTCCACGAAGCAAGCCGTCCGCGCGAACACGTCCGGCTCGTGGTGGCGCATCCAGTCGAATTTGTAGATCGTCGGCGTCAGGTCGGGATAGCGCCCGGTGATCCGGTGGATCGTGTCCACGCCAACGCTCTTCCCTAGCGAGACCACGTTGTCGCGCGAACGCTCGTCCAGCCACAGGATCGCCGGTCGGATGGCTTCTCCCCGATGGTCCAGGAACGCCACCGTCTCGCGTTGGTGCGCGATGGACAACGCCTCGACGCCGCGCCCGTCGATCTGGCGCAAGCATTCGCGCACGGCCCCGCAGAACGAACGCCACCAGTCCGCCGGGTCCTGCTCGAACCGGTCGTGGCCCGGGTTAGACATCGCGATCGGCGCGCTGCCGCTGGCCACGGCGCGTCCAGAGCGATCCCAGGCGAACGCCTTGGTGCTCTGCGTCGAGGAATCGACGCCGAGGACGACTTTGTCGGTGGAAACACTCATGCGACCGCGCCCTTTTCCTCCTCCGAGAAGACGCGGCTGCGCGTGAGGAAGCGCACCCCCTCCGGCGCTTCCAGCGAGAAGCCCGCGCCGCGCCCGGGCACCACGTCGATGATGAGCTGCGTGTGCATCCAGCAGGCGTGCTGCGCCGCACCGATGTAGAAGGGGCAACCCGCGATCTCGCCGAGTTGCACGTCGCGGCTGCCGACACGAAACTCCTTCGCCGGGTAACACATCGGCGCGCTGCCGTCGCAGCAGCCGCCGGACTGGTGGAACAGCAACTCGCCGTGCCGCGCCCGCAGCCGGTCGATCCACTCGACGGCGGCGGGCGTGGCGAGAACGCGCGCGACTTTCATGCGGAAGCCCGAAGTCTAAAAGAATCCCAGCGCCTTCGGGCTGTAGGACACCAGCAGGTTCTTGGTGTTCTGGTAGTGGCCGAGCATCATCTTGTGGTTCTCACGGCCGAAGCCGCTTTGCTTGTAGCCGCCGAACGCCGCGTGCGCGGGGTACTGGTGGTAGCAATTCGTCCACACGCGGCCCGCTTGGATGCCGCGGCCCATGCGGTAGGCGCAGTGGATGTCGCGCGTCCACACGCCGGCACCCAGGCCGTAGAGCGTGTCGTTGGCGAGGCGCAGGGCTTCGTCTTCGTCTTTGAAGGTTGTCACGGACACCACCGGGCCGAAGATTTCCTCCTGGAAGATTCGCATCCGGTTGTCGCCGTGGAAAACGGTCGGCTCGACGTAATATCCGTTTTCCAGGCCGCCGTTGAGATGGGCGCGCTTGCCGCCGGCGAGCACCTGCGCGCCTTCACCCTTGCCGATGTCGATGTAGGACAAGATTTTCTCCAACTGATCGTTGGAAGCCTGAGCGCCGATCATCGTGTCGCTCTCCAGCGGGTTGCCCTGCTTGATCTTGCCGACACGGGCGAGCGCCTGTTCCATGAAACGGTCGTAGATGGATTCGTGCACCAACGCCCGGCTCGGGCAGGTGCAGACCTCGCCCTGGTTGAGCGCGAACATGGCAAAGCCTTCCAGCGCCTTGTCGGCGAACTCGTCGTCGTGCGCGAAGGTGTCGGCGAAGAAGATGTTGGGCGACTTGCCGCCGAGTTCGAGCGTGACCGGGATCAGGTTCTCGCTGGCGTACTGCATGATGAGCCGGCCGGTGGTCGTCTCGCCGGTGAAGGCGACCTTCGCCACGCGCGGACTTTGGGCCAGCGGCCGGCCCGCCTCGTAGCCGAAGCCCTGCACGACGTTGACCACCCCCGGCGGCAGCAGGTCGGCCACGACTTCCAGCCACACCATGAGGCTGAAGGGGGTCTGCTCGGCGGGCTTGATGACCACGCAGTTGCCGGCGGCGAGCGCGGGCGCGAGCTTCCACGTCGCCATCAGCAGCGGGAAGTTCCACGGGATGATCTGCGCGACGACGCCGAGCGGCTCCTGGAAGTGGTACGCGACCGTGTCGTGGTCAATCTCGCTGATGCCGCCTTCCTGTGCGCGGATCACGCCGGCGAAGTAGCGGAAGTGGTCGACCGCGAGGGGCAGGTCGGCCGCGAGGGTCTCGCGCCCGGGCTTGCCGTTCTCCCAGGTCTCCGCGACGGCGAGCAGCTCGAGGTTCGCCTCCATGCGGTCGGCGATCCGGCTGAGCAGGCGCGAACGCTCGGCGAGCGAGGAGCGGCCCCAGGCGTCCTTGGCCGCATGGGCAGCGTCGAGGGCGCGTTCCACGTCCTTTTCGTCTGAGCGGGCGATCTCGCAGAAGTCGCGGCCCGTGATCGGCGAGGGGTTGGAAAAGTACCGTCCGCCGACCGGCTCGACGAACTGGCCGCCGATGTAGTTGCCGTAACGGGCGCGCAAAGGAATCTTGTGGCCAAGCTTGGCCCAGGCAGCCGCCAGCGGCGAGGGGGCGTCCGTGATCCCGGACGGGATTCGCACGGAGGATTCTTCGACATCAACGGAGGGCGCGATGGGGGTATCGACGGGCATCTTGAGGGGGATGTTAGAAGGTTGGAGCCGCTGGTGCGTCCAGCGGCATGGGGGGACTTTCATTCAGCCGCACTTTCAAAAGGTAGTCAAACAACAAATGTTCGGCTGGGTAGAAAATTGTTCGCCGCCGGCCGGTACGTCGCGCACGGCGAGCAACCTTGCCAAACGGAGAGGCGAGCACTACCGATGGAGACACGACCGCGGCCGCGCGGCCCGAACCATTCACCCCCTCCCCCAGCCATGCCAACGAAACCCGACGCCTCCACTTTCCACCTCGATTTCAAGAACCGTCGCGCTCTGGTGACCGGGGCGGGTAAAGGCATCGGCCGTGAGATTGCGCGCGCGCTTCATCGCTTCAACGCCCGGGTGGTCGCCGTCAGCCGCACGGAGGCCGACCTGGCGAGTCTCCGGGAGGAAATCGGCTGCGAGATTATCACCGCCGATCTCGCCGACGCGGACCAGGCCCGGCAAATGGCCGAGCAGGCCGGCGACATCGATCTGCTCGTCAACAATGCCGCCGTGGCCATCCTGGAGCCGATGCTGCAAACCACCGTGGAGTCCTGGGACACGACGATGGCGCTCAACCTGCGCTCGGTCCTCCTCGTCACGCAGGTCGTCACCCAACGCATGATCGCGCGCGGGGTGGCCGGCTCGGTCGTAAACGTTTCCAGCATGGCCGCCTTCCAGGCCCTGACGAACCACGCCGCCTACTGCGCGTCGAAGGCGGGCCTGGACCAGCTCAGCCGCGTGATGGCGGTCGAACTCGGCGCGCACGGCATCCGCGTGAACTCGGTGAACCCCACCGTGGTGCTCACCGACATGGGCCGCCGTGCGTGGAGCGATCCGGCCAAGGGCGGCCCGATGCTGGCGCGCATCCCGCTGGGCCGGTTCGCGGAGTGCGAGGACGTGGCCTCGGTGGTCTGCTTCCTCCTGAGCGATGCCGCTGGGATGCTCAACGGCTTGACCTTGCAGGTGGACGGTGGTTTTTCCGCCACCTAGAGCACGCTGCGATTGGATCAGCCTTCTAAACAGGCCGCACCGCGGCCGGCGCCCCCCCCCCCGGGGGGGGGGGGGGGGGGGGGGGGGGGGGGGGGGGGGGGGGGGG
>CAXUIU010000056.1:7402-14357 GCA_964250955.1 uncultured Chthoniobacterales bacterium | reverse complement strand
AAGATCTACGGCTTACAGAACTTCATCACCGACCGCACGCTCAACAACATGGCCGTCGTCATGCTCACGGTCGGGCTGATCGTCACCTACGGGTACGCCTCGGAAGCGTTCTTCGCGTGGTTCAGCGGCGACGTGTACGAGCGTTACATGATGTATAACCGCCTCGCCGGTCCTTACGCTTGGTCGTACTACGCGCTGATGTTCTGCAACGTCGTCGTGCCGCAGGCGCTCTGGTCGCGCCGGGTGCGGACGACGCCGCTCCTGCTCTTCGTCGTGGCGTTCTTCGTCAACATCGGCATGTGGCTGGAGCGTTTTGTGATCGTCGTCGTCAGCCTGCAACGTGAGTTCCTGCCGGGGCGCTGGGGGATGTACTACCCGACGTTCTGGGACTACGCGACGTTTGCGGGCACCATCGGGCTGTTCTTCACGCTGTTGTTCCTGTTCATCCGCTTCCTGCCGATGATTTCCATCACGGAGGTGCGCGAACTCGTCGCTGAGGGAGCGAGCGAACCCGTGCCTACCCCAAACCTGCCGCCGGTCTTCGCCGCGCTCGCCAAACGATGAAGACCGCCTTCCTACCCGCCAAGGAGCAGGCCACAAGCGCCCCGCCTTCGCCGTGGGGATTTGCCGCGCGCTTCCCCTCCGAAGAGGCGCTCAAGGAAGCGGCGGAGGCCGCGTACCTCGCCGGCTACCGGCGGATGGACGCGTACAGCCCTGTACCCGTCGAAGGGTTGGCCGAAAAGCTCGGCCGCGGTCGCAAGACGGCCATGCCGCTCATCGTCCTGCTCGGCGGCATCGCGGGCGGAACGGGCGGATACTTCCTGCAATGGTACTCGATGGCCGTTGACTACCCGTACAACGTCGGCGGCCGGCCGTTCCACAGTTGGCCGATGTTCATCCCGGTGACGTTCGAACTGACCGTGCTGTGTGCGGCGCTGGCGGGAGTGTTTGGCATGTTGTTCCTCAACGGCCTGCCGCGTTTTCACCACCCGATCTTCGGCACGCCTGGCATCGAACGCGCCTCGGTCGATCAATACTTCCTGTGCATCGAGGCCGCCGACCCGAAGTGGAGTCAAACGGAAACGCACCGCTTCCTGGAGGAAGAATTGCACGCGTCCGCCATCGTGGAGGTGCCGAGATGAAGCGCCCGCTTCTTTTCCTTGCGTTGGCGTTGACGCTGACCGGGACGGCGTGTCGTCAGGACATGTACAATCAGCCGAAGTACAAGCCGCTCGCCAAGAGCGAGTTTTTCGACGACGACACGAGCGCCCGCCCGCTGCCGCCGCACACGATCCCGCGCGGGCACCTGGACGAGAACGTGGCGTTCGCCACCGGCAAAAACGACGACGGCACGCTCGCTGCCACGCTGCCGGTGCCGGTCACGCGCGCGCTGCTCGAACGCGGCAAGGAGCGGTTCACGATCTATTGTTCCATGTGCCACGGCAACGAGGGCGACGGCAACGGCATGGTCGTGCAACGCGGCTACCCGCCGCCGCCGTCCTACCACATCGACCGCTTGCGCAACGCGCCGCCCGGCTACCTCTACAGCGTTATCACCAACGGCTACGGCATCATGTATCCTTACGCCTCGCGCGTCGAGCAGCCTGATCGTTGGGCCATCGTGGCGTACATCCGCGCACTGCAACTCTCCCGCCACGCGAACCTGGACGACGTGCCCGCCGACCAACGCGCGCAACTGGAGGTTAACGGCAAACCATGAGCGCGACCGCCACCGCCGAGATCAAGGAAGCCATCCACGCCGCGCCCGAGGGGGCGCTGGCTCCTGCGCTCACGCGTTGGCAGTGGACCGCGCTGGTCATCGGCGTGGTTGGACTGGCTTTGAGCGGGGTCGGAGCGTTCCTCGACCCGAAGCAGTTCTTCTTCTCATACCTGTTCGGCGTGGTGTTCTGGACGGGGCTGTCGCTCGGGATGCTGTGCGTGCTGATGATGCACGCGCTCACCAACGGCGGCTGGGGTTTCCTCATTCGCCGCTTTCTGGAAGCCGGCGCGTTCCTGCTGCCGTTGATGGCGCTGTTGTTCCTGCCGATCTTCCTGGGGTTGCACCATCTGTACCCGTGGACCGATCCCGATGTCGTCGCGCACAGCGAGGCGCTCCAGAAGAAACAACTCTACCTCAACGTGCCCGCGCTGGCCGTGCGCTTCGCGGTGGCGTTCGGGTTCTGGAGCGTGGCGGCGTTCCTGCTCAACCGCTGGTCGCTCGCCCAGGACGAGACGCCCACCGCCAACTACACGCGGCGCATCCGTGCGTTCGCCGCACCCGCGCTGGTGGCGTTCGCGCTGATCACCTCGCTGGCCATCGTGGACTGGCTGATGGTGTTGGAAAAAGACTGGTACTCGACTGTGTACGCCCCGCAGGTCATCATGGGGCAAATCCTGGCGACGTTCGCGTTCTGCACGGTGCTGTTGTCGCTGGTGCGTCCGTACCTGCCCTGGCGCGGGTTGGTGCGCACGGAGCACTTCCATTCACTGGGCAACTTCCTGCTCGCCTTCACGATGATGTGGGCCTACCTCGCCGTGTCGCAGTTGATCGTGATCTGGTCGGGCAACAAGCCGGTCGAGATCGCGTGGTATCTGCACCGCGTCACGGGCGGGTGGAAGTGGCTGGCGGTATTCCTGGGATTATTCCAGTTCGCGGTGCCGTTTTTCGTGCTGCTCGGGCGCGAGAACAAGGAAAACATCGGCGTCCTACGCGCCGTGGCCGTGGGCGTTTTGATCGTCCACGCCCTCGACGTGCTCTGGCAGATCGCGCCGTCGCTGCACCGCGAGGGATTGGTGGTATCTTGGATGGACGCGACGGCGTTCTGCGGCGTCGGCGGCGTGTGGCTGGCGGCGTTCCTCGCTCGACTGAAGAACCACGCTCGGCTCCCGCACAACGACCCCCGCTTGGAGGAGGCGCTTGTCCATGGACATTAACATCAACCCTTTGCCGCAGAACGCCGGACCCGTCGAGCCACCTACCGACGAGTCGCAGCGTGCGTCGCTCCGCCGCCGTCACGAAACGAGCGATGTGAGCGCGCGCGGGTTGTTCATCTTTGCGGGTTCGCTGCTGGCGTTTCTGCTCGTCGTGCTCGTCGCCGTCGCGGTGCTTTTCAAGAGCTACGGCTTGTTGGACCGCTTTATCGACAAGCGTCGCGCGCAGGGCGAACCGGGAGCCAATTCTTTCGTGCGCGTACAGCCTAACTACCAAGGCCCCCTCCTGCAAATTTACCCGGAGAAGGACCTCCACGGCATGCAGCGCGCCAACAATTTGGACCTTGCTGGCTACGGTTGGATGGATCGGAAGGAGGGCGTCGTGCGCGTGCCCATCGACCGCGCGATGGACCTCGTGGCGGAGCGCGGCTTGCCGCCCGTCTCGCCCGGCCTGACGGTCGAACAAATCCAGGCCCAGCGCGCCGACCCGCAGGTTTACGGCCAGAACCTCC
This sequence comes from uncultured Chthoniobacterales bacterium, assembly GCA_964250955.1. Lineage (GTDB taxonomy): Bacteria > Verrucomicrobiota > Verrucomicrobiia > Chthoniobacterales > SZAS-18 > CAHJWO01. Next base: position 10,914 of record CAXUIU010000056.1, on the reverse strand, counting down.
GCCCATGATCGCGCGTGTTCTCCTCTTTCTGCTGCTGTTCGTTGCGTGGCCATTGCACGCGGCCACCGACGAAACCACCGCGCCCGCCGCGGCGGCCATCGCGCAACAGGCTGGCTTCGACCAGAAGCTCGGCGCGGCGATCCCGCTCGACGGCGTCTTCCGTGGCGAGAACAACGAACCGCTCACCCTCGGCTACCTGCTCGGCGAGACGAAGCGTCCGGCGGTTCTTGTCCTCGGTTACAAGGAGTGCCCGATGCTGTGTTCGCAGGTGCTCAGCGCGTTGACGGAGACGCTCACCGAACTCCGTCCCACCACGAATCAGGACTTCGATCTCATCGACGTGAGCATCGACCCGCATCAGCCGCCCGCCGACGCTGCCGCGCAGAAGCGCCTCTACTTCAAACGTTACGCCCGCGCCGGTGCGGACGCCGGGTGGCACTTCCTCACCAGCCCCGACGACCCCACGATCCACCGCCTCGCCGATGCCGTGGGCTTCCGCTACGCGTACGATCCCGTCACGAAGCAGTACGCCCACCCGGCCGGCGTCGTGGTCCTCACACCCGACGGGCACGTCTCGCAGTACCTCTTCGGCGTGAACTTCGACGCTCACGCGCTCGACGCCGCGCTGGTCACCGCCCGCACGCAAAAAATCGGCTCGCCCATCGAGCAGCTTTTCCTGCTGTGCTTTCACTTCAACCCCGTCTCGGGTAAGTACGGTGCGCTCATCATCGGCGTCCTGCGCGGGGCGGGGGTCCTGACCTTGCTCGCGCTGGGCGGCCTGCTCGTCCATCTCATCCGTCACCAGCCCGTTCGCCACGCATGAACTTCCTGGCCGAACTCTCCCTTCCCTTCGTTCCCGAGCAGGCGTCGTCCGTCGCGGCGCAGGTGGACCTGTTGTTCTGGTTCCTCGTGCTGCTGACGTGCGGGTTCTGCGGCCTCATCTTCGGAGCCATCGCGTTCTTCGTCTACAAGTACCGCAAAGGCAGCAACGCTGACCGCACGCCGGACAACTTCCGCACGTGGATTCCCGAGGCGATCTGGTCGGGCATCCCGCTGGTCCTTGCCATCGGCATTGCCACCTGGGGCTCGGTGCTCTACGCGCACATTAAGACGCCGCCCGACGTGGCCGACGCGCTGGAGATCAACGTCATCGGTAAACAGTGGATGTGGAACGTCCAGCATCCCGAAGGCCACCGCGAACTCAACGAACTCCACGTTCCCATTGGCCGCACGGTGCGCCTCGTGATGACCTCGCAGGACGTGATCCACGACTTCGGCATCCCGGCGTTCCGGCTGAAGCAGGACGTGCTGCCCGGCCGTTACACTGTGCAATGGTTCAAAGCGACGAAAGCCGGCCGCTACCACCTTTTCTGCGACCAACTCTGCGGCATGGGCCACGCGGAGATGGTCGGCTGGGTGACCGTGATGACGCCCACCGAGTACAACGAATGGGTCAACGCGGGCGCGGAACAGGGCACGCTCGTCGCGCGGGGCGAACGGCTCTTCCGCGCGCTGGGTTGCAGCGGCTGCCACGGCGAGAACGCACAAATCCGCGCGCCGAGCCTCGTCGGCCTGTACGGTCATCCCGTGCCGTTGGAGACCGACCACGGCATCGAGATCGTCACCGCGGATGACCGCTACATCCACGACTCCATCCTGCTGCCGCAAAAGCAAATCGTCGCCAGCTACGGGCCGCCGAGCGTCATGCCCTCGTACGCCGGACAGATCGGCGAGGAGGAAGTTTTCGCATTGATCCAGTACATCAAGAGCATGGGCCGCTACACGCCCGACGAATACCTGCGCCAGAATCAGGGTGTCGGCGGCCAGACGCAGGTTCACGTTCCCACCACGCAGAATGTTCCGACGGGCACGCCCGTACCCCCGACCACGGTGCCCGTTGGTCCGACGCCGCCGAACGCCGCCCCCACGCCCGCGTTCAGCCCGCGACCAACTTCCTACTAACTTCCCGCCATGCCTACCCAGATCGCTTCCGCGAACGACGCGGCGACCACTTCTTACGGGCCGACGCCGGTCAAGAACTACCTCAACGAGGAAACGACCGTCCGTTCGTGGCTGTTGACGACGGACCACAAGCGCATCGCGCTGTTGTACCTGTTCACCATCCTCATTTTCTTCACCATCGCGGCGTTCGCGGCGGCGGGGATGCGGATCGAACTGGCGACACCAAAGGGCGACTTCGTCCTGAGCCAGACGTACAACAAACTTTTCACCATTCACGGCGTGCTGATGGTGTGGTTTTTCCTGATCCCGTCGATCCCGACTGTGCTGGGGAATTTCCTGATCCCGCTGATGATCGGCGCGCGCGACCTGGCGTTCCCGAAGCTCAACCTCGCCAGTTGGTACATCTTCATCACGGCAGGCGCGTTGGCGCTCTACTCGGTGTTTGCCGGCGGGGTGGAAACGGGCTGGACGTTCTACACGCCGCTGAGCACGAAGTACTCGAACACCCATGTCTTCGCCATGGCGGCAGGGGTGTTCATCTCCGGGTTTTCGTCGATCCTGACGGGGCTGAACTTCATCATCACCATCCACAAGATGCGCGCGCCCGGCATGACGTGGATGCGGCTGCCGCTCTTCTGCTGGTCCCTGTACGCGACGAGCCTCATCATGGTCCTGGCGACACCCGTGCTCGCTGTTGTGACGATGCTGCTCGCCATCGAACGGCTCTGGGGCGTCGGCATCTTCGACCCGGCGTTGGGTGGAGACCCGGTGCTGTTTCAGCACCTGTTCTGGTTCTACTCGCACCCGGCCGTTTACATCATGATTCTGCCGGGGTTCGGGGTGATCAGCGAACTCATCACGGCCTTTTCGCGCAAGCGGATTTTCGGCTACGGGTACATCGCGTTCGCCAGCATGGCGATTGGCATCCTCGGGTTTGTCGTGTGGGGGCACCACATGTTCCTGAGCAGCCAGTCGGTGTACTCGGGGATGGTGTTTTCGTTCCTGAGCTTCATGATCGCGGTGCCCTCGGCCATCAAGGTCTTCAATTGGACGGCGACGCTCTACAAGGGGTCGATCACGTTCGAGACGCCGATGATGTACGCGCTGGGATTCATCGGGCTGTTCACCATCGGCGGCATGACGGGTCTTTTCGTCGCCGCGCTGGCGACCGACGTGCATCTGCACGACACCTACTTCGTCGTGGCGCACTTCCACTACATCATGGTCGGCGGGATGGTGCTCGCGTTCATGGGCGGCTTGCACTACTGGTGGCCGAAGATCACCGGCCGCCGTTATCCCGAGCACCTGGGCCAACTCGCCGCGCTGGTGACGTTCATCGGATTTAACCTGACGTTCTTCCCGCAGTTCATCCTCGGCTACCTCGGGATGCCCCGGCGCTACCATGCTTACCCGCCGGAGTGGCAGGTGTGGAACGTGATGTCCAGCGCGGGGGCGACGATCCTCGCCGTCGGCTACCTCATGCCGTTTTTCTACCTGCTGTGGTCGTTGAAGAAGGGAGCGCATGCGGGAGAGAACCCCTGGAATGCGAC
>CAXUIU010000056.1:2435-7392 GCA_964250955.1 uncultured Chthoniobacterales bacterium | reverse complement strand
AACACCTGCAGGCCGAGAAGACCCGCCACACGCTCGAACATGCCTGACGCCGCGCCCACCACGTCCGCGCCGCCGCCGCCGCCGCCGGCGCGCGAGATGCAGTTCGAGGACCTCGACCAGCAGACCGAGGCTGCGCATCTGGGTATGTGGCTGTTCCTCTCGACGGAGATTCTGTTCTTCGGCGGATTGTTCGGGGCTTACACGGTTTACCGCATCTCGTACCCGGCGGCCTTCGCGGCGGCGAGCAAGGACCTGTTGTGGTGGGCAGGCGCGGGAGATACGGCGATCCTTCTGGTCAGTTCGTTTGTGATGGCGCTGGCAGTCCACTCGGCAAAGACAGGCGGGCGCAAAATGTTGGCCGTGCTGCTGCTGGCAGCGGCTGGCTTCGGTGCGCTGTTCTTGTGCCTGCACGGGTTCGAGTATTACCAGGATTTTGTCGGGCATCATGTCCCCGGGCGAGGGTTCCGGTACGAGGGCGGCGAGGCTCCGGCCAATCAGGTGCAGCTTTTCTTCCTGCTTTATTTTGTGATGACGGGCCTGCACAGTCTGCACGTCACCATCGGTGTCTTGATCCTGGCCGTATTGGCCGTGCAGGCTTGGCGGGGCAAGTTCTCCAGCGAATATCACAACCCCGTCGAGGTCGGCGGGCTGTACTGGCACTTCGTGGACATCGTGTGGGTGTTCCTGTTCCCGCTGCTCTACCTCATCGCGCGCCGCTGAAACTCCGTATGGCCACCGAGATCGTCCCCGTAAAGATTTACGTACGCTCCTTCGTCTTGCTGATGGCGTTGCTCGTATTGACGGTCGGCGCGAACTTCGTCAACCTCGGCCCCTTCAACACGGCTGCGGCCATGGCGATCTCGGTCTCCAAGGCGCTGCTCATCATCCTGTTCTTCATGGAGGTGCGCTACAGCAAGCCGCTCGTGTGGTTGTTCGCAGCGGCAGGTTTCATCTGGCTGGTGCTCCTGCTGGTGTTCGTCCAGAGCGACTACCGCACGCGTCAGTGGAGCGGGCAAAATTGGCGCGGAGGCACCAACGGCCAGGACCACATCGAGTTCAACAATCCCGGCTCTGCCAGACCCGAATGACCCTCACGTCACGCGTTTGACAAACGAAGCGCGGAGGTCGACATTTGCTAGTTCGCCGAAGTGCGAACAATCCTCTACTTCATTCCCTTTTATGGCTGACAACGAAGCTCTCCACGTAGACGAAGCGTCCTTTGACCAAGCGGTGCTGCAATCCGAAGTGCCCGTCGTGGTGGATTTCTGGGCGAGCTGGTGCGGTCCGTGCAAGATGATTGCGCCCGTGCTCGACGAAATTGCCCGCGAGAGCGGCGGCAAAGTGCGCATCGCCAAGGTAGACGTGGAACAGGAACAAAACCGTTCCCTGGCTGCCAAGTATAACATCCGCAACATCCCGGCCTTGCTGTTCTTCCAAGGTGGCGAGAAGCGCGATGAACTCGTCGGTGCAGTGCCCAAAAAGGCTATTCTCCAGAAGCTGGAGTCTCTCACAGCCAAGGCCTGAGGCTCTGGCGCGGGACGGCCAGCGCGTAGCGTCGTGCCGATGCTGTTCTTATGGCCGACCCGCAAAAAGACCCCGCCCCGCCACGTCCGCGCTTGCTGCTCGCAGACGTGGACGGTACGCTCGTCACAAAGGAAAAAATCCTCACCGGGCGAGCAAAGGAGGCTGTCAAAAATCTGCGCGCGGCGGGCATCGAGTTCGCTGTCACCAGCGGCCGACCACCGCGCGGGATGTCGATGCTGATCGAGCCGCTCGGCATCACCACACCGTTGGCGGCGTTCAACGGTGGCCTTTTCGTCAAGCCGCCCGGTTTGGATATTATTGAGCAGCGCGTCCTGAAAAAGGACGTGGTTGAAGCGGTCATCAAGATCATCGAGGAGCACGGCCTCGGTGCTTGGCTTTACCGGGGGAACGATTGGTTCGTCCACGAACGCCACGGCGCGCATGTGGACCGCGAGGAGTGGACGGTCAAGTTCCCGCCGACCGTGGTCGCCTCGTACGACGGCAAGACCGACGACGTGGCGAAAATCGTCGGTGTGAGCGACGACCTCGATGCCGTAGCCAAGTGCGAGAAGGCGGTGCAGGCGGCGTTCCAGGCGAGTGTCGGCACGAAAAAAGGCACGCCTCAGCGGGACCTCTCGCGCGAGGATGACGTGGCGGCGAAGGGGAAGTCAACGGTGTCGGCGGCACGTTCGCAGCCGTATTATCTTGACGTAACGCATCCCGACGCGAACAAGGGCGGTGTGGTCGCAGCCCTTGCGCGGATGCTCGAGCTTCGTGCTGAGGAGATCGCCACCATTGGCGACATGCCCAACGACGTTTCGATGTTCGAGAAGGGCGGGTTGGCGATTGCGATGGGCCAGTCGAGCGACGAGGTCAAGGGGGCAGCGCACGAGGTGACGACCTCCAGCGAGGACGAGGGCTTCGCCAACGCGGTGGAGCGGTTTGTCTTGAAGGCAGGTTGAGCGTACAGCCACCCGAGCCCCGGGACATCGATACAAAGGTGGCGTCCTAAAGCCCGAATACCCTATGAAAATTGCTTTCGCCACCCTCCTTGCGGCTACTGTCTTTGCCGGTTGCGCACAGACTGACGTTGCCCGGCGCGATGCCGACAAACGGCACGTCGCCTACGTTGCGGAGCGTGATTACTTCAAGGAGCGCCGCACGATCACGGGTTCCAATATCCCCATCGCGCGTGGCCAATTGCCGGCCTTTGGCCCGGTGTCGGCGAACACTCCCTCGCAGAGCTTTGCGCGGGAACGTCCATCTCTGTACCCGACTGAACCGGTCGTCGGAGCCACCCCCAACATTGAGCCGGGCACCGAACCAGTCAACGTCGGCGCGGGGCCGGCGGGGTCCAACCCGACGCCATCGGGAAACTAAGCATTTATGACTCCACGCGTTAAAGAAATCCTTTCCTGGTACGGCAGCGACAACCCCGGCACGCTCGCCAATCTCGCCCGGATCATGAACACCGGCCGGTTGGCGGGCACGGGGAAGTTCGTCATCCTGCCGGTAGACCAGGGGTTCGAGCATGGCCCTGCGCGTTCGTTCGCGTCTAACCCGCCGGCGTACAATCCGCTCTACCACTTCCAGCTAGCAATCGATGCCGGGTGTAACGCGTATGCGGCTCCGCTCGGATTCCTCGAAGCAGGCGCGCGAGAGTTCGCGGGGGACCTGCCGCTGATCCTCAAAGTGAACGACCATGACCTGCTCGGTGGTGACGAGAAGGACCCGGACCAAGCCATCACCGGCAGCGTGGAGGATGCTCTGCGCATCGGCGCGGTGGCGGTCGGGTTCACGATCTATCCCGGCAGCACCAACGCTCGCAAGATGTACGGGCAGATTGAAGCCATCGGCAAGGAAGCCAAGCGCAATGGCCTCGCTGTGGTGATTTGGAGCTATCCACGCGGGAGCGCCTTGAGCAAGGAAGGCGAGACGGCCATCGACGTGTGTGGCTACGCGGCTCACATCGCGGCGCAGTTGGGTGCGAACATTGTCAAGGTCAAGCTACCCAGTGCCTACCTCGAACAGGAGGCCGCCAAGAAGATTTACGAGAAGGAACAGGTGCCTATCGGCACGATTGCTGAACGGGTGGCGCACGTCGTTAGATGCACGTTTGACGGACGACGCATCGTCATCTTCTCCGGTGGTGCAGCCGAAGCAGACGATACCCTCCTTGAACAGGTGCGCGGTATCCAGGCTGGAGGAGGGTTCGGTTCCATCATCGGACGCAACAGCTTCACCCGCAAAAAGGAAGATGCCCTTAAGCTGCTTGGTCAGATCATAGACATCTACGAAGGCAAGTAGCAGCCGCCGGGCGGGCCGCTAGCGTGTCGCGGAAGGCTCCTCGCGGTATTTTCCCCCGTTCGCGTACAAGTCCGTGCGTCCGAGTGCTTCGGAGAGAAAATCTTTGTGCTGTCCTGCCGTGCGGGCATCCGCTTGGGCAGCTTTGATGGCGGCTTTTTCGGTGTCGGCCGCGTGCTTGGGATCACCGGCTTCCGCGTAGGCAGCGGCGAGTGTGTCGAGGTACTTGACTGAACCTGGCACCACCTTGCAGGCATGCCGCGCGAGGGTCACCGCCTGTCGACCGTTGCGCAAGGCAGGGTCGGGGTTGGTGGCGCGGACCCACGCCAGGTCGTTGAAGGCATCGGTGAAGCCGGGGTCTGTCCGGGTGACGCGTTCGAGTTCGTCCGCCTCGGCGGCAGTGTCGTGCTGTTCACGGCGGATGAGGGCACGACCGTAGTAGAGAACCGCCAACACGCGGGTGGGAGACCGGTGGGCATGGGCGAGTTCAGCGGCGCGGCTGAGGTCGGCTAACGCGCCGTCGTCCTGATGCACGCCCCACCGGGCCAGGGCACGGCGGCGGTATGCCTCATGGTCTTGTGGATGCGCGGTCACCAGGCGGTCGCATTCGGCGAGCAGCGGACGGTAGTTGCTCTCCCGCTCGGCGCGGGCGAGTTCCGTCAGGAAGCGGCGGTTGTCGGTGGACTCTGCTTCCACCTTGTCGGTTGACACGGCGGCAGCGACGGGAGCCGCTGCGGTCAGGGCGACGAGGAGAAGGGGGAGCATGGGAGGGACGTTCATCCGTGGATGCAGCTTCCGTGTCAGGGTAAAATCTGCCCGGAACACGCAAATTTGCCAAGCTTGAGGTTGAGGTTTGACGCCACATGTAGTAAATGTATTACGCTTTGATCAACATCTTGCGTTTTTGGCATGGCTGAGCGTCCTCTTTCTTCCTCTCCGTTCAATGGCAATGGTAACGGCCAGCTCCACGAAGCCCGGCATCCGCTGCCTGCCGATGGCCTGCTCGACGTGAACGCCGTGCCGCCGGCGGGCGACGAACCGCTGCCCGAGTTCGGCGACGGGGTCGGTGGAGACGGCGCGCCGCCGGAGGGAGCCACCGTCCACGCCCCGCCGCCCGCTGACCCGCCGG
>CAXUIU010000056.1:0-2425 GCA_964250955.1 uncultured Chthoniobacterales bacterium | reverse complement strand
CTGCGGACGGCCTGTTGCCAGCCGATACGGTGTTGCCCGCCGGTGAGGAAGACCCGGGGGCCGGCTTGCCGCCGGATGGGAGCGACGGCACCGGCCACGCCCCGCCGCCCGATGACCCGCCGTTCCGGGCGTTGATGGACCGCAACTTCCTCTCATACGCGTCCTACGTCATCCGCGACCGCGCGATCCCGGCGCTGGAGGACGGCCTCAAGCCCGTGCAGCGGCGCATCCTGCACTCCATCCACCGCAATGACGACGGCAAGTTCATCAAAGTCGCCAACATCGTCGGCTACTGCATGCAGTTCCACCCGCACGGCGACGCGTCCATCGCGGACGCGCTCGTCGTGCTCCAGCAGAAGCGTTACCTCGTGGAAGGGCAGGGGAACTTCGGCAACATTTTCACCGGCGACCCGGCGGCGGCCTCGCGCTACATCGAGTGCCGGCTGACCGACCTCGCACGCAACGAGATTTTCAACGACAAGATCACCGCGACGGTCCCCAGCTACGACGGCCGCAACAAGGAACCCGTCACCCTGCCCGCCAAGCTGCCGCTGCTCCTCATGCTCGGCGCGGATGGCATCGCGGTCGGCCTGAGCACGCGCGTGCTGCCGCACAACTTCTGCGAGTTGATCGAGGCGCAGATCGCCATTCTCCAGGGCAAGCCGTTCGAGATTTTGCCGGACTTCGCGCAAGGCGGCATCATGGACGCCTCGGGCTACGCCAAAGGCACGGGCAAGATCAAGGTGCGCGCCCTCATCGAGCCCAAGCCGCACGTGCCCGGCGTGCTCGTCATCCGCCAGCTTCCCGCCGGCACGACGACGGAGTCGCTCATCGCTTCCGTCGAGGAGGCGGCGCGCAAGAAGAAAATCCGCATCAAGTCCATCGATGACTTCACGGCGGAAGCGGTCGAGGTCGAGATCAAGCTCGCCCCCGGCGAGGACGCCAAGAAGACGACGGCCGCGCTGTACCTGTTCACGGAGTGCGAACAGTCGATCTCCGCGCGTCCCGTGGTCATCAAGGGCGACCGCCCCGTCGAGATGGATGTGGACGAGGTTCTGCGTGCCAACACCGTCCAGCTCCTCGCGCTGCTCAAGCAGGAACTCGAACTCCGCCGCACGGAATTGGAGGAGAGCATCCACCAGAAGACGCTCGCGCAAATCTTCATCGAGAACCGCCTCTACAAGGCCATCGAACGCTGCACGACCTACGAGGCGGTGCAAAAGGCGGTGCTCGACGGGGTGGAAAAGTTCCGCGCGCAACTGCGCCGCGACGTGACGGCTGACGACGTGGAAGGCCTCCTTGCCCTGCGCATCAAGCGCATCTCGGCCTTCGACATGACGCAGAACCGCCGCGACATCGACGACCTACTGCTCCAACTCGACGAGACCGAGAAAAACCTCAAGGGTCTGACCCGCTACGCCATCGGCTACCTCAAAAACCTGCTCAAAACGTACGGCAAGCAGTACCCGCGGTTGACGCAGACGGCGACCTTCGAGGACGCTGACGCGCGCCAGGTGGCTGTGCGCAACCTCGCGGTCGCCTACGACCCGGTGAAGGGCTATCTCGGCTACGCCGTGAAGGGCGAGGGTCTGGAGCCGGCGTTCCGCGCGTCGGAGCTGGACCGCGTGTTGACGGTCGCCGCCGACGGACGTTACAAGGTCATCCCACCGCCGGAGAAGCTCTTCGTGGACCGCGACCTGTACCACTTCGCGCTGTTCGGGCGGGACGCGACCTACACGCTGGTTTATTCCACGCCGTCGGCGACGTACGTGAAGCGGTTCACTTTCGGCGGGGCGATCCTTAACAAGGAATACCAGTGCGTGCCGCCCAAGGCGAAGATTCACCTCCTGACGGCCGAGGCAGCCGAGCGGGTTTACATCAAGTACAAGCCCTTCAAGCCCGGCAAGCGCGTTGGGTCGGGCAAGGCCGGCGGCGCGCCCGACGAGCAGATCGTCGAACTAGCCGACCTGCCCGTGCAGACGCCCAAGCAGCTCGGCACGCTGCTGAGCCACCGTGCGGTGGACTGGCTCAAGACCACCCGGCCGCGCGGCTGGAACGAGACCGGCGGCCCGGCCATCGGACCGCTGTTCAACTGAACCCCTATGAAACGATTGCTCCTTGGTTTGATCGCTACGCTCCTGGCAACCACCCTCCGTGCGCAGGACGGCCGCGAGGTGTTGCGGCAAGCCGCGGAGGCGATGCGGCAAGCGCCCGCCTACCGCGCGACGGTGAGCGACGCCGGCAGTTCCGCCGCCGAACTGAGCATGGAAGTGGTGAATCCGAACCTGTTGCATCTCCGCACCGGGATGGGCACGGAGGTGTACGCGGACGGCAAGACGATCCTCGCCCGCGAAGGGGCTTCCGGCCCGTTCACGGAGGCGCGCGGCAACGTGGCCGCGACCGTTGCCCTGGCGCGCCAGATGGC
>CAXUIU010000055.1:12632-14404 GCA_964250955.1 uncultured Chthoniobacterales bacterium | reverse complement strand
CTGGCGGCGTGGGCGCCTGCTCACGGTCGACTACGGCGACGAACTCCCGGCCCTGTACCACCGGAGGCCGCGGGGAACGCTCCGCGCGTATTGCCGACAGTTGCGCTTCGAGGGGCACGAAGTCTACGCGCGGCCCGGACAGCAAGACTTGACGGCGGACGTAAACTTCACCGACCTGCAACGCTGGGGCAGCGAACTCGGACTGCGGGTGGAGTCCTACGGCACGCAAGCAAGCTTCTTGCGACGCTGGCTGCCGGGGGCAACGGGACCAATGCTTGATCCAGACGGAGCGGGCGGGGCGTTCAAGGTCCTCGAACAGGTCCCCGCCGCTCAGCCCGCCGCGTAAGGATCGTGCTCCTCGGCCTCGGGCGGTTCGATGCCCAGGGCGGCGTAAGCATCCTGGCACCGGCCGAAACCCAGCAGCGGTTTGTCGCTGGCGGGCACGTTCTTCTCGAAGCAGATGAACTTGAAGGCCATGCCCATGGTGCCCGGGTGCATCAGCGTCTTGAAATGACGGATGAAGCGCAGCAACTCCGGGGTCATTTCGTGGGTCGAGCGTTCGATGGCGAGGAGTTCGCCCTCGCCCAGGCCGACGAGGAAATGGTGCTGGTCGCAGAAGCCCGCCAACCGCAGCCCGCTGGCCTCGGCGCGCTCGGCCAGGGTGGTGAAGTCGACGTGCGCCGTCAGGTCGCACTCGCCGACGGCAAGGAGGGGATCGTCGCCGCGCTGGTGTTCGCGGTAGGTGGCGAGCGTGCCGGTGGACCGCTCGGGTGCGTAGTACACGTCACGCGGGTAGCCGTAGTCCACGGAGAGGATGTAACCTTGACCGAGTACCCTGGAGGTGTCCTCGACCCAGCGTGGCGCGGCGAGGTTGATCTCCGTGCGGTATTCCTTGACCCCGGGCGGCAGCGCGGGCGGCGGGAGGCGGTCCAGGGCCGCGCGGAGCTGGATGCTCGACGGCGGTCCGTACACGAAGCGGAATCCCGCTTTGCCCACGTCCACGAAGTTCTCCTGCCACGCCCCGCCTGCCGAGGTCACGAGGTGCACCGGGAAAGCGTCCAAGAGTTCGTTGGAAAAATGCACGCCGTGCAGCGAGCCCATCTCGAAGGAATCCAGGCTCTGACTCCAGCGAATTTTGTTGCGCGGCCAGGTGCTCAGGGTGGCCTGCTGCTCCTGCTGGAGGCGGGGGTTGGGCTCGATGATCCAGTACTTGAGCCCTTCGTGGAATTCGGGCGAGAAGCGCTGCGTCCAGGACAGAACATCGCCGGCGAAACGCGCATCGTGTGCGCCTTCTTCCAGGATCGTGAAGGACGCGGGCTTGCCCATGCGCAGCCACATCTCCTCGAACTGCTTGGCCATCAGTTCGCCGAAGATGCGGCCCACGCTGACGTTCGTATAGAAGTCTCCCTGGTAGCCGATGCGCGCGCGGCCCGAGCCGTAGTAGCCGAGCTTCGGATGGTAGAGTGCCTGCTGCATGAACCATCGGAACGTCACCGGACCGTGGGCGGCGATCTGATGGCGAATGAAATCCACCAATTCGCGGTGACCGGGAGTTGCTTCCATGGATACGGCGCCTGGGACACTCTACGGACTTGCCCCCAGGACGGCAACCGCCTTCCCGGAGACGGTGCAAGGAAATTTGGCGTTTGCACCGGGCGGCGTTTCGTGGGAAAGCTGCCCGGTGCGCGCTTCGCCCGCCGCGCAACCGATGCGGAACACTGACAAGTACAAGCCGGCTTTTTACCGTCGGCACTGGTTCCTGGCCTTGGTGG
>CAXUIU010000055.1:0-12622 GCA_964250955.1 uncultured Chthoniobacterales bacterium | reverse complement strand
GTTGATGCTGGTGGTGGCGGCGGTGGGGGCCGGGGTGGCGTACGCATTCCACCTGCATCTCCTGGCGAAGGCGGCCGAGCTGGACATGGGGGCGCTCGGCAAGATGGAGAACGCCAGCACGATCTTCGACCGCAACGGCGTGACCTTCGGTTACATCTACGAGCAGAAGCGCGAGCAGATCACCATCTCCCAGATCGCCGTCGATCTCCAGCACGCCGTCGTCTCGGCGGAGGACAACCGCTTCTACACGCACAGCGGCAGCGACCCGCGCGGCATCCTGCGCGCGGCCTACCAGAACCTGCGCGGAAGCCGCATCCGGCAGGGCGGCAGCACGATCACGCAACAACTCGCGCGTAACACCTTCCCGCTTGGCGGGCGGACCTTCCAGCGCAAGATCCTCGAAATCTACGTCGCTCACCGCATCGAGACGACGCTGACCAAGGATCAGATCATGGAGTACTACCTCAACCGCATCTATTTGGGCAGCGGGCTGTACGGGGTGGAGGCGGCCTCGAAGGGGTACTTCGGCAAGCACGCCAAGGAACTGAACCTCGGCGAGGCGGCGACCCTGGCCGGACTCATTAACAGCCCCAACAACAAATCCCCCTGGCACGACAAGCACGCCGCCACGGCCGCCCGCGATGTCGTGCTCGGGCGCATGGTGGACGAGGGCTACATCACGCGCGAGCAGTACCAGGCCGCCGCCGACGAGGAACTTGCCGTCAAGCCGCGCGTGCTTGCCAGCAGCGATTCCTACGCGTTGGAGGCGATCCGCCAGCAGGTCATCGCACAGGTCGGCCTGGATCGGGCGACGAGCGAGGGGCTCCGGATCTATTCGACGATTGACGCCCGCGTGCAGCAGGCGGCCGAGGCGGCGTTGCGAGAGCAGTTGGACGAGGTCGAGCGCAACGCCGCCTTCCAGAACCACCAGACCTACGCGGAGTATTCCTCCCGGTTCCGCGAGGAGGAACGTCGTCTGGCGCAGAACGTCCCGACGGATGCCGCCACACCGACGACGAACATCCACAACGTGGTCTCCGCGCCCGAGTACCTCCAAGGGGCGCTCGTGGCGCTCAACAACTCGGACGGCGCGGTGATCGCACTGGTCGGCGGGCGGGACTTCCATCACAGCGAGTACAACCGCGCCATCCACCCGCAGGCGAGGCGACCGGCGGGGACGGCGTTCACGCCCTTCGTCTTCGCGGCGGCGTACCAGAAGGGGATTTTTCCCGGGCGGCTTTTCCTCGACCAAGTGCTCGACAACCGGCAGGTGATGGTCGGCGGCCAAAACGGCATCCTGGGTGAATGGGGCGTCGAGCGCGCCGGCAACCGCTACGACGGCCCGATCCCTGCCGGTCTGGCGCTCATCGAGGGCAAGAACGCTGCGACCGTGCGCGTGGGCAACGAAGCCAGCCTCGCCGACGTGCTCGCGCTCGCCAAGCGCGCCGGCATCAACTCGCCCCTCCGCGAGTTCCCCGCGACCTTTCTAGGCAGCAGCGAGGTGACGCTATCCGAACTCGCCCTCGCTTACACCGGCTTCCCCAACGGCGGTTGGCGGCCGGCGGCGCCGTTCGTGTTGACCCGCATCGAGGACGCCGACGGTACGGTGCTCTTCAAGGCGGCGCCTGGCCCGCGCGTGCGCATCGTGGACGTGGGTCCGGCCTACCAGGTCCACAATGAACTCGCCCAGGTTCTCAAAACCGGCGTCGGTTCCACGGCGGGCTCCCGCTACGGTCTGCGCCCGATGACGGCGGGCGGCAAGCCGGGCACGGCGTATAACTTCACGGACGCGCTCTTCGCCGGCTACAACAGCGAGGTGACATGCGCGGTGTGGGAGGGCTTCGACAAGCCGAGCCCGATCTACCGCGGGGCGTTCGGCAGCCAGGTGGCGCTGCCGGTGTGGGTCAAGGTGATGAACGCTGCCGCGCAGGCCATGCCGCCCAAGGACATCCCGGTGCCCGGTAACCTCAAGAAGGTCGAGGTGTGCGAGCGTTCGGGCGAACTCGCCACGGACCGTTGTTTCGAGACGGTGGACGGCGAGCGGCACCGGACGACGTTCACGACGTACGCGACGGCCGCCGAGATGCCGCGGCAGACGTGCCCGGTCCACGGCGGCGGGCGGACGGCCAACGGGATGTTCGCGGCGGCGCGCACGCTCTCGGCCGGTGGCACGGTGCGGAACGTTTCCTCCGATCCCAACGCGCCGAAGGTCGCGCGTGCCGTGGGGGCCGCTGACCTCGACACGGTCAAGCCCGTGGCGATCAAGGCTCCTACCGTGCTGGAGGTCGGCGACCACGATCCCTACGACGCGGTGCGCCCGGTCAGCAACGACCCCACCGCCGCGATCAACAAAGCGCCGGAAGTTAGCGGACCAGCCGCGTTGCCCGTCGCCACGCCGGAGAAGAAGGTGCTGCCAGCAACCGCGGTAAATCCTGGTGATCAGGACGCCGCTTCACTGCCGACGGTCAAGATTGACCCGCCGCAGCCGCTGGAGTTTAACTGAAAGTTCCCGGTCACCCCTCGATGGTGTTGATCTCCACCGGTTCGACCTTCACGCCGATTTCTTCCAGCCACGCAATCGCGCGCTCGATCTCGGCGTGCTCGCCTTCGAGTTCGATGGACACAAGGCCGATCTCCTCGTTGACGCTAGCCTGCCGGATGTTCGTCACCACGGCGAACTTCTTGCCGAGGTCGTAGACCACCGGCTGCGTGACGAGACGCGGCTGGAACATCAGCCAGAGACGGTTTTTCATCATTCGTAGGTGGCCGACGCGTTGCCGTTCTTGTACTCGACGGTGATCTTGGCGACTTCCAGGAGGTTGATGTTCTCCCAGATGTAGCCCTTGCTGTCCTTGTCGGTGACTTTCAGATCCCAACGTTTGGCCGATGCGCCACGGCTGAACTTGATGTCCACGTGGTCGCCGTTGATGAGCACTGCCCGGCCGAGCACGTCCTCCTGCCAATCGTCCGCGCCGTGCGGGGAGACGAACACCGAATGGATGTCGAAGCCGGTCTTGTTGACCAGCGTGAAATCCCGGTCGTCCGCAGCCCGGGCAGTTGCCAGGGCCACGACCAACAGCATGCATAGAAGGGCGAGGAACTTTTTCATTGGGGGAAGAATCGTGCGTCGCTCCCCGCGCGGTCCGGCGTCAGGCTAACCGCCTGCAATGGCTGGCACGATGCTCAACTCGTCGCCGTCGTTGACGGCCGTGTCCTGTTCGGCAAGGAAGCGGATGTCCTCATCGTTAAGGTACACATTGACGAAGCGCCGCACGTTGCCCTGTTCGTCGCAGATGCGCTCGCGCAGGCCGGGGTAGCTGGTATCAAGCGAGCCGAGCAGTTCGCCGACGGTCTTGCCGTCGGCCTGCACGACCTCCTGTTCGCCGGTCAATTTTCTAAGGGGGGTAGGAATGCGGATGTTCGTTGGCATATAGAGAAAGGGTGGTCAGGCAGCGGCGGCAACTTCGTTGGCAAGCAGGGTGTCGAACTCGCGCAGGCTTGGCTTGATGAGCCGTGGGCTGCCGCACTGGTCCGCGACGGCTTCGGCGGTTTTTAGCCCGTGGCCGGTGATGCAGAGCACGGTGCTCTCTTCCGGTTTGATCTTGCCGCTCTCAACGAGCTTCTTGGCGCAGGCGACCGTGACGCCGCCGGCTGTCTCGGCAAAAATGCCCTCGTGCTCGGCCAACAGACGGATGCCCTCGATGATCTCCTCATCAGTGGCGTCCTCGGCCCCGCCGGCAGTGTCGCGCATCGTGTGAATGGCGTAGTAACCGTCGGCCGGCGTACCGATGGCGAGCGACTTGGCAATCGTCTGCGGCTTGGCGACGGGCTTGACGAGGTCGGAGCCTTTCTTCATCGCTTCCGCGATGGGCGAGCATCCCGTCGCCTGCGCGCCGTGGACGCTGAGCGGGGTTGCGTCGATCAGACCGAGGGCGGCAAACTCCTTGTAAGCCTTGTGGATCTTGGTAAGCAGTGAGCCGCTGGCCATCGGCACGACCGTGTGCCGTGGCGCACGCCAGCCGAGCTGCTCGGCGATCTCGAAGCCCATCGTCTTGGAACCCTCCGCGTAGTACGGACGCAGGTTCACGTTGACGAAGCCCCAGCCGTACTTGCCCGCAATCTCGGAGCAGAGCCGATTGACCTGATCGTAGGCCCCGTGGATGCCGATGACGTTTGTGCCGTACACGAGTGAGCCGAGCACCTTCCCGCTCTCCAGGTCGGCGGGGATGAGGACGTAGCTCTTCAGGCCGGCGGCGGCGGCGTTGGCAGCGACGGAGTTGGCGAGGTTGCCGGTGGAGGCGCAGGCGACGGTTTCGAGGCCGAGTTCGCGGGCGCGGGTGAGCGCCACGGAGACCACGCGGTCCTTGAAGGACAGGGTGGGGTAGTTGACCGTGTCGTTCTTGATGTAGAGTTCGCGCAGGCCCAGCCGTCGCGCGAGCCGGTCGGCGCGCACCAAGGGCGTGAAGCCGACCTGCGTGCCCACGGTTGGCTCGCCGTCGATAGGCAGCAACTCGCGGTAGCGCCACATCGTCTGCGGGCGGGCGGCGATGCGCTCGCGGGTCAGTTCGCCGCGGATCGCGTCGTAGTCGTACGCCGCCTCCAGCGGGCCGAAGTCAAACTCGCAAATGTGGATCGCCTGCTTCGGGTAGGACCGGCCGCATTCGCGGCAGCGCAGGTGGGTGAAGTAGCGGTTGCGGTGAATGTCCATAGTCGGGTCGAGTTAGCCGCTCCGATCCCCGGCCACGCGGAGGAAAGCTAGAAAGACCGCGAGCCGGAAAGACCCTCCGCCCCTCTTGCCTCAACGGCGGGCGAACGCTTCTGTACTGGCGCGGACTCTCTCATCTTTCCCCGAGGCGGCAATCACTTGCCGCCCGCGAGGCTGGATTTAGCACCTGGGCCTGACGCATGGGAAGCGTCAGCGGTTGCCGTGGCATCGTCGGGCCAGTCCCTCCGCCACTCTGGATAAGAGCTTGGGAGAACGTGTAGTGCGGGGTGTGGCGACCGTCAAACAAATTTCTCGGCCGCCCCTTTGGCGGCGAGCACGGCCGGCGGGACGGGGATCGTGGCGAGCGGTAGGTCCTCGGCGTCGTCCTGGCGGTGGCCGCCGGCGAGCGCGCCCTTTTGCCCGAAGGCGAGGGAACTCTGCTTGCCGGCAAGTTGGGCGAGCGCGTCGTCGAGCAGCGCGGCGTTCTCGGCGTTCCATTGTGCGGGGTTCGAGGCATTGGGATGGATGACACCGGCGGCGGTTCCCTCCGAATCAAGGCCGGCGGCTACACCCATCAACCGCAGTGTGCCCACACCGAGGCCGCGGCCGTCGGCGAGTTGGGTCAGGGTCGGTGCACCGGTGGGCGGCGCGGAGCCGGTGCGAACGTCGATCATCAGCGCACTGGCCCCGGCGAGTTCCGGCCGGTCGAGCAACACGGCGTCGCAGCGTGCGCGCAGCTTGAGCGGTCCGCGCACGGTCTGGAGATCGACCTGGAAGGTGCGTTCCAGGCACAGCCAGCGCGGACCCGGCGGCGCACCGTCCTCGCCGCGGCGAAGCGCCGTGGCCGCGAGGGTTTCGAGGCAGCGGCGGGTGGTCCACTCGGCGCGGCCGAGCGTGCTGCGCCACCAGAAGGGCAGTTCGTCCGGGTCGCCGAGGCCCTGACGCAAGGCGCGCTCGGTGTTCGTGCGGGCGGCGGAAAGTCCGGCGGCAAGGGCGTTTTGCCAATCGTCGCCCGTCATGCGCCGCGGCTGGTCGGACGTTCCGAGCGCCACGCGCAGCCAGCCGTGCACCAGCCGCCCCACCGCCCAGCCCTCGCGCCGGCTCAGGCTGCCGCCCTCGTCACGCCAGGATTCGGCGTCAAACACCTGCCGCAGCGCGAACGTCGCCGGCCGGTTCCAGATCGTCTCCAGGTCGCGGCCCGACCAGGCGTCGTGCAGGGGCAGCCCGTCCGGATCGGCCAGCGCGGAGAAGTCGAAGAAATACCCGTCGAACGCCGCGGCTGGGTCCTGCCGCCGCACGAACACATCCCGGAGATGCGCGTGCTCCCGTGCCGTTAGTGTCGGCGCGGGCTGATGCGTACGGCGGACAGCCTGCCGCCAGCGGTCCAGAAGATTTTCGTTGCCCGCCGGCGTGTAGCCGCTTTCGATGACGCAACGCAACGCCCACTCGTTGGCGTGGAGTTCTTTCGAGGGTTCGGCCAGGTCGCGCGCGACGCCCGCGAACGCCAGCGGGCCCGTGCAATTCTCCAGGATTTCGAGGAAGCGGAAATGTTCGAGCTGCGCACGGTCGGCGGCGCTCAGGAGATAGCCGCGCGGGGGGGGAGTAGTGCCGCCTTCCTCGGTCATGGCAGTGCGGCGGGCATTCAGGCGCGCACGGTCGGCGTCGTCGAGGAACGGGTTTTCGCCCGGGTAGATCGGCCAGGCGCCCTCGTTGGAATCTAAGAAAAGCGCGCCGCCCCACGTCTGGCCCATCGCGCCGTCGAGTGAGGTCACCACGACGCGGGCGAAGCGGTTGCGGCCCTCCGCCGCCCGCCGCGGCGGCACCCCGGCGAGCACCCCGCTCAAGAACTGGAAGAATGCTTCCGCGGGTGCTTCGTCGCCGACCGGTAGACCGGCGAGTTGCGACCAGAGCGGCTCCAGGATTTCGGTGGTCAGCCCGAAGCCGTTGAGGCCGCCCTCCCAGCGCGCGAGGGCCTCGTTCCACGGCCCTCGCTCGGGCCAAGTGCCGAGGTGGTCGATGAGTTCGCGCAACGGCCCGGCCACGTCCGCGCGGCCGAGGGTAGCGCGCTCGCCGAGCACACGCGCGCTGTGGTGCTGGACCTCGGCGAACGCGCTGTAAAGCGCGCGCCGGGTCGCCACCGGGTCGAGCGGGCACACGCGCGCCAAGACGCTGCCGGCGGGCGGCGGGCTGGCGGCGGCGAGTTCGTTGAGAAGCTCGATCAGAGCCAGGAGTGCCGCGAGGTCGGCCTCGCTCTGGTGGTAAGCCAGGATCGCGCGCTGGACCTGGACGGAGAGCGAGGGCTCGGGTTGTTCGCCGACCTCGTCCTCCACCGCGACCCCGGCCGCCGCGAGGGCCTTGACGACCGCCACCGACGCCACGTCGCGCCCCGGGCTGAGAATCAGGAGGCGCTGGCCCGCGTCGGCGGCGTGGAGACCGTCCTTGCCCGCGGGTCGCGCCGCCAACCAGCGCGCGACGAAATCACACGCCAACGCCGCCATGTCGGCGGTGTCGCGGCCGGCGAGGAGTTCGGGGACGAGCGGCTGCTCGGTTGCCAGGTCGCTGCCCTCCAGGCGGGCCGCGAGCGCGCCCTGTGCCGACTCGAAGTCGCTCGCCTCGCAGAAGTCGTAGTCGACGCCGAGCACTCCTTCCAAAGAGGCGAGCCAGCCCTGTTGCACCCCTTCGGAGGTTCCGCGCGGCGAGGGGATGTAAACGTCGGCGCGATCCGCACTCTCGCAGGCCGCGGCCAGCAGGTCGAGCAGCGGCCAGTGCGCGGCGTTCCAACCGAACACGCAAACCGCCAGGGGCGGGGCGTCGGGAGGTGTTTCGCGCGCGGCGTGCCGCAGTGTCTGGTCCACCTCCGGCACCCACGAACCTGTCGTCCGCAGGAGCGGCAGCCAGTCGTGCAGCGCCGCCGGGAGGAGGTCCGCGAACAACTCCGGCCCGTCCGCCATCCAGCCGGCCGCCGCGTACTCGTCGAGCGCCGCCAGACATGCGCCGGGATGACGCGCCACCGCGGCTAGGGCAGGGTGGGCGTCCTCGTGCGCCAAGGCGTGAAGGCGCAGGAGGAGTTCGAGCGCGTGGCGTCCGTAAGTCGGCGACGCGACGCCTTCCCGCAGGCAAAGCTCCCGCCGCAACGCACGCGCATCTAAAAACTCCACGCCGAACAGGCTGATCCCCTCGCAGAGCAGTCGCCGCTTGATCCAGTTCGCCTGCCCGTCGCTGGTCGTGACCATCCACGCCTGCCCGCCGCCGAGCACGAAGCCTGACGCCGCCCGGCACCAGTCGGCGACACCCCCGGTCCAGGCGTCTTCCAAGAGGGCGTACGCGTGCAGTGAGATCACGGGTGTCTCCTACAGTCCCGCCATGAACTCGAACGTGGCGTCCTGAAAACCCGGCAACCCCTCGTGGCCGTAGTCCGGGTAGATCATCACGCGCTTCTTGGCCGAAATTTTGTTGTACGCGGCGAACTGCGAGGACGGCGGGCAAATCCGGTCCATCAACCCCGTGCCCATGAGCACCTCGCCGCGGATGCGCTTGGCGAGGTGCTGGATGTCCACGTAGCCCAGTCGGGTAAAGACCTCCCGCTCACGCTCGTGCCGGGGGTCGAAGTTGCGAAAATAATCTTTCAATTCCTCGTAGGCGTTCTCCGCAAGGTCCATTTCCCAGACGCGTTGGTAGTCGCTCAGGAACGGGTACACCGGCGCCGCGCGCTGGATGAGGTGCGGGGCCAAGGCGGCACAGGCGAGGGTGAGCGCACCGCCCTGGCTGGCGCCCATCGCGCCGATGCGCCCGGGGTCCACCTCTGCGAACCCGGCGACGATCTTCGCCAGCATGGCGGTGTCCAGGAAGATTTGCCGGAACGCCAGCCGGCGTGGGTCGGGGTCGTCGAGGCCGCGGATGATGTGCCCTCGCAGGGTCGTGCCCGCAGCGCCGCCGAGGTCGTCGCTGCGTCCACCCTGCCCGCGGCAATCGAGCGCCGCCACCGCGTAGCCGAGGCCGTTGACATACGCGAGCTTGTCCTGCCAATCGCCCGCGCTGCCGGCGTATCCGTGGAACTGGAGCACGGCCGGGCGCTTGCCGCCGTTTCCCTCCTTCGGCCGGAGGTACTTGGCGTGCACGCGTGAGCCGCCGACGCCGGTGAAGAACAGGTCGAAGCACTCGGCGCGTGGCCCCTGGAAGGTGGCCGGGCGCAGTTCAACGGCGGGGTCGGCCGCCTCCATCTCGCGCAGGCTCGCGTCCCAGAAGGCGTCCAGGTCGGACGGGCAGGGGTTGAGGCCGGCATAGGCGTAGAGTGCGCGCAGGGGAAGGTCGACGAGGGGCATGAGACCCGGGAATACAAGCAGCTTCCGCCACGTCCGTCAGCGAGAAATCAACTTGAGCGCGTCCGCAAAGCGTGAGAACCTCGCGTCGTCAGGTGCTGGCGGGGTAGCCAAGTGGTAAGGCCGGGGTCTGCAAAACCCCTATCCGCGGGTTCGATTCCCGCCTCCGCCTCTCTCCCTTGGAGGGACGCAAAAGCTATGGGAGAGCCGTTTCCCATGGTGTGCAAAGACATTTTCTCCGTTTCGCTGCATGTGTCTGCGCGCTGGTCGTGTTCGCTGGCTTCGCCAGCGGCAAGGACCCGGACTGGCAGGTGATCAGGGCGGACGGCCGCGACTACCTCTCGCTCGGCAACATCGCCCGCTTCTACCAACTGCGTGGCAACCCGCTCTTGACCGACCGGCATGTCACCCTCGACGATGGCCGCACGCGGCTGGAACTCGGCCTCAACCCGCGCGAGGTCTACGTCAACGGCGTTAAACAGTGGCTTCTTTTCCCGGCAGTGGTGCAAGACGACCAGGTGCTCATCTCGCGCTTCGACCTTGCTAAAACCATCGAGCCATCCCTGCGGCCGACGATGATCGCCAACCTGCGTCCTTTTCGCACCGTGGTGCTCGATCCGGGGCATGGCGGCAAAGATCGCGGTGCAAACAGCCGTGTCGGTGCCGAGAAAGATTACACGCTCGACGTTTGCCAACGTTTGAAGCCCTTGCTCGAAAAGCGGGGCCTGCGCGTGCTGCTCACCCGGCCGGACGACACGTTCCTGTCGTTGGAGGATCGTGCCGACGAGGCCAACGCGGCCGGCGACGCCGTGTTCGTGAGCTTACACTTCAACTCGGCCGCCGACGGGGGGCAGGCGAAGGGCTTCGAGGTGTACGCCATCACTCCGCAAGGAGCGGCCTCGACGGACGATCACGGAACCTCGCTCGAACAGTTCGAAGGCGCACCGGGCAACGAGTTCGACGAAGCGAGTCTCGCGCTGGCGACGTGCGTGCAGCATTCCTTGCTCGGGCACCTGCCACAGATTGACCGCGGCGTGCGGCGGGCGCGGTTCGCGGTGTTGCGGCTCGCACGTGCACCGGCGGTCCTAATCGAAGGCGGCTACTTGACCAACGACCGTGAGAGCCTCGTTATCAACGACCCCACTTGGCGTGAAAGTCTGGCGGAGGCCATTGCGCAGGGCGTCGAGAGTTTTCAGGGAGTGGCGTCTTACCGGCAGCCGCCCAAGCTCCTCGCCGACTACCGTGGCGAGCAGCTCCCGTTGCGCGGGACCGCCGTCAATCCTGCGATACTCGCGCCACGCGGCCCAGTGGACGTGGCAGACTTCGCGCCTGTCTCGAACCCGGTCGCGGACCGCGGAACGGCAGGCTCCGTGCGTTCGGGTGGTGGCATCCCGGCAGCAAATTGATGCCCGTCTGCACCCCACGTCTGGACGGCCGGGGTGCGTTGGCGTATAAAACTCCGCTCCCATGATTGCCGCCAAAGATTCCTTCAGCCCGCGCAGCACGGACCAACTGCCCAACAGCCGCAAAATCTATGCGGGTGGCCGACTGCACCCCGACCTGCGGGTGCCCTGCCGTGAGATTAGCTTGGCCCCAACGCGCAGCGTCGATGGAACCGTGCAGCCCAACGACGCCGTGCGCGTGTATGATACGAGCGGCCCGTGGGGTGATCCGGCGTGTGACTGCGACGTGCGTGCCGGGCTGCCGGCGTTGCGCCTGCCGTGGATCACGGGGCGCGGCGATGTGGAGGCGTACCAGGGCCGCGAGGTGCTGCCGCAGGATAACGGCTACCTGAGCCGCGGCCACGAGGATCTCGCCGTCAACCGCACCGTTGGCGCGCGGGGAAAGCTGGAGACGTTCCCCGGGCTGGTGCGCCAGCCGTTGCGGGCGAGCGCAGGCCACCCGGTGACGCAGCTTTGGTACGCGCGCCAAGGGATTATCACTCCGGAAATGGAGTTCATCGCGGTGCGTGAGAACCTCGGCCGCGACCAGGCATACGAGGCCACCGAGAACAAAAAGGGCGCACGCAACGTTCTCAACCAGCAGCACCCGGGGCACGGCTTCGGGGCGGCCATCCCGCGCTACATCACGCCAGAGTTCGTGCGCGACGAGGTGGCAAGAGGTCGAGCGATCATCCCTGCGAACATCAACCACCCGGAATTGGAACCGATGATCATCGGGCGCAACTTCCTGGTCAAAATCAACGCCAACATCGGCAACTCGGCCGTGGCAAGTTCCATCGAGGAGGAGGTCGAAAAGATGCGCTGGGCGACGAAGTGGGGCGCGGACACGGTAATGGACCTGAGCACCGGCAAGAACATCCACGCCACACGCGAGTGGATCCTGCGCAACAGCCCGGTGCCCATCGGCACGGTGCCGATCTACCAGGCGCTCGAAAAGGTCAACGGCCGCGCGGAAGAAATGACCTGGGACATCTTCCGCGACACGTTGATCGAGCAGGCCGAGCAGGGGGTCGACTACTTCACAATCCACGCGGGTGTGCTGCTGCGTTACATCCCGCTGACGGCTCGGCGCGCCACCGGCATCGTCTCGCGTGGCGGCTCTATCTTGGCCAAATGGTGCCTCGCACACCATCAGGAGAACTTCCTGTACACGCATTGGGACGACATCTGCGAGATCATGGCCGCGTACGACGTGAGCTTCTCCATCGGCGACGGGCTGCGGCCGGGGTCGATTGCGGACGCCAACGACGACGCGCAGTTCGGCGAGTTGGAGACCCAGGGCGAACTCACCCGCCGCGCGTGGGAACACGGCGTGCAGGTGATGAACGAAGGCCCCGGCCACGTGCCCATGCACCTCATCAAGGAGAACATGGACAAGCAACTCGAATGGTGTCACGAGGCTCCCTTCTACACGCTCGGGCCGTTGACGACGGACATCGCGCCGGGCTACGACCACATCACGAGCGCCATCGGCGCGGCGATGATCGGTTGGTACGGCTGCGCGATGCTCTGCTACGTCACGCCGAAAGAACACCTCGGCCTGCCGGACCGCGATGACGTGAAGGCTGGCGTCATCACCTACAAGATCGCCGCCCACGCCGCCGACTTGGCGAAAGGCCACCCCGGCGCGCAGCACCGCGACAACGCTGTCAGCAAGGCGCGTTTCGAGTGCCGCTGGGAAGATCAGTTCAACCTGAGCCTCGACCCAGACACGGCACGGGAGTTTCACGACGAGACCTTGCCGCAGGAAGGGGCGAAAACGGCGCACTTCTGCTCCATGTGCGGGCCGCATTTCTGCTCGATGAAGATCACCGAGGACGTGCGCCGCTACGCCGCGGAAAAGGGCGTTGGCGAGACCGATGCGCTCCAGGCTGGCATGGAGGAAAAGTCGCGGGAGTTCTTGGGCAACGGCGCGGAGGTGTATGTCCCGGCAGCCAACGACGAGACGCGCTCTTAATCCTCGACCGCGTGGGCGCGGAGTTCCTCGAGGTTGACGAACTCCGTCGCCGAGGAATGTGTGGCCTGTAAATCGACGGGTGGGGCCTTGCCGGCTTCGAGTGCCTCCTGCCAACGGCTCACGCACAGGCACCACTTGTCGCCGGGCCGCAGTCCCGGGAAGTCCCACTCTGGATGCG
>CAXUIU010000054.1:7218-14513 GCA_964250955.1 uncultured Chthoniobacterales bacterium | reverse complement strand
AGCGTCTCACCAACGGAGGTTCTTCGAGACGACATTCGCCTCGCAGTGCTCTGACCAGCTTCCACGTTGGCCTTGGCCGCATTGAGAGCGGTTTGGCTTACGTCGAGCGTGTTTTTAGTTGTGTCCACATCCTGCTTGGCCACGGCGCGCAGGTCCTTGCCGTAAAGTGAGCTGGCGCGACCGTAGTTGACCCCTGCCACCTCGTAGTCCGCCCCGGCTTGGTCCACCTGCGCGCGGGCCTGGGTGACCTGCGCCTTGGCTTGCCCGATGGCGCTATAGGGGCTTACACCCAGAGCGCGGTCCACCTGCTCCTGTTTGGCTCCCGGTCGGCTCGCCAGCGCGGCGATCTGCCGTTCAAACTCCTCGTCAAATCTTCTGCCGTACTTGCTTTGTGTGGGACTCACGTCGGTTGCGCTCGGTTGTAGCACATCCGCGCGTCTACTTTATCGTGGGAAGATCAGTACTACCCCAGCAAAGTCGAAGCAAGCTTCGCGGTATTCCACCCAAAGGGAATGAAGTGAGCGGGGAAATCCGCCGCAAAAAAGCTCAGCGTCACCGAAAAGATGGCGCAGATCCGCCAAGCTCTGGAGTCGGCTTGACGTACAGGCACGGGGATTAACCGATGGCGTCACCGCCGCGAGACCCGGCGTAACTTGGCGCCGGGGAGCAAAGCAGGAGGCGGCACAAACCGGATGGATGGGGCGACAAACCCCCCGTCTATACAAACCGCCTGCACCCGCGCACAAACCCGATCTTGTATCGTCAGGCTCTCCGTCACCGACGGCGCGGCGCGCAGCGAAACTTCCAGCTCACCCGGTCGCGGGTTGCGGATAAAGAAATCTTCAACGGTCGGGTCGGCTGTGGTCACCGCCAAGCGCAAATAGTCCGGAAAGATTTGCCCGGCCGAGCCATCAGGACGCTTCAGGTCGCAGAGGTCGTCGGTGCGTCCTTCAATGGCGTCGAGGGCCTGGAAGACCGAGCCACAGGGACAGGGGGTGCGGCGTGCGATGAGCACGTCGTTGAGTGCGTAGCGTACGACCGGCTGAGTGAAGCGATAGAGGTCGGTCAGGATCGGTACGAACCGTCCGGTCGGCTTGTCCAGCCAGCGTGGTTCGACGATCAGACTGTCCTCGTTGAGGTGCAGCACGCCGTGGCGGCACGTTGCGGCGATGAATCCTTCCGTGGCTTGATAAACCTGGTGGACCGTTTGCGGGAACGCCCGCCCGATAGCCGCGCGTTCGGTGGGTTCCAGCACCTCGGCCACGGAAACGATGCGTTCCGGGGCTGGCAGCAGCAGTTCGCCGCTCTCCCGGGCGGCGGCGATGACGCGCAACGCCGATGGCGGCGCGACCAGCACCGTGGGGCGCAGCGTTCGCAATCGGGCCAAGTGCTCCGGCCAAGGCGCGAGCAAATCGAAGAACTCGAACCGGACCCGGCGCGAGCGCGTCGCCTCGTAGAGCGGGCTGTTTGCGCGCAGGAAAAAGGCGATGCGTTGCGGACCTCCGCGCGAGAAAAGCCCCCGCGGCAACGCCCGTCCGAGCACGGCCCCGGCCCAGGCGGCGCGCTCGGTTGCGGAGGTGAGGAAAACGCCGGTCCGTCCTGACGTGCCCGAGGAAAGCCCGACGGCAAGCCCACCGGGTAGTTCGCGCGAGAAGTCCCGCCGCTCCCAACCGCTCAGCGCGTGCGTCATCGTCTGCGCGAGCGTCACGGGCACCGTGACGAGGTCGTCGAAGCGCGCGAGGGTCGTTTCCTTGTCCATCACCGGCCATTCGCGCCAGCGTTCCACGGGGGTTTGCCGGGCTAACTCCCCGTAGAAGCGAGACCGCGCCGCCACCGCGCGCAGGTGACGCCGGACACGGTGTTCCTGCCACCGTGCCAGCGCGTCGCGGCTGGAAAAGCCAGGATGCAGCGCGCGCAGATAGTGGAAGAAAAAGGTGGGCAGCAAGCTAGGGCGCAACATGGCAATCGCCGGGCGGGTCGTTTTTTTCAGTCGGCCGAGCGACGTGGCGGGTGACGGCGCATGGGCAGTGGCTGGGCACGACCTGAACCGACGGGCGTTCAAGTACAAAGGTTTGCAGGCGGCTCCGTGTGGAGGCGCCGGCGACCGAGTCGTGGGAAAACAGTCGTTCCGCCCACGAGAGCGTGCTGGGGCGTTCGTGCAAAGCTGCCTCGTGCCAGCAGGCGTCGGCGACCAGGAAGTATTCTGTGCTCCGGCACCGGAAGCGCAGACCAACCTGCCCTGCCGCGTGTCCGGGCAACGACACCGCGCGCAGGCTGCCGTCTCCGAACAGGTCCCAGACCTTCGCAAAACCCTCCGCCGGGCCGGCGTCGCGGTCAGACAGAGGACGCACTCGTCCTGCAAAGTCCGTCGGCAGCAGGTCGGGATGAAACACTTGCCGCGCCGCCTGCCAGCCGCCGCCTAGTTCTCCCACCGACCCCAAAGCCGTCTGCGTGCAAAAGATCTCCGCCGCCGGGAAGTCCCGCAGCCCTGCGATGTGGTCCAGGTGGAAGTGTGAAACGACGAGCGTGCGCACGTTCTCGGTTCGGACGCCACGCCGCGCCATCAACTGCGCGGTGAGTGCTTCCTCCGGCGACAAACGTGCGCCCAGCAGCGGCCCGAGCAGCCGGTAGGGCCAGCGGCGCAGCACGTCGAAGTAACGCCCCGCGTAACCGGTGTCGTACAGGACCCAACCGCGGGTCGCGTGCCGTAGCAGCACCGCCAAAGCGGGAAAGCGCACCGTGCGCCACCGCCCGCCCCGGTGGGTTAACCGTTCCAGCCCGCGGCACGAGCCGACGGCGAAGAACGCCACGTCGAGGATGGGGTCCGCGGCCGGGTCGGTCATGCGACGGGTGCCAGGGAGTGGCGGAGTGATTCCACCAGACGCCGCGCGCCTTCGGCGGTCGGGATGGCGGGATGGTAGCCGAGCAGGGCACGGGCCTTCGAAATGTCGAAAGTCTGGGAGTAGCCCAACACCCCGAGGCTGTAAGCCGTGAACGCGGGCTCCCGGCCGATCAAGCGTCCCCAACCCTCGCAGAGTGTCCCCAACACGCGCGCCGCGGCCAGCGGCAGACGGCGGTGCGGCGTGGACAAACCGAGTGGTTCCAGCAAGGCTCGGATAAATTCCCAGAGCACAACCGGCTGACCGTCGGTGACGTTGAAGACGTGCCCGTGGCAAGCGGGGGGAGCGTCGAGCGCACACGCCACGGCCTCGACGGCGTTGTCGATGAAAGTCAGGTCGGCGACGTTACGACCGTCGCCGACGGTCGGCAGCCTGCCTTGACGCGCCGCACGCAGCAGGCGCGGAAAAATCGTCGTGTCCCCGGGGCCGAAGACCGCGCGCGGTCGCAGGATGATGACCGGCACTCCCTCCACTGCGGCGGCAAGAACGAGACGCTCTGCCGCGAGCTTGGTGGCGGTGTAGAAGTTAGCGGGCCGGGAGGCCAGCGGCGAGTCTTCGGTCAGGGCCAGCCGATGCCGGAAGTCGAAATACACGCTCGGCGTGGAGATGTGCACGAACCGCCGCACCCGGGCCGCCCGCGCGGCATGGAGCAGGTTCGCGGTGGCGTGGACGTTGGCGGCCTCGAATTCCTCCCGCGTCCCCCAGGGCGAGGAGCGGGCCGCGCAATGCACCACGGCGTGTTGGTCGTCGCACAGACCGCGCACCTCCTCCGGGTGTTCCAACGCCGCGCGCTGGAACCAAACTCCTTCCCGGGCAAGTGTCCGCCCCGCCGCTTCGTTGCGACCCGTGGCGCGTACCTCCCAGCCCAGCCGTGCGAGCCGACGGCAGACCGCGCCTCCGAGGAAGCCGGTCGCGCCGGTGACCAGCACGGTCGGTCGTGCCGTCATCGTCCGACCTCCTTGCGCCAGGTGATCGGCAGACTGACGCGGTTGCTCAGGGTCGCCAGGACGGCCCACGGCCAGCGGCGAGAGGGCGGCAGGTGGGCATCGAAGACAGCGGTGTATTCCACGCACGGCCGCCCGCCGCGCAGCCGTTTGAACCCCCCTGCCCCGGCGCTGAGGTTGAGCAGCAAGCGCCTCCGGACGGTTTCGCGCAGCACGAGGGCGATCAGCGCGCGGTACAGCCCCCACTTCTGCGGCCGACGGGTGTCGTAACCCACCACGGGGGCAGTGAGCACGCCGTGTCGCTCGAACAACCCGACCACGCCCAGCCAACGTCCCGTCGAGCGTTCGCGCAGCCCGTGGAACTCCAGCAGGCCGCGCGCGTGGCAGGCGGCGAAGTAGCGCGCGGTGTAGCGAGGATTCAACGCGGTGTACTTTTCCACGTAGAGTTGTGTGTAGAGACGGACGAACTCCTCGAGGTCGCCGGGATGGACCTCGCCGGGTCCGACGATTTCCCAGGCAGGATTTTCAAGGAGCCGGCGGTCGCGTCGGCAATCGGCGGTACGCGTGAAGTCGGCCACGGCCCCGTCGTAGTGCCACACCACGCGACTCGCCAGCAGGCGGGCGCCCGCGTCCCGTACCGCGGCAAGCAGTGCGGGGTTCTGGCGTTCGTTGAGCGAGCGGAAGAGCACCGCGTGGCCGGGGCGCCGTGCCGTCAATGCCCGCACGGTGTCCGCGACCCCCTCCCCATGCCAATCCAGAGGGTAGAGGTTGGTCGAGAGCAGCCAGTTGTTGACGATGACCACCCGATCCAGTTCCGCGCGTCGGAACGCCGCCCCCGCGCCGGCAAGCAAGGTGCGCAGACAGGGTTCCAGCCAAGGCCAACCCAACCGCGAAAGCTCGAACGCGGCGTAGTCCACGTATTGCGCGAGCGAGGAACAGACGTAGCATCGGCCGGTCTCGGTGCGGTCGTTGATGCTGGTCGGCAGCCGCCACCGACCGCCGGCGACCGGCATCGTTCCCAGTCGGGTGTCGAGGTTGGCGATCAACGCACCGGTCGGTGCGTGGGTGAACATCGCCACGTAGGCGTGCACGGCTTCGTCGTTCAAGGACGGAGTTTCGGTTTGCGAGATCAAGCGCAGATTTCGAGGTGGGGTGAACCGTTCCACTCGATGTCGGCCGAGGCTGCCGCGAGCATCCCCGCGCGCCGTCGCCATCCTGCCACCGCTAGTTCGGCAAGGGAGGCGAGTTGCCCCAGGCAGGGCAAGGGATCATCGCGGGCAAAGACCACGTCGCGCCCGGCGGCGAAGTCGCGCCACCAGGAAGCCAGCCGCCCCATGCGCACCGCCTGACCAAGGCCGACGATGAGCATGGCCGCGCCGACCATCGGCGGGCGCGGAAAGTAAGCCACGGCTCCCGTCGGCGGTTCGTCTGCGTCTCCGCACAGGGCGGCACCCAGGTCGAAGTCCGGGTCGAGCAGATGGACGCCGCTGGTCGCGCGAGGATTGCATTCCAGCACGAACAGCCGGCCCGTGTCGGCGCACTCGATGAAGTCGAACGCGATCTGCCCGGTGAACCCCAGGTGCGCGGTCAATCCCGCCACGAAGCAGCGCGCCGTCGCGTTCTCTTCCGGAACAAAATAAATCCCCGCCGCCAGCCCGGCACGATGACGCGAATGGTACAGCACGTGGGCCTGGAGCCGCCCACGCACCGCGACGCTGTAGGACGACAGTTCGCGTCCCGCGACGAAACGCTGCGCCAACCAGGGGTTGACCGGGTCGAGCGCCAGCTGTTCGACCGCTCCGGCGGACGGCCGGACTAACGTCCGCGACGCGCTCCGGGAGTACACCGGCTTGAAGACCCAAGACCGGCTTTCCCGCGCGAGCCGGCGCCGCCCGGCGGCATCGGTCACCAGCACGCTTTCCGGAGCGAGAACCTCTGTTCCAAGCCCGTGCGTGAGACCCGCGAAACGCCCTTTGTGGTGCAAGGTCAGAAGCGTGGCCGGGTCCGGGCAAAACACCGTGCAGACTTTGTTCAACTGGTCTCGATACAAACCGAGGTGGTAGATTTCTTCGCAGGTCGGCACGAGCACGTCCACCTTCTCTGCCGCGGCGATGTCCCGCACCCCCGCGATGAACCCACGGGGGTCCTCCCGCGGACCCGGTATTCGAAAGTACCGCCGCACGTGGCGCGAAAACCGACCGACCGGCGCGCGGACGCAGTCGGCGGCGAGCACGGCATGTCCGGCGCGGCCCAGGCGGCGGGTGAGTTCCAGCGCGGCGGGGGCGCGTGCGCCCGTGACGAGGAAGGTACGTGCCCCGGACATTTGCCTAGTATTGCAGCAACAACGCTCCCATCGAAAAACCCGCCGAGGTGCCCAACAGCAACACGCGCTGGCCCCGGCGGACCCGGCCCGCCCGGATGGCGAGGTGGAACGCCGCCGGGATCGAAGCGGCGATGAGATTGCCATGGCCTTGCAAGGTGACTACCAACCGTTCGGGGGCGATGCCCAGCTTGCGGCGCAGGATTTCGATGGGCAGCCGTCCGGCTTGGTGCGGCACGACCACGTCGATGTCGTCCAGCTCTGTCCCGGCGTCGCGCAGAAACCCGTCCACGAAAGGCGGCAGGCGGCGGCTGGCTTCACGGTGGATGGCGGGTCCGTCCATCTGGAAGTGGAAGCGTTCCCGGTTTTCCTTGTGGTAGGCAGAGGCGTGCAAAGCGGAGCCGCCACCCTCGATCCGGCAGTGGTCGGCCCCTGCGCCGTAGGTCGACAGCCGCGCGGCGAGGACACCCTGCCCCGGGTCGCTCGCCGGTCCGACGACGAACGCCGCGGCCCCGTCACCGAAGAGCGCGCTGGCTTCCGCGTCTTGCCAGTTCAATCCGGGCGAGGGGACCTCCGCGCAGACGATGAGCACCCGGCGGTACGTGCCGGCGGCAATCAGGCTGGCCGCCAGGTCTAGCGCGGCCACGAAGCCCAGGCAGGTGCAGTTCACGTCGAAGGCGGGCACGCCGGACTCCCCCTCGCCGAGCGCCCGCTGGATCAACGCCGCCGTGCAGGGGATGGGTTGTTGGACCGTGCCGGCCGCGCCGATCAAGAGGTCTATGTCGCGGAAGCTCATGCCGGCGGCGGCGAGCGCCTGCCGGGCCGCGTCGGCTCCGAGCGTGGCCGCCGTCTCACCCTCGGCGGCGTTGGCGAAGTGGCGGGTTTCTACCCCGGTGCGCGCCACCACGCTCCCCGGGCGCAACCCGCGCGCCGATTCGATCTCCGCCGCTTGGACCCCCCGGCGCGGCAGCCGCAGACCCGAACCGAGCAGTGCGGCCGGTCTCACGCGGTCAATCCTCCAAACAGGTGCGCCCGACCATGGAAAAAGTGCATGGGTATATCATAGCCGCCACTTTGCCCATCACGTGCATCGAAAAACCGGCGCGATCCATCGACGCGAACGATGCCCCG
>CAXUIU010000054.1:0-7118 GCA_964250955.1 uncultured Chthoniobacterales bacterium | reverse complement strand
CCCCGGTTTCTCTCGGTGGCGGGCAAGCCTTGGATGGCGTCGCAAAAAGCGAACGCGACGTCGTGCCCGGCGACATCCTTGTAGTGAACGTCCGCCCCCAGCTCCAGCAGCGTGGTGGCAATCTCCCAATCATAGGTCATGATGGAGCCCATCAACGGCGTGCCGCCGCCCCAGACAACGTTCAGGTCGGCACCGTGCCGGGCGAGCAGGCGCACGGTGTCGCTCTGGTCCCTTCCGATCAGGTGCAAGAACGGCCGGTCGTTTTCGCCGCGCGCGTTGGGGTCCGCGCCTGCGTCGAGCAACGCTGCCAGGTGGTCGCTGGTGGGCAACTGTGCCGCCATGTGCAGGGGGGTGGCCCCGTTGGAGAGATGCACGTTCGGGTTGGCTCTGGCGGCGAGCAGCAGCCGCAGGACCGTGGCGTCCTGATGGGGGTACACGGCGAAGAAGATCGGCCGGAAGCCCTGGTTGCCTTGCGCGTTCACGTCGATGCCGTCGGCCAGCGCCTGCTTGACCCCGCGGGCGCGACCGTTACGCACATCCTGGGCGAAAGCTGCCACCTTGGGGTCGGGAAAGTAGCGGCTCATCTCGGGCGATTTGGGCGGCAAGAAGAGGCGCAGCCACTGGTTGGCCTCGGTCGGATGGTCGCGCTCATACGCCAGCGCCGAAACGCCGCGGCCGACCAGTACGACGAGCACCAGCAGCAACAAGAGCCCGACCAGCAGGAGCACGATCTTCGCGGGAGACATGGAGCGGCGACCTTACAAGATGCGGCTGCGCCGGTAGAACACAGGAGGAAAAGTGTTGATGTACACGGCGCTTCGGAAAAGTGCTGAAGTGCTTCAGAATAAGCCCAGGAACCGTCGCTCGTAGAACGGCTTCGTCTGCTGGAGAAAATAGTTCTCGAAGGGACTGCCCTCGCCGGTGATGGCCACGATGTCCACGGGCGGATCAGGCACCGTGATGTTGCGCGCCACGATGCCCGTCTCGGCCGAGAGCGCCGCGAAGTCTCCCGCGGCTTCGATGGCGACCAGAGTGTGCGCTTTCTCATCCCGGGACGGATCGTGGAAGTGCGCGAGCCAGGCCCGCTTCACCTGCTTCTTGGCCTTGAAGAAGCGCGCCAGGGCCACGGCCAGTTCGGTCGGATAGCGCGCGGGCTGACCGAGCAGCACCTGGGTGTTGTGCGCCACGGTCCGGGAGTTTTCCGGCTGCCAGATCGAGCCGTCGGCAATGCTCGCGGCCTCCGCCGGGGTGATTTCCTTGCCGTAGGCCGAACCCGGGTTGAGCAGCAGCGTCGCTCCCTGGGTTAGCTTCAGAAGCTTCCGGGCGTTCATCCGCAGGTAGGTCGCCTTCTCGGGGAGCACCGCTTCGAGCCGCAGGAGCGAGGTAAAGACTGGCAGGTAGGTCTTGCCATCGCGTTCCATGTGGCGCAGTTGCACCGTGCTGCCGGCCTGCAACGCCGCGGGCTGCTCCCGCACGGGCAGGCTCCCGCCGTGCTGGACGACGAAGAGGTCCGCCTCCGCCAAGTCCCGGTAGAACTGCGGGCGGTGCGCCGGATCGTCGGCGGCCTTCATCAGGGAGCGTTCCAGGTTGTTCTGTGGTTCGAAGCTCATCGCTAGATCATTTCCGGGAGGTGGGCGAAATCACCAACTCGTTGCGTTTGAGCGTCCCCCATTGTTCCGAATAGTACAGTTCGAGCCGGAACGATTTCCTGCCCACCTCGAAACGCACCGGCGCGATGATCCCCGTGCCACCCGACCAAGGGACGACCTGCTCTTGCCGGCCATCCTTCGCCACGAAGTTTTCGTAGGTGAAACCCGGTGGGAACACGGGCGAATCCACATGGGTTCTGCCGGTGTAACGCAACGTGAAATCAGGAAACGCGATCTCCTGGTTCAAAGCGAAGTGCACACGCCTCCCGTACCGCTGCTTGCTGGACGCAGCCTGCATGGCGGGCACGAGGCCGACGGCACAGGAAAACAGACAGAGCAGCACCCTCCGCCTTACCCACGGAGATCGTAAGAAGAAACTCGGTTGGCAACTCATGGTTTGACCGTGAAGACCTGTGACAGAGAACTTTTGGATCAAGCGCCGCAAGGCAAATGGCAGATCAGAATTGCCAGCAGAAGGAAAACCTCCCAGGATCTCGGGGTTTGAGTTTGTCAGGAAACCAAAGACGCCACCAATGGATAAGCTTCCCGACCAGATTGCCCGCGCTGCTGAGAAAGCGGTGGCCATGTGCGAGCATCGGGGCGGCGGTCGGCTGGACTACACCGAGGCAAGCCTTGCCGTCGTGGAGGACGTGCTGAGCGAGATCCACCGGTGGTTGTCGCAGATGCCGCCCGAGCAGGTCAAGACGCTGGTGGAAAATTTCGGCTGCTACGTCCTGGAGGTAGCGCGACAGGAGTTTGGAGGCCGGTACCTGTGGCACGAAGGGCGCGACCAGCCGGTGCTGGTGGTCGGCGAGCCCGCGTTCCACGTGGCGATGATCACCTGGGACAAAGTGCGCGGGCGGCTCGAAGGCGATGCGGCCGACCACCTGCCGTTTTTCTACGCCGGGTTCGCGCAGCGCGCACGGCAGGCCGTGCCGGGCGACCATGCTCTGTACGTCTAGCCAAGGTAAACGGCGTCTTCTCAATAGGCTTGTCCCCGGATCCTGTCTTCTTCGTGAAAGCACTGTTTTCCTGTCTGGCCGTGCTCATGTTGACTGGATGCGTCCACCCGCCCGCGCCTGCTTTGGCCCGGACCGCCGCCGGTCCTTGGCCCAGCCCGCCATCCATCCACAACCGCACCGTTGGCTCGTGGGTCAACTTCTACCAGGGCGACCCACGGCTCGCGGGCGTCAGCGTCGAGCAGTTCGGCGACAACGCCTTCGAAGCGTCGCCGTACGAAGGCAAACATCCGGAAGGCGTCTGGTTCTACTTCTGGGACGGGCAGGTGCGAATGATCACCTACCGCCCAGATGGCACGGTGACGAGCGACCAGTGGAGGCAGGGACGCATCAAGCCGGGAGCGACGGAGTGGGACCAAGTGGATTTTACCCAAGGCAGCGACCCAACCTTCCGGCACCACGCCGACCCGCGGTCCAAAGGCTAGGGTCCAGCCTGACTCGGTGCGCAGACGAAAGTAATACCACCGGTGGACACGGTGGAAGGGATCCGGACGCCGTGCGCTCCAAACCTCGCGGGTCAGACTTTTTCGCAGAACGCTCGTCGCTGGGGTGGCCACGGGGCTACGCGGCCGGTGGAAAGACCCACAACTCGGGCCGGCCGACGTTGCAGTGCACCGCGCGCCCGAGCAAGGTGCAGGCAGCCCATGAGTAGTACAGGTTGTTGCGTGCGAGGTTACCCGGCACGAACCTGATGGGAAAGGGCCGGGCCAAGTGCCGCAACCGCTCACGCGCAGACGGCACGGGGTAGAAGATTGTTTGCACGAGTCCGTTTGCGGCTCCGTCCTCACCGACCAGACCGGGGAACCGCTCGATCCAGGCCCGGGGATCGTCGCCCGCGTCGAGGGCTGCGCGGTCGGCGGCGAACACGGCTTTCCGGCTCAGGCCGGGTAGGAGCAGCAGACTGCCGAACGTCCAGAGCGTCATCCAGCAGGCGTGCAGCAGCAGCGCCTGCCCCAGCGTGCGGCCGTCATACCCCACGGCGAACGCACCAGCGGCGGCTCCCAGTACATTCCAGCCCAGGATCAGCAGCATGGCTCGGAACGGCAGGCCACGGTCGATCTGCCAGCGACGGCGGTGCAACTCCGCCGCCACGTCTTTCGCCGGCAACTCGCCCAGCCAGGCCGCGGGGAGCAGACTGGTCGCGTGCTTGCCCCAGCCGACGATCCCGCCGGTAAAAGCCGGGTCGGAGGCTTCGGCCAAGGTCACGGGCTTGCCTTCCCGCTTGCCTACCACCACGGCGGTGCCACCCGCCACGTTCAACAGCCGGCGGCGCGCCCAGGCCAGTCCGACGGTTGCCAACAACACAGCCAGGACAAAACCGCCCGTCAGGCGAAAACTCGCGGCGCTCAACCCGCCGACCGCGCCGAGAGCCAACGTGTGGACGGACATTCCCCGGAGCCAGCGCGCCAGGAAGCGGCCGAACGACGGCCCGGGCGTGGGCATCAACACGAAGCCGCCGACGAAATCAAAGCCTGCCTGCGCCACCACGGCACCTGCCAGCACCAGGGTGCACCCGCGCGGCGTGAACGTATCCAAGGAGCACCGCGGCAGCCACCACAAGCCGCTCAGGGCGGCCAGCACCCAAAAACCGACGTTGGTGATCCCGAGCATCAAGCGATGGCGGGCAAGTTGGCTTTGGAGAGGATTCATGGAGACAATGACCGACGCTAAGGTACGCTGGCGCTTCTCCTGGCGTTGCTGGATTTCACCCGCCGAGCCGGCTTTGCCACTTGACCCTTTTTTCTGCATGAAGACACCTCGTTTGATCCTGCACGCGATTTTCTGGCTTCCGACCGTTGTCCTGGGTGCCGACCCGGCGGTAGCACCGGACGCCCCCACTGTCTCCGCGCTGGCCGCGGCGCGGCGCGACTTTCATTCCGTGCTCCTGCCGCAGCCATCTACCAAAGAGCGGGGCGAGCCCGCCCCGCCCAAGCTCTTCCTCACGACGAAGTACCCGGCCCCCGCGGGCAAGCTGGCCGCGTACCTCACGCCCGACCCCAAGGACGGCAAGAAGCACCCGGCCATCATCTGGATCACGGGCGGGGATTGCAACAGCATCGGCGACGTGTGGAGCCCCGCCCCGCGCGACAACGAGCAGACGGCGTCCGCCTACCGCAAGGCCGGCGTGGTGATGATGTTCCCCTCCTTGCGCGGCGGCAACGACAACCCCGGGCAGAAGGAAGGCTTCCTCGGCGAGGTGGACGACGTGCTCGCCGCCGCCGACTTCCTGGCCAAACAGCCCTACGTGGACCCCGCACGGATCTATCTCGGCGGCCACAGCACCGGCGGCACCCTGGCGTTGCTGGTGGCGGAGTCTTCCGGCCGCTTCCGGGCGACCTTCGCCTTCGGACCGGCGGCGGAGGCGCGGGACTACGGGTTGCCGAGCCGCTGGATCCCGGCCGATGTCTCCAAGCCCCAGGAAAACAAGCTGCGCTCGCCCCTGGCCTGGCTCGCCTCGGTGCAAGCCCCGACCTGGGTCATCGAAGGCACGGAGGGCAACATCGAACCGCTGCGCGACCTGGCCAAGGCTTCCACCAACGCCCAGGTGCATTTCGTGGCGATCCAGGGGGCCTCGCACTTCGCCACGCTGGCGCCCACCAACGAACTCCTCGCCAAAAAGATCGTCCAGGACACCGGCGCGCCCGGCGGCTTGTCCCTGACCGAAGAAGAGGTCAACCACCTCTTCGCTCCCAGATAGACTCTGAGTGCGGGTTCTGCTCCCGCAGCGCGCCGGTGGGTTTCGCGCGTTGATCGACCCGGTATCATCTTGTCCGGGTTGTTACGCTCCTTTTCCGGCTACTCTCGGATCGAAGGTAAGCGCGGGAAGAGCATCTCCAGACCGCCTTCCTTGGTGGTGCCGTCAGGTCGGTACACGTAGCCGGTAAACGCGCGTAGTTGTCCAGGTCCGCCCGGGGCAGCTTGGAAGCCGGCGGTTTGGCCAGAGCGGAGGAACCGGGAAGGAGCAGCAACGACAGGAGCAGGACGGACAGGCGCATAGACGGCTGGATGGGTTCATCAAAGTACCACTCAGCCCCCAACTGCACGATTGCTCACCTCTCTGTGCAGCTACTGTCACTCGCGGCTGACCGAGAGGTATCCGACCTCCCGGAACACCAATGGCGTGAGCTTGCCCGTGCGCAGGTCATAGCGGTAGAGCCGCTCCTTCATGTCCAGGCCGTCCATGCCGCGGCGCTGGTAGGGGTGGATGTCCTTGGCGCGCGTGCCGCTGAAGTAGACTGACGCACCGTCAGGGCTCACGCACGGGTCCGACACGGTGAAGCCCTTGGGTGTCACCCGCCGAAACGTGCCGGTGGCAGGGAAGTCGGCCACCACCAAACAGGTGGACATCATCGACAGGACGCCCAGGTTAGGGATCTCCTGCTCGTCGGTGTCGCGCGCGTAGATGAGCTGCCGGCCGTCGGCGGAGATCGTAAACCGTGGGTCGCCGCCGGCAGCCGTGGATGCGCCGACCAGGTCGGCCAGCGGGCGCGTCCACGCCACCGCCCCCGTGGCGGGATCAAGCTGGACGGCCGTCTTGCCGTTGTGCACCAGCACGGCGCCGTCGTGCTGGTTCCAGCCCGCCAGAAAGTAACCACGCTCGTGGCCGTCGAGCCCATCGGTCAGCAGGTGAAAGCCGCTGCCGTCCGGGTGCACGGCCGCCACTTGCCAGCTCTCCACGGTCAGCACGACGCAGGCCACCCAAGTATCGTCAGGCGACCAGGACGCTTCATTGGCATCCTGGCGGGGTCCAATGGCGGCGGGCAGGTCCGTCTGCGCGCCGCTGGCCAGATCGCGCACGACGACGGTGCTCGTGGGAAGGGGGTTGGTGCCCGGCGGTCCGTTGAGATGCAGGTAGGTGAGCCGGCGTCCGTCGTGCGAGAGGCAGGGGCGCTCACCCGCGCAGACCCGGCGCTCGTCGCGCCCGTCGCTGGCGCGCGCCGTGTAGACCGTCTCGTTCCTGACGTAGGCCAGCCGCGGCTCGGCGTACGCGACGGGCGGAGCCAGCAGGCAAGTCAGCAACAGCCAACAGCCGAGGGTGAAACAGCGTAGAGCAGCAGAGGAAGCCATGGGTCAGACAAGGAGAATACACTCGATCAGCCGGCTTGGTGCTACCCAGCCTCCAGTTCACGCACCACTCGCCGAGCGCGCCGCACGGCGGTCACGGCGGAACCGAGCACGATCAATCCCAGCGCCCACGGCATCGCCCGCGCGGGCCACCCGGCGATGGCCTCGACCGCCGACCACCCGCAGGCCAGCGTCAGGGTGAACATCCGCTGGGGCTTGGCCATCGGCCCGCAGAACTGCTGCGCCGCGCCGGCCTGCCCGCCCTCGCGGTCGCCTGGGGCGCGATCAAGGACGTCGGCGTGCTCACCCGCTCCGGCGCGGCACGCGACGGACTGGCGGCGCGCGCCGGCATCAAGGGCATGCTGGCGCAGGACGCGCTCGACGC
>CAXUIU010000053.1:12484-14558 GCA_964250955.1 uncultured Chthoniobacterales bacterium | reverse complement strand
GCATGTGTCCACTTGGGCTGCTTGGGCGGATACGAGAACAAAGGGGCCGGATCTGCAGAGCGGCAGGGCAACGTCGCCCCATTCGTGGTCAGCCAAGCCAATGCCGAGACGGCCGAGAACTTACTGGAAGTCACCACCGACAAAGACGCCCGGATCGTCACCGACGAGTACGGCGCGTACCACGGCCTCAAAGCCAAGGGCTACGCTCACGAGAGCGTGTGCCACGGCGCGAAAGAGTACGTCCGGTGCGATATCCACACCAACGGCATCGAAGGGTTTTGTAGCCAGATGAAGCGCAGCATCGACGGCACGCACCACCACGTTTCCAAGAAACACCTGCAAAAGTACGCCGACGAATACGCCTTCCGCTTCAATCGCCGGAAGTCTTCTTCCCCGATGTTCTTGCACTTGGTTTCGCAGATGAACGAGCAGCGCGCGTAAGTAGGTCGAAAAAGCCCTTCTTGTCCGCGACGGGTTCAGGCTTGGCTTTTGGTGCGCGTGTGGGTAATAAGCTCGCTCCTGGCTTCTTTTTGGAGGCTGGCTCCTTGCTCATAGACTCACGCTCTACACCGGATTGGCATGGCCGA
This sequence comes from uncultured Chthoniobacterales bacterium, assembly GCA_964250955.1. Classification (GTDB taxonomy): domain Bacteria; phylum Verrucomicrobiota; class Verrucomicrobiia; order Chthoniobacterales; family SZAS-18; genus CAHJWO01. The sequence goes on along the minus strand of CAXUIU010000053.1, from coordinate 13,971 downwards.
TACCCCCGAACCCAAACGTGGAAACGCTGGCGAGCGCGAACCCATAGCCAAGCTGCCGCCGTGGCTGATAGCTGCAACCACGGGAGCCACAGGAGCGGCGGGAGGAGCGGTGAGTCAATGGGCAGTGCCCGACACGCTAGAATGGAAGCTGCCAGCGCGAATCCTCCTGCTGATAGCAGCAGCAGCAACAACCCTGTACTGCTGTCTCGGATTATTATGTCTTCGCCTCTGGCAACGTACCCGAAAGCGGATTCGCTACGGCGTGATGTGGGATGCTGACAAGAATCCAATTTGCTCGAAGTGCGAGAGTCTATTGTCAAAGCGAGTGGCGATGAGCTTCGTTGCCCGACATGCAGCGCAATCTTCGAAATCTTCGATGATTTTACTGGCCCGCTAAAGATTTGGGATGCAATTAGCTTAGTACGAAAGGGCAAAATGTACGATTCGAACGCCCCTAAATAAACGACTTACCTGTTCTGAGGGGATAATCACCTTCCTTAAAAGCTCTTCCCTCGAAATTAAGAAACCGGCGAATCTTGGAACCGGCTCCGACCAAGGAGCCAGTCTCCGCATTCGGAGAGAACGCGTTGACACGTCGGCGACGGAGCAGCAAACCCGTGCCCACCAGACACGCTCTGGGAGAGAGAGGATTGCCTCGGGGTGCAGTTTCGGCATGCCGCTACAGCGATGACATGTCGAACCAGCCGCCATCAGCATCGTCCACAAACAAGCTGTCGGTAGAGGTTTGCGTTGGCGGTGGGTTGGAGTCGCCCATCACGGCCGAAGCGTCTGGCGTGAACATCAATAATTGATGTTACGGTTTTGTTGCCACTTGTCGATTGGGTAAACATCGAGCACCGCGTTTGATGGTTGCCTGCTCACCAATCAAAAAATCCCACAAACCATGAAACTTCTAGTTGCTCCGTACAAAACCGTGCTGGGGCTGTGCACCGTCGCTCTCGGTGCGACCGCGGTCCTCCCGGGCCTCCGGGCGCAAACCAGCCCCAACGCCGTGGCGGCCTTCCCCGCGGACCTCCAGCAGAAGATCAAGTACGTCTTTATCCTCTACCCGGAGAACCGTTCCGTCGACGGCCTCTACGGGAGCGTCCCGGGGGTCAACGGCTTGAGCCAGGCCACGGCCAGCTCCTACACCCAGACCACCCGCACCGGCACGCCGCTGGCCACCCTGCCGCAACCCACCACCAGCGGCATCCCGGGCATGTCCGGCGGGCCGGACACGCGCTTTCCCACCGCGATGCCCAACGCGCCCTACGACCTGATCCAGAACGTGCCCTTTGCCAGCATGCAGGGCGACATGATCCACCGTTTCTACACGGAGCAGTATCAGATTAACGATCCCAACGGCCGTTTCAAGAACGACCCCAAGAACGCCGGCGGCAACGCGATGAACAAGTTCGCCGCGTGGTCGGACAACCCCGGTGAAGTGCTCACCCACTACGACGCCCAGAACCTCGGCGAAGGTCTTC
>CAXUIU010000053.1:7824-12474 GCA_964250955.1 uncultured Chthoniobacterales bacterium | reverse complement strand
GGTCTGCTCGACGCCCCCTGTCCGGTAGGCAACGCTGAGGTCGCGCAGCTCGAGCGCGGGTACGCTTTTGGAGGCGCTCATTCGAGCACCGCCTGGATGCCGTCCGCCACCAGGTTGACGCCGACGACCAGCGACGCCTCCCCGCCCCCCGCCACGGGCTCGAACGTCACGGTCTATGATGCGAACGGCTACCCGGCCGTGCTGACCAACAACACGCTGAGCGACGGCTTCCTGACCAACGACGCGGGCCTGCCGGCGTTCACGATGTCCAACGCCAACCAGAGCCTGCAACCCGGTGACTACTGGGCCGTGAACACGCTGCGCCCCCTGCGTGGCCCGGCGGGCGGCTACACGACCGCTACCACCGGGGCTGGCGCGCCGACTTCCAACACGGCCACCTCTGGCCGCCTGCCCTTGCAGTACCACGACACCATCGGCGACCGCCTCTCGGCGGCGGGGATCAACTGGGTCTGGTACTCCGGCGGTTGGAACAACGCCAAGGCCGGTCAGGCGGACTTCCTCTTCCAGTTCCACCACCAGCCCTTCGCGTTCTTCGCCAAGTACGCGCTGGCGACCACACCCGTGCCCGCCACGGCGACCGCCGCCGCGATCCCGGGCACGGATAGCCAGGGCTCGGCCGCGCACCTCAAAGACGAGGACGCCGACTTCTACCCGGCGTTGCAGAGCAAATCGGTCCTTACCGACCTGCCGCAGGTCATCTTCGTCAAGCCCATCGGCGAGAACAACCAGCACCCCGGCTACGCCGCCGTGCAGGCGGGCGAGGATTGGGTGGCCCAGGCGGTGGCGAAGATTCAATCCAGCAAGGCCTACAAGAACAGCGTGATCTTCATCACCTACGACGAGCACGGCGGCATGTGGGACCACGTCACGCCGCCGCGCGTCGACTTCTGGGGGCCCGGCCTGCGGACGCCGCTGACCGTGGTGTCGCCCTTCGTCAAGCACGGCTTCGTCGACCACACGCAGTACGAGACCAACTCGCTGCTGACGTTCATTGAGGGATTATACGGATTACAGCCGCTCAACCAGCACGACGCCAACGCCATCGCGCCGATCTCGCCCTTCGTCGGGCAGCCCGACCTGGTGGTGCGCGGCCAGGCGCGGAAGGCCATGAGCTACACTATGCCCGCCTACGGCCAGGCGGCTCCGACCTCGGTCAGCGGTGACATGAACGGGTTGACCTACAACCCGGCCACCGGGGTGCTCTCCGGCACGCCGACCAACACCGGCAGCTACACCATGCAGGTCCAGACGTACGCCAACGGCGCGTTCCAGACCACCACCATGCGTCTGGACGTGCTGCCGGCGGCGACCTTGGCCCGAGCCAAGGCAGCTGCCGACTCGAGCGCCGCAGGGTCGCTCGACTAAGATCGGTTCGGCATTTCGACGGGCGGTTGCGTGGCGACAAAGCCACGCAGCCGCCTCCGTTTTCCGGGACGGGTCTCGCTCCTGCTCGTTCCTTCCTCTCGCTCCGTTGACCATGCTGCCTCTGCTGCTCCGCTTTGTCCTGCGTCACCGCCACGCCGTGGTGGGTCTCGCGCTCGTTGGCTTCCTGCTCTGTCTCCGGCAGGCCGTCCGCCTGCCACTGGACGCGCTGCCCGATATTTCCAACGTCCAGGTCCAGGTCCTGACCGCCGTGCCCAACCTCGCGCCCGAGGAAAGCGAAACGAGCGTCACCCGGCCCATCGAATTGGAGATGAGCGGCCTGCCCGACCTGGAGGAAACCCGTTCGATCACGGTCTTCGGCGTTTCGCAGGTGACGCTGATCTTCCGCGATGACACGGACCTCTACCGAGCGCGTCAGACGGTCGCCGAGCGACTGCCCGCCGCCCTGGAGCGCATCCCGCGCGGCCTCTCGCCGCGCCTGGGTCCGCCGAGCACCGGCCTGGGCGAGATTTTCACCTACGCCTTGCGCTACCGTCCCGACGCGCCGGATCGTCCGGCCACGCCCCGCGCTCGATTGGCGGCGTTAAAAACTTTGCAGGACTTCGTGGTCCGACCGGCGATGCGCACCGTGCCGGGGGTGGCTGACGTGAACAACACGGGCGGGTTCGACCGCCAGTACGTCGTCGAGCCAAACGTGCCAAAACTGGTCGAGAACGGCCTCGACCTGCACGACCTGGCGACGACGCTGGCGCGCAACTCCGCCCCGGGCGCGGGCGGGTTGACCGACCGCGGACCGGTCCTGGCCACCGTGCGTTCGCTGGTGCGGGCACAGACGCCCGAGGAACTGGGCGGCCTGACCGTCAAGCTCGGTTGGGGCGCGGCGCCAGTGCTGTTGCGCGACGTGGCGGTCGTCAACCCGGACGGGGCGCGTCCGCGCACGGGAGCGGCCACGCTCGACGGCGAGGAAGTCGTGCTGGGCACCGCCCTCACCCTGCCGGGCGAGAATGGCCGGACCGTCGCCGGCCGGGTGGCCGCGGCCCTGGTAAATCTTGAACGCCAGTTGCCGGCCGGCGTCGAACTGCGCCCGCTCTACGACCGCTCGACGCTGGTCAACAACGTCCTGCGCACTGTGCGCAACAACCTGCTCGAAGGCGCGCTGCTCGTCGTGGCTATTCACCTCCTGCTGCTCGGCAATTGGCGGGGGGCGTTGATCGTGGTATCCGTGATCCCGCTCGCGTTCGCGGCCGGGGTAGCCGGTTTGCAGGCGCTGGGCTTCTCGGGCAACCTGATGAGTCTTGGAGCCGTTGACTTCGGCCTGCTCGTGGACGGGGCCATCGTCACCGTGGACAACGTGGCCCGGCGGTTGGCCGCCCGCCGCCGGGAACTGGCGCGCCCGCTCGCTGCGCCCGAGCGCCACGCGGCGATCCTGGCCGGCTGCCGGGAAGTCGCCGTGCCGACGGTGTGCGGCAGTGCCATCATCACCCTGGTCTACCTGCCCATCTTGGGGTTAGGTGGCGTGGAGGGCAAGATGTTCCAGCCGCTCGCCTGGACGGCGGCGCTGGCGCTGCTCGCCGCGCTGGTGCTCAGCCTGACGTGGATTCCCGCGCTGTGCCGGACCTTCCTGCGCGAGGAAGCTGCCGTCGCCGCGGACGATCTCGCCGGCACGACCCCGCTCATGCGCGCGCTGGACCGGATTTACTTGCCGGTCCTGCGTTGGGTCACCCTGCCGGCGGTCCGGCTGGCGCTGGTGCTGACGGTGCTGGGACTGGGCGCGTTGGCCTGGTGGACGTTCGCCGGGTTGGGCGCGGAGTTCCTGCCGCCGCTCGACGAAGGCTCGCTGGTCGTGGAGGTGCAGCGGGAGCCGACCGTGAGCCTGGACCGATCCGTGGAAATGGAGCGCGCCACCGAGCAGGCTATCCTGCACGACGTGCCCGAGATCACGCACGCCTTCGCGCGGATCGGCGCGTCCGACATCGCCACCGACGCGCAGGGCGTCAACCAGAACGACATCTACCTCTCCTACAAGCCCCACGCCGAGTGGCGGCGCGATGAACACGGCGCCCCCCTCACCAAGCAAGAACTCGCCCGGCGCGTGCTCGCCGCCATCGAGGAACACGTCCCGGGGCAGGAACTGACCACGAACCAACCCATCGCCGTTCGTTTCGGCGAGATGCTCGAAGGGGTCCACGCCGATGTGGCGGTGAAGGTGTTCGGCCCGGACAGCGAACGCCTGGACACGCTCGCCAACCGGGTGCGCGAGATCGTCAAGGAAGTCCCCGGCGCAGACGAGGTCGCCCTGGAGGAAGTTGGGCGCACCGACACGGTCGAGGTCCGGCCCAACTACGAGGCGATGCGCCGCTACCTGGCGCAGGGCGACGAGATCAACCACGCGCTCAACGCCGCCTACGCCGGGGAGGAAGCCGGCCGGATCGACCAGGGCGAGGTGTTCTTCCCGCTGGCGGTGCGCTTGTCCGACGCCGACCGCGCCAACCCTGCCTTACTCGAACAACTGCCGCTGCGCTCCGCGGAAGGCACGCTCATGCTCGCGCTCAAACAGGTCGCCACGGTCGAGAGCGTGCCGCGTCTGAACCGGCTCACGCACGAAAACGGCCAGCGCCGCCGGGCGGTGATGGTCAACGTGCACGGGCGTGACGTGGAAGGCTTCGTACAGGCGGCGCGCCGAGCCGTGGCCGTGGCGGTGCCGCTGGAGCCGGGCTACCGGGTGGAGTTCGGCGGATCGTTCGAGCAACTGGAGAGCGCCCGCCAACGCTTGATCTTGCTGGTGCCCGTGGTGGCGCTGGTGGTGTTCGGCCTGGTGTGGCTGGCGGTGGGTGCGTGGCGGCGGGCGCTGGTGGTCTGCGTGGCGGTGCCGCTGGCGCTGACCGGCGGCGTGTTCGCGTTGGCGGCGCGGGAGATGCCCTTCACGATCCCGGCCGCGGTGGGCTTCATCGCGCTGGGCGGCGTGGCCACGCTCAACGCCCTGGTGCTGGTCTCGCGCTACGGCCAACTCCTCGCCGCGGGATTGCCGCCCGGACGGGCGGCGGCCGAGAGCGCGCGCAGCCGTTTGCGTCCGGTGCTGATGACGGCGGTGGCAGCGGCGATTGGCTTCCTGCCGATGGCGCTGGCGCAAGGTCCTGGAGCCGAGGTGCAGCGCCCGCTGGCGACGGTGGTGATCGGCGGCATCCTCAGCGCCACGCTGCTGACGCTGGTCGTCATCCCGGCGTTGCTTTCTCCGGCCGCTGGCGG
>CAXUIU010000053.1:2170-7724 GCA_964250955.1 uncultured Chthoniobacterales bacterium | reverse complement strand
GACACCGGCATCGACCGGATCATCATCACGGGCGGCAACGACGAGCGCGTGCAGGAGATCAATCCCGGCACCGGCACGCGGGTCTACCGGCTGGGACCAGAGACCATCGACGACCAAGGCCGCGGGCAGGACGCCGGTCTGGACGAAGTGCTGCTGCACGCCCCGGGCGTCTCGCGCGAATCCGGCGGCCAGTACCACCTGCGCGGCGAGGACTACGGGCTGCAATATCGTCTCAACGGCATCCAGTTGCCCGAGGGCATCGCCTCCTCGCTGGGGCAGCCCTTCGACACACGCCTGATCCAGAACCTGACGGTCATCGCCGGTGCGCTGCCCGCGCAGTACGGGCTGCGCAACGCGGGCGTGATCGACCTGCAAACCAAGTCCGGCGCCGAACTGACCGGGGAGGAAGGGAGCCTGTACGGCGGCAGCCACGGGACGCTGCACCCGAGCTATTCCGGCGGGGTGAGCACGGGCCGCTTCGACGGGTTTTTCACCGGCGCGTACCTCCAGGATGACCTCGGCACTGATAACGTCACGCCTTCCCCGGAGGCCATCCACGACCGCACGCGGCAGTACCAGGAGTTTGCGCTCGCCGACTACACGCTCGCGCCGGGGCAAAAGCTGAGCCTGATCTTCAGCGGGGTGGACGCCAACTTCCAGATCCCCGACGAGCGGGGGCTGTCCCCCGCGTTCGTGCCGCCGGGTGCCGCCGGCTTCGACTCGGCCAGGCTCGACCGCAACCAGCACGAGCAAAATTACTTCGGTATCGTCGCCTACCAGTTCGATTCGCCGGCGTTCAGCCTGCTGGCGGCCGAGGTGAACAGCGACAGCTCCACCCACTACCAGCCGGACCATCTGGGTGACCTGCTCTTCACGGGCGTGGCCAGCGATGCCCACCGCGACCTGCTGGGCACCGGCGTGCAACTGGATGCTTCCTATCGCCCGAACGAAGCGCACACGCTCCGGGCGGGTCTCGCGCTGATCTCGCAACGGGAGCGCGCCGATTCCAGAAACACGGTGTTCCCGGTCGACGCGGACACCGGCGAGGCGCTCACCGGCACCACGGAACAATTCACCAGCCGCGAAGGACGCCGCGGCTACCTCTATGGCGGCTATCTCCAGGACGAGTGGCGGGTTCACCCCGGCCTGACGCTGAACTTCGGCGGACGCTTCGACGGGGTGAGCGCCTACGTGCACGAGCAGGCGTTCAGCCCGCGCGTCAACGCCGTCTGGCAGGCGTTGCCCAAGCTGACGTTCCACGCCGGGTACGCCCGGATTTTTTCGCCGCCGTTGTTGGAGTACATCCCGCCGGCGGAGTTCGCGCAGTCCGCCGGCACCACCAACGCGCCTGACACCCTGTCCGACCGCGCGCCGCGGGCCGAACGATCCCACGTCTTCGACGCGGGCGTGGCGTGGACACCGCTCGCCGGACTGACGCTCGGGCTGGATGGTTACTACAAGAGCGTGCGCAACATGCAGGACGAGGAGCAGCTCGGCGCTTCGTTGATCTTCACCCCGTTTACCTACGCACGCGGGTACAAGGAAGGCGTCGAGTTGACCGCCGACTACCAGCGGGGACCGTGGCTGCTCTACGGCAACGCGGCGCTCGCCGAAACGCAGGGGCGTGACATCAACTCCGCCCGTGGCCTGTTCGACGAGGATGAACTGAGTTACACCGGTCGCCACGACATCCACACGGACTACGACCAACGCTGGACGGTTTCTGCGGGCGCGGCGTACCAACGCAACAACCTCACGCTGCACGCCGACCTACTCTTCGGCAGCGGTTTCTACGGCGGGGAAAACAACCAGGACCCACTGCCCGCCCACTCCACCGTCAACGTCGGAGCGGCCTACACGGCCTCGCTCGGGCGGCGGGCCTCGTTGACGCTGCGCTTCGATGTCATCAACCTTTTCGATCAGAGCTACCTGCTGCACGACGCGGGGATCGGCGCAACGGTCAACCAGTACGGCGAGCGGCGCGGCTTCTTCGGCGGTGCCCGGCTTAACTTCTGAACCCGGCGTCTCCTACCCAAAAAGAGAAACCCCGGACCGGAGTCCGGGGTTCTTTGGCAACAACAGTGTTAGGTCAGGTAGCGATTTCAGTTCGCCGGCTGCTGGCGCCGGTGGCGCTTCCACAGCACTCCGAGCAGGCCGAGCCCGATCAGCGCGGCCGCGACGGGGGTCGGCTCGGGCACCCCGGCAGCCGCCGCGAAGGTGAAGTTGAGGTTGTCAACCGCCACAAAATCGTCCTCGGCACCCGGCACCACGATGATCCTGGTCACGCCGGCCGGGATGCCCACGGCGGTCGAAGTGCCGTTCTGGGCCCCGGGCTCCAGGGCGATCTGCACGGCGTTGTTGTTCGGCTGGAGCGCAAAAATCGCCGCCTGGTAGTTGTAGCTGGAGGTCACGTCGCCGAAGTCGAGGCTGAGCGTGGCCAGCGACTGGCTGAACGTCATCGTGAACACCGGATTGCCGTTTTCCTGTCTGAAGCCCGCCTCACTCCGGAGCACCAGACCACTGAGCGGGGCTCCTTCTCCAAGCGAAGTGCTGAACTGGGAGATGGTAAGATCGGTGTTGGTCGCAAAACCAAAATCTGGATTGGGATTGACCACGCCCTGGTACTGGCCGCCGCCCGCAGCGAACGTGACGCCTTGCGCGGCGTACTGGTTACTGAGCGCGCTACCCACCGCGACGTTGTCGAAGGTGATGACGGTGGCCTCGGAGGAGGCCGCGCAGCCGAGGAGCCCAACGGCAACCAAGGCAGAAAGGCGGTGCATACAACCGTTCGCCTTGCGTCGGGAAGAGGGCAAAAATGGAGTGTACATAAATGGCGGTGTGGGAGTGGGATCGGGGCAGTGAAAGACTTGACCGCAAGAGCGGCGACTCGGCCTGATGTTCTCCGGTAGTTCCAAGAGAAACAGGGGCGGTTTTGTGAAGATTTTGTCATCTCGCGCTCTGGTCCTGTTCCTGGTCAGAGATCATTGGCTTCACCAAGAACTTTTCGACCGCGTCGGCAGATGAAGTCAGTGCGACAAGGCCGAGGCACAGGACGACCTGGAGCCTGTCATGCACTTTGGGATCGGGTAAGCTGAGCGGGTGAGCTGCAAAGTGTGTCCAACCGATGTGAGCGACGAGGCGTGGGAGCGCGTCGTTTCCTGCTGGGTCGTCGAACGCTCCTTCGCTTGGCTGGCTCGTTTCCGGCGACTTTCCCGCGACGACGAGCGGCTTCCTGCCACGCTCGCCGGGCTGCACTGGCTGGCGTTTGCGTGCCTACTGGTCAGCAACTAGTTCAAAGTGTTGATTTTAAGTGCATGACAGGCTCCAAGCAGCACCCGATGAGGGCACAACGGCCTTGACCATCCAGCGCGCTGCTCTGCACATACCGCCTGGGGTCTCCGCACAACGATTTATCTGCTACGTCCTCGAGATAAAAATAACGGATGGGAATAGGCTACAGATGGACTTTCGCACAAGAACTTCTACAAGTGCTATGTGCGAAAGGCTCATGTCATCGGTGCAGGAGGAATCGGAGTGGCGCTTGGGTGGGCCCTGGCGCGCGCCGATTGGGACGTGACCATGGTGGAGACAAACCCGCAAAAGCTCGATGCGGGGCAGCGGGACGGTCTCACGGTGGACGGCATCAAAGAGCGCCGGGTGCGTTTCTGCGCCTTCGCGGACTGGGCTGCGCCGGACGAGGGCATCGTGCTGCTGTGCACCAAGACGTACGACAACGACGCCGTGCTGAGGCGCGTGCGTGCGCGTCGTTGGCTCCTCCCCGTCCAGAACGGTTTTGATCCGCTTCTAGACGCTTCTGACCACCCTTGCGAAGGCATCGCCTCCTTTGTTTCGCAGTGCGAACGAGATCGCCCTACGACCCGGATCACCCGTCCCGGCGACCTGTTTTTCGGCGGTCGCCGCTGCTTGCACACAGAGGAACGAAGCGTCTTGGAAAATTTGGCGGACGGACTGCGGCAGGGTGGCTGCAAGCAGGTTCGCGTCGTGGATTTCATTGAGCCCTACAAAGCATCAAAACTGATGTACAACGCGGCGATTTCGCCACTGGCGGCCTCGGCGGGCATCGACAATGGCCAGTTGCTGAGTGATCCCATCGCACGCAGTTTGTTTTTCGCGCTGCTGAAGGAGAATTACTCCATCCTTCGGCGACATGGCGTCCGCCTGGCCCGGATCGGGCCGTTTCCTCCCTGGGTGGTGAACCGCATCCTCCGCCTGCCTGGCTTGGGGCAAGCACTCGCTCACCTCTTTCGTCCAGGCTTGGCAGGAACCTACTGTTCAATGGCTTCCGATATCGGCACGGGTCGAACGGAGGTCGCGGCTTACAATGGACACCTAAAAAGGCTGGCTGGTAACGAATCATCTCCTGTAAACACCGCTGTGTTGGACCTGATCAATCGTATGCAAGAAAGAAGTTTGCCTCCATGCCGCGCCCGACTCTCCGAACTTCGGGATGCACTCGGAGCGGGAGGTGCGGTTTGATCCTAGTGACCGGAGGCGGAGGTTTCATCGGCTCCCATCTGGTGAGCCAGTTGGCGGAATCTGGCGAGACCGTCAGGGTCATGGAAGAACCCAGCGCCGAGGTGAAGCATCTGCCGCTGCAAGGCATCGAGCTGGTGCGTGGGGACATCCGCCATCCCGAGGAGGTGAGGGACGCCGTGCAGGGCTGCCGTCAGGTTTACCACTTGGCAGCCAATCCAAACCTCTGGACCCGCGTACCGAGTGACTTCGACGCGGTGAACCACCAAGGGACTTGCAACGTGCTCAACCAAGCTTTGCAGGCCGGGGTCGAGCGGGTGCTGTACACCAGCACGGAGAGCATCCTTGCAGGCGTCCAAACAAAAGGACAAAGCATCGAAACCTTCCGGCTGAACGGAGAAAAGATGATCGGTCCTTATTGCCGCAGCAAACTCAGAGGGGAACAGGAGGCTTTTCGTCTGGCTGACCGTGGCGCGCCGGTCATCGTGGTTTGTCCGACGTTGCCGGTTGGTCCGGGCGACCACCATCTGACCCCGCCTTCGCGGATGACGTTGGCATTTTGCCAGGGAAAGCTACCCGCTTACTTGGATTGCGAATTCAACATGATCGATGTCCGCGACATTGCCAGCGGCATGCGTGCAGCGATGAGCCGTGGACGGCCCGGCGTGCGTTACCTGTTAGGTGGCACAAATCTGCTGCTGATTGAATGGCTGTCCATCGTGGGTGGCCTGATTGGGAGAGCCGTCCCGCGCTGGCAGGTTCCTTACGCAGCCGCATTGTGTGTGGCGCACGTTAGCGAGTGGTTGGCCAATCGATTTACAGGCAAGGTTCCTTTGGCAACCGTCACCGGAGTGAAGCTGACTAGGTACAGCATGCACTTCGAAGCAGAGAAAACCCGCCAAGACCTCGGATTGTGCACACGTCCGGTGGAGGAATCTGCGCGCGACGCCGTTGCATGGTTCCGACAAAAAGATTGGCTCTAGTTTCATCCCCGACGCAGATTGCCATCGCAGAAGCGACGGATAACCTACGCGTCACCACCCTCTCCGCATGGCTCCAT
>CAXUIU010000053.1:0-2070 GCA_964250955.1 uncultured Chthoniobacterales bacterium | reverse complement strand
ATGTCCCTGCCCCACCTACCGTCACACTTCTCTTCGGAAACCGGCAGCGCGTCACCGGCCCGCGCTGCATCATTTTTTGACATCGCTATCCCGTTCGATGAAACGCAGATGCGGTAGTTCATGCAAAGCCTCCAGATGCTCCCCGTTGGGCGGCAGATGAAGATGCTCCAGTTCGACACACAGCGACAAAGGGCGCAAATCTCTCACACCGGAGCATCCTTGCAGGCTCAGCACGGTGAGTGGCATCCTGGCCAGCGGTGCGAGATTATTCACCGGGGTATGCGCCAGCGATAGTTCCTGCAACGGACTGTCTCTCAGCGGAGTCAGATCGGAGACGTTCGTGCCATCCAGGGTCAACTGCTGCAAGCCGAGGTGTTGTAGCGGACGTAGGTCGTCCACCCGCGTGTGCGACAACGAAAGCCGGACCAGAGGCAGCGTTGCCAGCGGGCGCAGGTCGGCAAGAGGCGTGCCGTCCGCCTGTAGAGAGGCCAGCGGCATCCGCGCCAGTGCCTCCACGCCGGCCACGCGGGTCCCGGAGAGGTCGAGTTCGCGTAAGGGACAATCTTTCAACGGCATCAAGTCCACGACCCCGGTGTGGGCAATCTGCAACGCCTGCAAAGGCATCCCTCTCAGAGGGGTAAGATCATGGACGAGTGTGTGGGAAAGATCGATTGCTTCCAACGGCATCCCTTCCAATGGTTGGAGGTCTTCCAGACCTGTCCCGGCAAGAGAAAGACGGCGGACGGGGAACTTCTGGATGAGCTTCAGGTCCGGCAGCGGACTGCCGGAGAGGTCCACGGACATCACCCCTTGGTCATCCACCGTGACCCTGCCTTGCAGGCCAGTGCGGTCGAGGATGGCCTGCCAGGTCGCCTGACTCAGTTCCGGGTCTGTCGGCAGGTGGTTGCTGATGGCGACGGCTTCGTCCAGCCGACCCTGGGCCATCATGGCGCGATGCAAGCCGTACAGCGCCGACAACTTTCCTGCCGGTCGGAGGGTGGATCGACGCAGCCGGCGGGAGAGGGCTAGGTTTTCCTGCGCTTCCTTGCTGTGCGGGTCCACGTCCAGAGCCTGTTCGTAGGCGGACTGCGCCGCGCCGAATTGGAAAAGAGATTGGTGCATGTCGCCTTTGAACTTGAGCAGCGCGGCGTTCTCCGGCGAGTCGACCAGCGCGCGCTCCACTGTGTTGAGGGCCAAGCCGAAGCTGCCATCCGCCGCGTGATCCTGCGCTCGGTGCAGCCATTCGAGCGATGGCCGGGGTTGCGCCAGGATGGGCGTCGGCTCGGGCTCGCGATGGCGCAGAGCCAGGAATAATCCGGTCGTCAGGCAGGCAGCGAGAAACGTCCATGGCAGGGCGGCCAGTCTCCCGCGACGGCTCCACAAAGGAACGAAGCGCCGGGAAGGTGTACCCACCGGCACCGGGGGAACGGCCACCGCCGGAGACACGGAGGCGACCGAGAGCGCAGACGCCTTGCGCAGGGCGAGTTCCAGTGCCCGCTGGCCGCGTGGCGAGGAGAGCACTTTCCTGGCGCGGTGGAGATGCAGAACGGGCCGGGGCGCCGCACCTGTCTGCGGCCCGGAGATCAACCGCGGCGCGGCCGATAGCGGGGGATCGATCTCCACCGCCGTGGACGGCAGATCGTCCGAAGACAGGGCGGCAGGTAATTCGGCGGCGAACTGGGCCTGGAACTTGGCTGCCTTGCGCAGAGCCCACGCCAACGCCCGTGGGCCGTGGAGTGGAGCGTACGTCTTCCCGGCGCGGACGAGCGGGAGCGACGGATGCACCGTCGACGGAATGGCGGCTTGCGTCGCGGTGAGCGGCGGATGGTCCAGAATCGAGGCGGCGGCGACCTGGACCTGGAATTTGGCTGCCTTGCGCAAGGCGAGTTCCAGTGCCCGCCGACCGTGGGGTGGACAGTGCGCCTTACCGATGGGGACGGGCGGAGCCAGCGCGGGGGACGCGCTCTGCCCGCTGGCAATCGGCGAAGCGGCTGCCGGCGGCGCCGGGGCGGAGTTCCGTGGAGCGGCCGCCTTCCTGGCGCGGGTGGGCTTGGGAGTGGCGGGCGCTGT
>CAXUIU010000052.1:13565-14920 GCA_964250955.1 uncultured Chthoniobacterales bacterium | reverse complement strand
TTGTTGGTGCAATGGCGTAGGTAAGCCAAACGTGGGTTCTCTGGGACGTCACTAGGAATGCGAACACAGGCAACCCGCTTACCCGCCACTCAGCTTTTTGCTGATGGCAGCAGGGCTTAATGTCTTCCTGTGAGCTGATGCATCTGGAAATCGGTCTTGGGCGTTCGGACAATAGGGCCGTACTACGGCTGATCGGCGATTAGGTACACAGAGGCGATCAACGCTCCCTCGGAGCGCCGACCGGTCCTGTCAGCTGGCTAGTTATGTCTATAAGGGCATTTCCCGCACGCCTCTTTTAACTCACGCGGAGCCCTCAACCAAAGCGCGGAGAACCTTTCTCTTCGCGGGCGGCACCTTGCCGTCCAATGCCAGTCAGAAGAACCGTTATGAATACCCTTGATTCCATCACCGCCACCGCTGCCCAATCTCTGCTCGACTACCAAGTGGTCGATAAGGCCGGCAGCGAGGTCGGCACTATCCACTGCCTGTGGGCCGACGCCCAAGGCGGCAACCTCCAGTTCCTCGGCGTCAAAACCGGTTGGCTTTTCGGCCACAACCACGTGGTTCCCGTCGAGAAGGCTGAGGTGGACGAAGCCAACCGCACCGTCCGTATTCCTTATGAGAGTGCCTTCGTGAAAGACGCTCCCAGCATCGACGCCGACGCGACCATCTCCGACGAAGAAGAGGCTGAGGTCTACCGCTACTATGGTGTGCAGGGTGGCACTACCCGCACCAGCACGACGACCACCGCCACGCACAACGCAGATCAGGCCGAGCGCAGTGCAACTGCAATGGCTGCCTCCAAGCTGGCGACGAACACCGCTCCGCAAACGGCTGCCACGACTGGGACAAACCGCACCGCCACAAAGGACGGCGACATTGAAGTCGCCCTCTCCGAGGAGCAGGTGCATGTCGGCAAACGCACCGTTGACGGGGGAGGCGTGCGTCTGCGCAAGATCGTGCGCACCGAGATCGTCAACCAACCCGTGGAAGTACGCCACGAAGACTTCGTGGTCGAGCGCATCTCGGCTGACCAAGTCCACGAAGGCGCTGGCGCTGGGTCCAGCTTCCAGGATGAAACCATTGATGTGCCACTGACCCGTGAAGAGGTTGTCGTCTCCAAGGAAGCACACGTGACAGGTGCTGTGCGTCTGAACAAAACCGCCACCACCGAAACGCAAAACGTCAGCGAAACCGTACGCAAGGAAGACGTGGAGGTGCTCCGTGACGGTAAAACCGAGGTGGCACGTGATGGCAAAACCAGCCGCTGAACCCGCCGTCGTTCCACTCATCTCCAACCACACTCAGGCCACGAACTCCATGAAAAATACCGATCAAGATCCCAGTAACATCAC
>CAXUIU010000052.1:9299-13555 GCA_964250955.1 uncultured Chthoniobacterales bacterium | reverse complement strand
GTGATGGCAAAACCAGCCGCTTAACCCGCCGTCCCACCTGTCTTTAACCACACTCAAGCCACGAACTCTATGAAAAACACCGACCAAGATCCCAGCAATACCGCCGCCGTTCCCGCCACCATCGATCCCGAGGCTCACGCCGCTTATTGGCAGGAGAACCATGCCTCGCAGCCATACGCCGCTGAGGGCGGCAGCCACGACGAGTACCGTGCGGCTTACCACACGGGCTACACGGGCGCACAGGAACACGGCGCATCAAAGACATTCGCCGACGTGAAAGACACCCTCAAAGGTGCCTACGAAAAAGCCAAGGACAGCACCAGCGTGGGCTGGGACAAGGCGCAACTCGCTACCAGTGCCGCTTACGACAAGGCGGCCAAGGAGATTCAGATCATCCTGCACGAGGAGCGACTACTCGTCGGCAAGCGCGAGGTGTCCGGCGGCAATGTGCAACTCCGCAAGACGGTCCACAGCGAGCAGGTCAACGTGCCCGTCGAGTTGCACCATGACGACGTGACCATCGAGCGCGTAGCCGTTGGTGACATGCGCAACACGAGCACGACTGGTTCCTTCCAGGAGGAGACTATCGACGTGCCGCTGACACGCGAGGAAGCCGTTGTGTCCAAGGAAGCGCATGTCACCGGTGCCGTGCGCCTTAATAAAACTTCAACCTCCGAAACTCAGACGGTGAGCGACACCGTTCGCAAGGAAGACGTAGAGGTCATCCGCGACGGCAAAACCGAAGTGAAACCCGGCCAGTCGAAGGACCGCTGATCGCTGACCAACTACCACCCGCACAACTTACTCCATTCTAATCATGGCTAACAACGATCCCATTCGACCCGCGGCATCCACCAACGGTGGCCCCGCAGACACAACATCGTACCGTGAGACCGTCACGGCTCCGGTGCACACCCACCACACGCTGGAAACGGCGGTACCCGTGTCTTCTCACGGTCACGCACACACCCGTATCTCGTGGGGAGCGATCTTCGCCGGTGCCGTGATGGCGCTGGCATCACAACTCGCCTTCTCGCTCCTAGGTCTCGGCCTCGGCGCGAGCGCGGCGAACCCCTACAGCGACAACCCTGTGGGCGGCCTCGGCTTCGGCGCGGCCATCTGGACGCTGCTCAGCGTGTTGATCTCGCTCTTCACCGGTGGCTACGTCGCCGGGCGACTGGCTGGGATGCCCCGCCAACAGGATTCCATGCTGCACGGCTTGGTGACCTTCGGGTTGACCAGCCTGCTCGGCTTCTACCTGCTGACCAGCGGCCTGGGCAGCCTAATCGGAGGGGCAGGCAGCCTCGTGTCTTCTGTAGTGTCCAAAGCTACCTCCGCCGCCAGCAATGCGGCTCCGGGGCTGATTGACTCTGCAAAAGACAAGCTCAATGCCAGTGGCTTCGACACCTCTGACATCCAAGGTCAGGTGGACCAACTCCTGCGCCAGACCGGCATGCCGGCCTTGCAGCCTGAGAACCTCCAAAACCGTGCGCAGAACGCGGCAGGCCAAGCACAGAGCACGGCCCAAAACGCCGCGCAGGACCCCAACGCTGCAAACACGGACATCAAAGGCTTAGTCAACAAAGTCTTCGGCCAGAACCAGGACGTGGCCGACCAGGCGAAGAACCGCGAGGCGCTGGTCAACGTGATCATGAGCCGCACGGGCAAGAGCCGCCCGGAAGCCGAGCAGATCGTCAACAACTATCAGCAGACCTACGAGCAAGCGAAGGCCAAAGCCCAGCAATTCAAGGAAGAAGCCAAGGAAAAGGGCTTGGCCACCGCTGAAGCTGCCCGCAAGGGTGCAGCCAAAGGTGGGTTGGCCGCTTCGCTCGCGCTGCTGCTCGGTGCCATCGCCGCCGCCATCGGTGGCCGTAGCGCCACGCCGCGCGACTCGGTTGAAACCAGCACGATGACGCCGCACGCAGTCCGCGGCTAACACGACCTGTCACACCTCTAAACTCCCTTGTGGGGACGGACGAACCAACCTTCGTCCGTCCCCATTTTTCTACCGGCATCCAGCCATCCTCTCAATTTAAGAACGCTCGAAACAACCTCAACAACCATGACCAACGATCCCAACCGCCGCAACGCGGACGACACCGCCGCTGTACCCATCACCGGCAGCACCCAACGCCGCAGCTTCAATCCCTTGTGGTATTTGCTCCTGCTGCTTATTCCCTTGCTGCTTCTGCCTTTCTGCCACCATCGTGATGCAGATCGTACCGCCGAGGTCACTCCTCCTCCTGTTACGCCCGCACCCACTGCAACCGCTGCGGGCCGTGGAGCCAGCATCGCCACGGCGAATCCTTTCACCGTCAATACCACCGGCAACGACGCAGGGAAAGCGGTGCTGAACTTCGACGTGAACACCACGACGCCCAACGCTGCGGCCATTAGCACGCTGAATGCCGTCGTCGCCTATCTTCAGGCGAACCCGTCTGCACAGGTTTCTCTGACCGGCTACACCGACAACTCTGGTTCCGCTGACGTAAACAAGCAACTTACCCAGAAACGTGTAGACACGGTGAAAAGTAGTCTGACCGGTGCCGGCATTGATGCCACCCGCATCACCACGGCGAACTTCGGGGAAGCTTATCCGGTCACGGATAACTCCAGTCCGCAAGCCCGTGAGATGAACCGTCGCGTGGAGATCGCGCTAGCAAAGTGACCTTGGGTTTATCCGAGCCATGAGCGAAACCTACGAGATCATCCACCACGAAGTGCAGGGGCATCCCGAAGGCGTGGTGCTGATGCTTGACTGTCGCACGGGCAAAGAAAAGCCTGGGGACAATGTTCCAGCCCTCAGCTTCTCCATCCCTTGGGAACAAGCACGCGAAATGGTGGAGGCACTGCGTTTGTTCGATCCGGAAACCAAGCAACCAACAAAGGAGGATTGACGCCTGCGTTGGCTCTGTGCTGCGAAATCTCCCCCGTGGTGGGATGCCTTTTCGCGTGACTTGTGTTGCGGATGGACGCCAGGGCGAACGCCTTTGTTGTCGGCTTATCTTAACATGGCAGGTTTTGTGTCAACCAAATGCGGTTAGACATACGAGCGGCTACAGCCTGGACTTGGCCGATCCGCGCTTTGCCGGTGGCCACGGCATCTACTTCCTCGAAAAACCTTACCGCTCCGCGCAAATGCTCGTCAACGTGCGCGATTGCTTGGATGATCGATTGGCGACAATCCAAGCGGCGTAGGAGAGTAATGTCTCAGCTTTGCGTTCGCCGCGACCCACTCACGGGGAATGCCATGTTCCTCGTAGCCAGCGATGAGTTCTTGGCCTTTTTAGACCAAGCCGTCATAGTCGAAGGCGAGCCGGGCGTCTGTCTCGGTGGACACGCGACCGGGCACGATCTTGAGGATCTCCATACCAAAGAGGACGAGCAAACGGTCAGTGATCTTCTCGATGAGCGCAGCTCCGCGCAGATTCGAATGGCGGAAGTCGGCCACGGCTCGGTCGAGCAGATCGTGTAGCGCTCAATGCCGGCGGCGACGAGAATCAGACTCGGGTTGGTGGTCGCATCCTGCGGAGCGTACGCCTGGATGGAGGCAAAGTCACTGCTGTCGGCAACCAGTAGGAGCGGTGAACCGATCAAGCGGCCGCACCCGTTTCTGGCAAGGTGTGTGCGCCTCTCGTGACGGACGAGGTGGCGTCGTGAGGTTGCACGTTGGGCACGGGGGCTCCCGTTGCTTGGGCAAAACGCACTTTGGAGCGTAGCAACAACGTACCGAGACATAGGTCGGCCAAGGGCAGGACCACGTTGAAGTTCTTACGCATGTAGCGGTGGTGAAGAAGGTGATGGCCGTTCAGCCGAAAAAACAAGCCGGTGCGCTCGACGGAACGGCCCCCAGGTTGGTGCATACACCAATGCAAAGTCTCGTAGACGCTATAGTAAATGGAAACCGCTACTGCGGCTCCCCACGTTACCGCCGAGGAACCGAGTGCCCAGCCTGCACCGATGAAGGGCAAAAGCATGAGCGCGATCAACACTGGGCCATTCCACCAAGCCATCGGGATGGTGTGGGCGTCCTTGGGATCGTGCAGGTGATAAGATTCATCCGCTTTGAAGATGCGGTGATGGGTCAGAGTATGTGCGCGAAAAGCGTAGGCGAAGCTGCCCAACGGACGGTGCATCACATAGCGGTGGAGCAGCCACTCGAAAAAAGACGCGTAGATGATTGCCAAACCAAAACCAAGAGCGGACCAGAGAAGAAAGGAGATCACGGACAATGAATGAAGTGTCTATAACGCGTT
>CAXUIU010000052.1:0-9199 GCA_964250955.1 uncultured Chthoniobacterales bacterium | reverse complement strand
TCAGCATGCGCTTGGGTGAGTGGCTCACGTTCTGTCTAGCTCGCCTTTTAGTTCGTGCGTGTATTCGCTCCGGTGGAACGGGAAGTAGGTTGACCCTGACCACCTGAGTCCGCATTTGGATTTGTCGGCGTGCCACCGCTGTGTTGGAACCGATCGCCTTGACTGGCCTGGCTGCCTTCGCGCGTGCTAGAACATCCCGTGAGCGCAAGGCAGAAGGTGGCTGTGATAACAAGAAGAAAAGAGCAGCGAGGTATCATGTGTAACCGTGATCGTTAGTTGAGCGCCGGGTGGTTGGAACAATGCAGCGCTGCGAGTCAGCGGAAGAGAAATCGGCGAACCTCTGTCTATTTCCTCGATGCTTTGCCTATGAGCTTCCAAGGCATTTGCCTACCGACCCGGCTCACCATCCAATGTTATCGGAACAACACCCCTTCTTTCAAGCAGTCTCCCCCTTCATCAGAGAGCGATCAGTAGATGTGTTGACAGTTGCTTCGATCTCACCGGCACCAGCTGGGAAGACGATTCTCGACTTTTCTCGTCCTACTTCGGCTGACCGCGCAATGCAGCCAAGCTTGTAAACATCTGTGTTCCCAATAGGAAGCACAGTTTGAAGAAAAACTTTTCGGCTAATTGAGAGCTGCTTCCAACTCGGTTAGCGGGAAAGGTCGCGCCAAGTGGGCGTGACAACCCGCCGCCTGGCTCAACGCTCGGCCTTGATGCATTTGCATCGAACTCATGGTGATTACCCGACGGGGCAACTCGCCGCGTTTTCGCAGTTCGGTCAGCAAGCTCCAGCCGTTCGCGTCAAGCCGCCAGATGCCGGTGAGCAGCACATCGAAGCCATCGTAGGGGGCGCGAGCCAACGCCGTACCGATTCCACTGACGGACTCTACCCAGTGGCCGAGATGCACGAGGTAGAACACGAGCATTGCCCGGTTGTGCGGGTCGCGCTCTACCAAGAAGATGCGCAGACGGCCCCTTGCTGCCGGTGGGTCTTTTTCTTCGATGGGGCGGTCACGCTGGGAAGGTGAAGGACGGGCGACCAGGGCCGGTTGGCCGGTTGGCTGCCGTCTGATTATTCAGAGCGGTGCCCAACGATAGCACATTTGGATGGGTTAGTAGCACAAACCCTGCGATTTAGCTCCTCAGCATGCCAGTGCGCTCCAGCAATGGCGATTCAGCCTACCGTGAGACGGCGTTTCGGAGGCTTTTGGAGGCTTTGCGGTGCGGCACGGAAGGGCAGCGCGAGCTGATCGGGACCCGCGCCCGTGACGAAACAGATGCAATCTACTGGGAAGACAACCAACTAGAACGACGGTCACGGCCACACTCCAAAAGCGGTTCGTGCCACCGCCATGTCGCCGTGGACTACGAGATTTGTTCTTGCAGCAGATGTGACTTTGGGAAATCACCTTGCCGCGCCCATTCAATGGCGAAGCGTAGGACCGATTGCGAGTCAGGCAGACGGAGTTTTTCTCTCAGATGCATGCGATGCGTATGCACGGTCTTAATGCTGATGTGTAACTCCTCGGCAACCGTCCGGGTATTTTTACCCTGACCGATCTGACGAAGTACCTGAAGTTCACGGTCGCTCAGCGTTTCCACCAAACCCTCCCCTGCTAGGTCCGACGCCGTCGGTGTAGCAAACAGATAGGTAACCGCGCGTTTGGTCATCGCCTCGCTGACGTACACTTCACCACGAAGCAAACGGTAGACGGCATCAAGGATCTGCGCGGCTGGTGCCATCTTCATCACGTAGCCCCGCGCCCCGGCGCGCAAAGCGCGTTCGGCGTAGACCAGTTCGTCGTGCATGGAGAAAACCAGCACGGGTAGGTCGGGAAAGAAGGCACGTAGATCCTTGATGAGTTCCAGCCCCTTCAACCCGTCAAGGTACAGGTCCAGCACCACCAAATCAGGCTGCGCCTTCCGGACGTTCTCCAAGGCTTCCTTCACGCCGACGAAACCACCACACAGTTGCAGGTTTGTTTCCGCCCCGAAGAGTTGAGCCAATCCCTGTTGGATGATGGGATGGTCGTCGATGACAAAAATCTTTTTCATAGGAGGAAACAGAGTTCGGTGAGTCTGAAGGTGTATCGTCCTGACCATGCAAGGCTTGTCGTCTTGGCTAGTTCATCGTATCGAACTGCCGGGAAACAGCAGGCGACACACCGACTGGAACAACACGAACTTAGTTACCACCTTCAGAAATTCGGCCATGATTGCTATCAGGCAATTGCTGATTTTTTGGTCCGAGTCGTTTCTGATTTGAGCGAAAGGACGCGCTCCCTGCCAACAAACAATTTTGTTCCTGCGTAATGAGAAGAGATGCCATCTTTTCTGCCCTCTGACAATGCTGTCCATCCCAAGGCATCGGGGGTGCTCTCCCCATCGAGCACTTCTGCCGGGGTCGAACTCGACCGAATCGCGGCATTGGCTGCCCAACTGTTCGATGTTCCCTTCGCGTTGATCTCGTTGATCGATGGGGAGCACCGATGGTTTCAATCCCAGCGCAGAACAGGATCAAGTGAAACGTGTTGCGATCTCACGTCTTATGCACGCGTGGCCATGGAGGAGGGTCCGTGTGTGATACCCAACACCCAACTGGATTCGCGTCTAGGTGAGGCCCCGTCGGTAGTAGGTCCACCACACGTTCGCTTCTGCGCTGGCGTGCCTTTGCTCACACACGAAGGAGTCCGGCTGGGATCGCTGTGCCTGCTCGACACAAAGCCACGTGAGTTTGGATCCGACCAGATCGCCATTCTGACCAGTCTGGCATCGGTTGCCGTGGCAGCCATCAGGGCGCATTCAACCGAGCAAAGCCTGCGCCAGGAACTCGCCGTGTACGAGCAAACCGCTTGTGCCTCGCAACTTGTGCAGGTAAGATACCAACGCATCATCGGAAATACACCCGGGCTGGTCTTCCAGTTTGTGCACCGAGCGCAGGGGGAAGCAGAATTTCTCTTTGTCAGCGATGCCTGCCACGACCTCTTGGAGTTAGAATCGGAGGCCATTTTGCGCGACGCGGGCGAGTACTTCCGGCTGGTACATCCGGAAGACGAGCCAACGCGTCAGTCAGCCGTGGCTACCGCGGCGGCTACGCTCGAACCGTTGTCTTGGGAGGGACGCCACATCCTGCCTTCGGGCATCACCCGCTGGCTCCAGATTTCTGCACAGCCCGAGCGAGGCGCCAATGGGGATCTTTTCTGGGACGGTGTGGCGCTAGACATCACCGCACGCAAGGCTTCCGAGGATCGTCTACGGATGCTGGAAAGTTCGGTTGAGCACGCCAACGATGCCATCCTGGTCACCGAGGCGGAAAACATGGAGGAACCCGGGCCTCGCATCCTCTACGCCAACCAAGCGTTTACCCGGATGACGGGACATACCGAAGAAGAGGTGCTCGGCAAAAATCCACGCATGTTCCAGGGTCCGAAGACCGACCCGGCCGCCCGGGCAAAGATCCGTGAGGCGCTCGAGGAGCACGAGCCGATCCGCATCGAACTGCTCAACTACCGAAAGGACGGCAGCGAGTTCTGGGTGGAGCTGAACATCGTCCCGGTCTTCAACGCGACCGGCGGGTGCAGTCATTGGGTGTCCGTTCAACGCGAGACCACAGAGAGCAAGCGGGTGCAGATGACGCTGGAGCAAACCCGCGATGAGGCCCAGCGGGCGGACGCGGCAAAGAGTGAATTTCTCTCTCGCATGAGCCACGAACTGCGCACGCCGCTCAACGCCATCCTCGGTTTCGGCCAGTTGCTCGAAATGGGCCATCTCAGTCCACAGCAGCGTGAAAGTGTCGGGCACGTGCTGCACGGAGGACGCCACCTCCTTGACCTCATCAACGAGGTACTTGATGTCAGCCGCATCGAAGCTGGCAAGATGGAGTTCTCCTTCGAGTCAGTAGGCGTGATCCCCACCCTCAGCGAAGTGGTGGCGCTCGTGCATCCGCTGGCGGTCCAGCATGGGGTCACTCTGCACACCTTGGAGGCTGTACGGACGGCGCAGGACGCCACTGTGTGGACGGACCGGCAAAGGCTCAAGCAAGTGTTGCTCAACCTGCTCTCCAATGCCATCAAGTACAATCATCCGACCGGGCGGGTTGAACTGTCTTGCGAGCCAGCCGAATCCGATGGATTTCTGCGCCTGAGCGTGCGGGACACCGGACGCGGCATCCGCGCGGAAGACTTTCCGAAGCTCTTCGTGCCCTTCGAGCGCCTGAACGTGTCGGAACACATCACCGAAGGCACTGGCATCGGCCTGACGATCTCGCAACGGCTCGTGGAAGCCCTCGGCGGGCACCTGGAGGTGCAGAGCGTGGTGGGCGAAGGCAGTACCTTCTCATTTACGCTCCCTGTGGCAGCTGCGCCGGCCCGCCCGGCAATTACCGTCCCCGCCGTTGCTCCTGCTGTCCTACCGCCCGCGGAGATCAAGTCAGCCGCCCGCACGATCCTCTACATCGAAGACAATTTATCGAACCTGAAGTTGATCCAGGAGGTCTTCTCACAACACTGTGAGGTGAATCTGCTCAGCGCAACGCAGGGTCGTGCCGGCTTGGCGATGGCCCGCGAGCAACGACCGGATTTGATCCTGCTCGACCTGCACCTGCCCGATTTGCCCGGGGATGCCTTGCTGCAGGCGCTCAAGGCAGACGAGCGCACGCGCGAGATCCCGGTGCTTATGGTGAGCGCCGACGCCACTCCGGCTCAAGCTCAGCGGCTTCGGGCGCTCGGGGCAAAGGCTTACCTGACCAAACCTCTGGTGCTGCCCACCTTCCTCGAAGTGGTGGAACGCTCCTTGGCCGCCAAGTCATGAGCCGCTTTTGCTTCTCGCCGTTTCCCCTGGGCGAAAGTATGCTGACCGTCATGGCCACAGATGATTTTCCGCCTTCCCTCCCCGCGGATGACACCGTGGACTCCGCGAACCAGGACAGCAGCGACTCACGCGACGCCGAGGCCGCCGGACTGCCCGCGCTCTCGCCGGATTTCGCCGAAACCACCCTCGGCATGGAGTTCGACAACATCGTGCCGTCGCGCGGCTACCGACTGACACCCGTGGTCGGACTGGGCGGCTCGGCGGGCGGTATCCAGGCGTTGAGGGAATTCTTCAAGGCCGCGCCGGTGGACTCTGGTGTGGTGTTCGTAGTCGTCGTGCACCTCTCACCCGAACACGAGAGCATGCTTGCCTCTGTGCTCGGGCGGGCGACGACGATGCCCGTGATGCAGGCGAAGGACGGGATGAAGTTACAGGCCGATTACGTCTACGTCATCCCGCCCGGCAAGCACCTGTCGGCGGTGGACGGCCACTTGCGGCTGACCCACCTGGAGCCCGAACGCGGCAAGCGCGTGGCCGTCGATGTGTTCTTCCGCACGCTGGCCGATACGCACGGTCCACACGCCGTTGCCATCGTGCTCTCGGGCGCGGACGGCGACGGAGCCATCGGGATCAAGCGCGTCAAGGAGCGCGGCGGCCTGACGATTGCCCAGGACCCCGAGGAAGCCGAGCACAACTCCATGCCCCGCGAGGCCATCGACACCGGGATGGTGGATTGGGTGCTCAAGGTCGCTGACATGCCCGCGCGACTGCTCGAATACGTGCGGCGCGAGCGGCGGCTCAAGCTGCCGCCAGAGGACGGTCCGCAGCCAGCGGAGCCTGTTCCCCAGACGCCCGACAAGGCCGAGGCGGCGTTGCGTGACGTGCTCGTCTTCCTGCGGGGACGGACGGGCCACGACTTCACCTACTACAAGCGCGCGACTATCCTGCGCCGGATCGCCCGGCGCATGCAGGTCAACGAGGTGGACGATCTGCCCGCCTACCTCGACTTCCTGCGCACGCATCCCGGCGAGACCGGCGCGCTGTTGCAGGACCTGCTCATCTCGGTGACGAACTTCTTCCGCGACCGCGAGGCGTTCGCCGCGCTGGAAGCGCACATCCCGTATCTCTTCCGTGACAAGGGGCCCAACGACGCCGTGCGCGTCTGGTGCGCGGCGTGCGCCACGGGCGAGGAGGCTTACAGCGTGGCCATGTTGCTCGCCGAGCATGCTCGCACCCTGGACGCACCGCCGCGCTTGCAGGTCTTCGCCACCGATCTGGACGAAGAAGTCGTCAAGCGGGCGCGCGACGGCGTGTACCCCGACGCCATCACCACCGACGTGAGCGAGGAGCGGTTGCGGCGGTTCTTCATCAAGGAGCCGCGCGGTTACCGCGTGCGGGTGGACCTGCGCGAGACCGTGCTCTTCGCCCAGCACGATCTGCTGCGAGACTCGCCCTTTTCGCGGCTGGACCTGGTGACCTGCCGCAACCTGCTTATCTACCTGAACCTCCCGGCGCAGAAACGCGCCTTGGAGATCTTCCATTTCGCGCTGCGGCCGGAAGGGCGGCTGTTCCTCGGTACGTCCGAGACGGTGGCGGACGGCAGCGAACTCTTCGTCGCGCTGGACAAGCCGCACCGGCTTTTCGCGCGGCGGCAGGCGTTGCGCATGGGGCTGCCGGTGCCGGTGGGCACAAGCACGCTCGCACGTTCGTTCCAGGAGCAGTCGCGGCAAACTGAGCGGCCCGTTGTACCGCCGCACGCCGTGGCGACACCGGAGCCATCCCCTTTGTGGGCCGAGACCGGCCTGGATGCCGCCTCCAAGGCGCTCTCCAACGAGATGCACATGCGTGCGCTGGAACATCTCGGGCCGCCTTCCCTGCTGGTCGATGTGCAGCACGACATCGTGCACCTTTCCGGCATGGCGGGCCAGTACCTGCAATTCGGCGTCGGGGAACTGACGCGCAACCTGATGCGAGCCGTCCACCCGATGTTGCGTCTTGAAATGCGCGCCGCGTTCTACCGCGCCACACAGTCTGGCGAGGCGGCCGAATCGCTCAACGTGCCCCTCGAACTCGATGGCCAGTCGCGTGCCGTGGACATCCGCGTGTCGCCGGCCCACGATCTCGCGCCGGGTCACTTCCTAGTGGTCTTCACTGCCCACGCACCGTTGATCGGAGCGCGCCCGGCAGCCTTGGCGGACGATCCTATCGCCCAACAACTCGAACGCGAACTGGAGACGCTCAAAGCGCACCTGCGCGACGTGGTCGAGCAGCACGAATCTTCCACCGAGGAGCAGAAAGCCGGCTCGGAGGAACTCCAGGCCATGAACGAGGAGCTGCGGAGCGCCTCCGAGGAACTAGAGACCAGCCGCGAGGAGCTTCAGTCCATCAACGAGGAGTTGATGACGGTCAACCAGGAACTCAAGACCAAGGTGGAGGAAGTCGGGCAGGCCAACAGCGACCTGCACAACCTGATCAACGCCACGGCGATTGCGACGGTCTTTTTAGACCGGGACCTGCGTATCACCCGCTACACGCCGACGGCCACCGCGCTTTTCAACCTGATTCCGAGCGACCTTGGCCGCCGCCTCAGCGACCTGCGCCACCGGCTCGAATATCCCGAACTGGAAGAGGACGCCGAGCGAGTGCTCAACCGCTTGGTGCCCATCGAACGTGAGGTCGGCAAGATGGACGCCGGCTATTTCCTCGCGCGGCTGTTGCCCTACCGGACGGTGGACGACCGGATCGCGGGCATCGTGTTGACGTTCGTAGACATCACCGAGCGTAAGCGCCTGGAGCACGAAAGCCGCAAATCCGAGGAACAGCTACGACTGGTCGTCAACAGCGCCACGGATTACGCGATCTTCTCAACCGACCTGGAACGCCGTGTGACCAGTTGGAGTCCGGGCGCGCAGATCATGCTCGGCTACACGGAAGCGCAGATTGTCGGCCAACTCGCCGACGTGATCTACACTCCCGAAGATCGTGCTGACGATGCGGTGGAGCTGGAAGTGGAAGTCGCCACGCGGGTCGGCCGTTTCGAGAACGAGCGTTTCCACGTCCGCAAGGACGGCTCGCAGTTCTACGGCTCCGGCGTGGTGGTGCCGCTGCGCGAGGACACGGGCAAGCTCATCGGCTTCGTCAAGGTCATGCGCGATCTGACGCAGGCTAACGCCACGTCGGAAGCCTTGCGGGTCAGCGAAGAACGCTTCCGCAAGCTCTTTGACTCCATGGCGGAGGCGTTCGTGGTCAAGGAGGCGATCCGCGACGAGGCCGGGCGGGTGGTCGATTATCGGATCGTGGAGGCGAACCCGGCGTACCGTCGGCAGATGGGCCACCCCAATCCGATCGGGCACACGATGCTCGAACTGATGCCCCGCATCGAGCCGGTGTGGCTGGACAAATACACGGAAGTGCTAGACACGGGAGGACCGACGTATTTCGAGGCCCGGCTCGGTGCGCAAGACTGCTGGCTCTCGGTCGCCGCCTCGCGCATGGGGGACGCGGACAGCCAGCGCGTGGCGATCTTCTTCTCCGATGTCAC
Organism: uncultured Chthoniobacterales bacterium; assembly: GCA_964250955.1. Classification (GTDB taxonomy): domain Bacteria; phylum Verrucomicrobiota; class Verrucomicrobiia; order Chthoniobacterales; family SZAS-18; genus CAHJWO01. Next base: position 846 of record CAXUIU010000052.1, on the reverse strand, counting down.
CGAACGTCGGCAGGCCACGGAGGCCGCCGAAACGCACCGCCAGCAACTCATGGAGGCGTTGCAACAGAACGAACGCGTCCGCGCCGAACTGGAGGCCGCCGGCGAGGCCAAGGACCACTTCCTCGCCGTGCTCTCCCACGAGTTGCGCACGCCGCTGACGCCGGTCTTCATGGCCCTGAGCAACCTGGCCCGGAAGACCGACCTGCCCGAGAGCGTCAAACGCGCCCACGCGATGATCGAGCGCAACGTGCAACTGGAGGCGCGCTTCATCGACGATCTGCTGGATGTGACGCGCATTTCGCACGGCAAGATGGAGATCGTGCGTGAGGACATGGACCTGCACCAGGCGGCGATGCGGGCCGTGGAGATCAGCGCACCCGACTTGGAGAGGAAACGGCAACCTCTGACATTGGCGCTCGACGCTGCGGCGCACCACATCAGCGGGGATTTCGCGCGGCTCCAACAGGCGATGTGGAACCTGCTAAAAAACGCATCCAAGTTTACCCCGGAAGGTGGGGCCATCAGCCTGCGTTCCTACAACGAGTCCGACGGAGTCGTCATCGCGGTGGTTGACACCGGCATCGGCATGGATGCGGAGGTGCTCGCACGCATCTTCCATCCGTTCGAGCAGGCCGATCCATCGATCACTCGTCAGTTCGGAGGGCTCGGTCTCGGTCTCGCCATTGCCAAGGCCACCGTGGATGCGCACGAGGGCATCATCCGGGTAGCCAGCCCCGGTCGTGGTCAGGGTGCGACGTTCACGATTTGGCTGCCGTTAATCGCCCCTCCTCTTCGGCACTAAGCAATCGGTAGAGAAAACTTTCAGGCTCAAGTTCTTTTCTGATT